>NZ_CAUBSM010000013.1:0-65778 GCF_958438645.1 uncultured Megamonas sp.
ATAGCTCTTTGTCTATCTCTACGTACATATTTCTATATACGCTGACTATTTTATTCGCCTAACTCATGATTAAAATCACAAGTGTGCGGTTCACAATAATCAAACTAGACATGAATTATCAACCCTTTATAATAATCTCTCATTCCATATTTTTTCTACTAATTGTAACGTAACTTCTGGAGCATTACTACTATCAATTACCACATCTGCACGTTTTGCTTTTTCCTCTAAAGACATCTGTGCATCTATTCTATTTATTGCTTCTTCTTTAGTTAAACCATCACGATTTTGAATACGCTCTATTTGCAACTGTCTGCTGATTTTTACAACCCAAACTTCATCGGCAAATTTATCCCAATTAGCTTCATATAAAAGAGGTATATCTAAGATTACTACTTCTATACCATTTTGTCTACATTCATCTATTTGTTTTATTATTTCAGCTTTAATCAATGGGTGCATCGTTGTATTCATCCATGATTTTTCCTTTTCATCAGAAAATACAATCTGCCCAATAAGTCTGCGATTTAAGCTATTATCTGTATTTAATATCTTACTGCCAAAATGATTTACATACGCTTGCCAAATTGATTTTTTAGGTTCAGATAATTGTCTAGCTATAGCATCACCATCAATGATGAATGCTCCTTTTTGTTTTAAATAAGCACTAACTGTACTTTTTCCACAAGCTATACCACCAGTAAGACCTATGATTTTCATAAAAATCCTCCTTTCTAGCTTTTATTTTAGATTTATCTATCATCATTTAATTTTTGACAATTAGGGCAAAAATAAGTACCTCTGCCATTTAATACGATTTTAGTTATTAAATTATGGCAAAATCTACATTCTTTGCCTTTGCGATTATATACATATAATTTATCTTGATGACTTCCTTTTTCGCCTAAACCATTGCGATAATCGCGAAAACTTGTGCCGCCATCTCTTATACCTTCATTTATAACCAAATTAATTGCTTGATGAAGTCTTTCTATTTCTTCATCACTTAAAGAATTTGCTTTACATTCTGGATGAATTTTACTGATGGCTAATGCTTCATCTACATATATATTGCCCAAACCTGCCACATTTTTTTGATTTAATAAAAATGGCTTTATTTTTGTTTTACTTTTATCTAGACAATCTCTTAAATACTCTATAGTAAAATCTGAAGATAATGGTTCTGCACCTAAAGTATATAGCCCTTTTAAGCGAGAAATTTCATCTGTAGTTATTAAATCCAAAGTTCCTAATCTGCGAATATCTGCATATATCAATTTAGTTTTATCTTCTAAATGATATATTACACAACTATATTTATCTATATCCTCATTTTCCTGTTTATATAATAGCTTTCCTGTCATTCGCAAATGAATGATATTTAATCTGCCATCATCTAAGGACATAATGATATATTTCCCTCTGCGTTTTAAAGATTTGATAATTTTATCTTGCAAAAGCTTTTTGTATTCATCACTGCTAGGAGATTTTATTACATCACCTTTTATGATTTCTACATCTACGATTTTTTTATTTTCGATAAAATCTTTAATCCCTACGACAATATTTTCTACTTCTGGCATTTCAGGCACAAAACCACCACCTTTTTATAATTAATTTACTTTTTATTTTGCTTCTGCCCAGTTTTTACCATAATTAATATCAATGATAAGTGGCACTTTTAAACTAGCTGTATTTTGCATAGCTGTTATCAAAATTTCTGATACTTTTTCTATTTCTTCTTTTACAACTTCTAACACTAATTCATCGTGTACTTGCAATAAAATTCTACTTTTCAAATTAGCTTCTTTTATCGCTTCACTAGCTCTGTTCATCGCAATTTTTATGATATCAGCCGCTGTTCCTTGAATTGGTGTATTCATAGCCATGCGTTCTGCTAATGCACGCTGATTAAAATTACTGCTCTTAATCGCTGGCAAATAACGGCGACGACCAAATAAAGTCGTAACAAAGCCATCTTGATGTGCTTTTTCTACAATTTCATGCATAAAATTCTTTACGCCACTACATTCTTGTAAATAATTATCTATATATTCCCCAGCTTCTTTTGGTGAAATATGCAGATTTTTTGCCAAACCAAAAGCACTTATACCATAGATAATACCAAAATTTACAGCCTTTGCCTTACCTCTAAGTTCTGAAGTAACTTCATCTATAGGCACTTTAAATACTTGAGCTGCTGTCGCTGTATGAATATCTTGATTATGACAAAAAGCCTCTATAAAATGTTTATCTTCTGACATATGAGCCATTATTCTAAGTTCAATCTGAGAATAATCGGCAGATAAAATATAATCATAACCTTCGCCTGGCTCAAATAAACTGCGAATTTTTTTACCTTCCGCTGTGCGTACAGGAATATTTTGCAAATTCGGCTCAGAACTGCTGAGTCTTCCTGTTTCTGTTACAGTCTGATTGAAACTTGTATGAATTCTCTTCGTATGCGGATTGATTAACGCTTTCAAACCATCTAAATACGTAGTTTTTAATTTATTTAACATGCGATAATCTAAAATCTTAGCGATAATAGGATGAGCATATATTAAATTTTCTAGCACTTCCGCATTTGTAGAATATCCTGTCTTTGTCTTTTTCAAAGCCGGCAAGCCTAATTTATTAAATAAAATATCGCCTAATTGTTTTGGTGAATTAATATTAAATATTTCTCCAGCCAATTCATAAATATCTTGCTCTAAAGCTGTGATTTGTTTATACATCTGTTCATTCATATCATCGAGTTTTTGTTCATTGATATAAATACCTACAGTTTCCATATCACAAAGCATTTTAGCAAGTGGTAATTCTATCTGTTCATAAAGATTTACCATTTTTTCATCAGCTAATTTATCCGCCAAAACATTACTCAAATCAGCTAAATGTCTTGCACCGCAAATTAATTTTTCTTCTTCATTGAGATTTTCCCATGGAATTTCTTCTTCAATATCTGCCATTTGCCACAATACATTCATTTCATAGCTTCGTTTAGCAGGTTCTAAAAGATATGCCATAAGCAAAGTATCATAAATCTTACCTTTTAAATCTAAATTCAAATGATAAAGCATTTTTACATCATAAACAAATTTAGTGATTGTTTCATCTTGCAATACTTCACTGAGTTTATCTATATCTTCTTTTGCTCTTATGATACCCAAGCTATCTTTGCAACAAATAGCCATCATATTAATAGATATATCCGGCACTTTTCCTTCGAATAAAACCATAAAGGAAACAGATTTTTCAGCTTTTATCTTTGATATTAAAACATCAATTTTATCTTGCGTAAACTCCTCATAAACTGGCATAGTAGCTTCAAAATTCAAAGCTAATTCAGCACTATCATTTTGACTTACAACTTCTAATTTATCGGCTAAGACTTTTTTCATGCGAGTCAAAACTGTTTTCAACTCATATTTTTGACAAAAATCTTTTAATTTCTGTAAATTAGGTGTCAATTCAAACTCTTGTGGTTTAAAATCCACATCTACTTCACAGCATATAGTAGCCAATTTATAAGATAATCTCGCTAATTCTTGATTTTCCTGTAATTTTTCTTTTAATTTTTTACCTGAAACATTATCAATATTATTCAAGAGATTTTCTAAATCTTGATATTGTGATAACAATTTCAAAGCTGTTTTCTCGCCAATTCCTGGTACACCTGGAATATTATCCGAGCTATCACCCATTAACGCTTTTATATCAATTAACTTTATCGGTTCAAGACCTGCATATTTTTCTTTAAAAGCTTCTTCATCAAAAATCTGCATATCCATAATACCGCGTTTAGTGAGCATAACTTTTAAATTAGGGCGAATTAATTGCAAAGCATCTTTATCACCTGTTACAATCAATGCTTCATAATCTTGACTAGCCGCTTTTGTTGCCAAAGTACCGATGATATCATCTGCTTCATAATTATCTTTTTCAATAAAAGCAATACCCAAAGCTTCCAAAAATTCACGTAGTAATGGTATTTGTGATTTTAATTCATCTGGAGTTTTTTCTCTTTGTCCCTTATACTCTGCATACATTTGTGTGCGAAAAGTTTGACGGCTCTTATCAAAAGCCACAACAATATTATCTGGCTTATATTCCGTCAGGATTTTTCCTAACATATTAGCAAAACCCATGATAGCATTTGTATATATACCACTTGAAGACGTAAGTAGTGGTAAAGCAAAAAATGCTCTATACATTAAACTACTGCCATCTATGACAATAAATCTTTTTTGTTGATCTTTTTCTCGTTCCACAATGACCTCCATTACTATTATTTAGATTTCACATCACTATTACTGTTTTTTGTATCAACTTTTTCCTTTGTATTATCTTGTTTTACTGTATTTATATTTTGTTTAGTATCTTCAATTACAGTTCCATCTAAATTAATTTTTTCATCTGTCTGTTTTTTAGGTACAACGATTTCTTTAACTTGTGTGTTAGTATTTTCTGTTGTAATAGCACTAGATTCGTTTATTTTTTTCAAAGTCATTTCTGTTAAATTTTTATTTAAACTATAATCATAATCAAAAATATTAGCTATATCAGTCAAACGCATATAAGCCACATTACTATAAAGACTTATATCAGCTTCACCTTTTTGTGTTTTTACTAAATTATTATCCATAGTTATTGGAGTATTTAATGTAGTAGCTAAAGCTTTAACTGGAACATAAATTAAATTCTTATAATTAACTGCTTTATATGGAAGTTTATTTCCGTTAAATATAATATTTACAGGTCCAGCTACATAATTTGGTTGACCATTAGATAATTCTATAGATTTTTCCACAGCTTCATCAGTTATAAAATCAGCTATACCATAACCTTTTAAACCTTGTTTTACAAAATCTACAGTTAAATTTTGCATATTATATCCATCTGGATAAATATAATATGCTACTCTACCATCAAAAGTTTTATCAATAACAAGACGATTATAAATGATTTGAACTTCTGTACCTACATCAACTTTATCAAATACTTTTTCCACATCAGCCTCAACCATACGCACGCAACCATTGGATACATAATGACCTACAGAAGATGGTTTATTTGTTCCATGTATACCATAATTGCCACCAATACCAATCCAACGATAACCAAGTGGATTATCTTCACCAGAAGGTATGACAAGACTCACATCAGCAGGATCTGTCCATGTAGGATTTACAATTTTTTCCATAACTTTATAAAAACCAACTGGTGTCTTTGTTTCTATTTTACCTACACCTACAGGATACATTTCAATACACTTATCATTATCATATAAACGCAATGAATGTGCTGGTATATTAATTAAAACCCAACGTTTTATATTATTATTTACTTGTATATCGGTCGCTTTATCTGCACCACCGATACTATTTTCTGCTGTATTTTCAGCTTGAGCATATGCTATTGCATTGAAGATTAACATTGCTCCTAAAAGCAAAAATACAATAATTTTTTTCATTATAAATCACTATTCCTTTGCTCTAAAAATTTATATATTTTATCTACATAATATCACATTTTATTCATAGTATCTATTAGCTAACTAAAAATAATATTTTCCATAAATAAACCGCACTAGATTTCATATAGACAACAATTCTTTATCGTTTTATAATTGATAGTGCTAATAAGCAGAGTAGATATTTGTGCGTTAAGTGTCAAATAGACGGGGAGTTGCTATTTGGACGAAAAGTTTTGCTTGCGATACAAATATCGCATCCCGCTGCTACATGAAGGAATGATCCTCCGATGTGGCAACGCAATTTTAAGGAGGTAGTATAATTTCATGCACAATAATTCATCATTATCATCCATCGTTTACGGTGGAATTTTTATGGCTTTAACCATTTTATTTACATATGTTTTTGCCATTCAAACTACATTTATACGTGTAGATTTTGCTTTTATCCCTATTTGTTTATATGCTATACGTTTCGGCACCACAAAAACAGTTATTATGGCAGCTTTAGCTGATATTATTGGCAGTAATCTATTTATGCCTGGTTTATATTTCCCCGGATTTACACTAAGCACTATTACTGCTAGCTTTATTTATAGTAAGTTTCTTTATAAAAAAACTATTACATTAAAAAAATTATTGCTTATGAATTTAACGATTTTTATATTCGTCGATTGCGTTCTCAATAACTTATGGCTTACTATAATGTATAAAGATGCCGCTACTTCATTTTTCATCATGCGTGCTGTTAAATCCATCATACTTTTACCGATAAAAGCTGTTATTCTATTTAATATCTATAAACCATTGCGTTCTTTTATCCTCAAATATAATAATTAAATTTAATTAAAATTCATATTGGAGAATATTATTATGGGAGATTTATTTTTATTATTTCTGATCATCGTTGTTTTTCTTTATACTTTTTGGGACGATGTCTTTACCGATACAAATCAATTTTAAAAAGTGAAATACTCTAGAGCTTATATAAACTCTAGAGTATTTTTTTTATAGATAAAATTGATTATTTTTACGTTCGCTGCATAAAGGAGTCAAATGCACTCGCAATTTTTCTAATATTTTATTATCTACAAAACGACAATTTATAGGGCAAACTTTTACACAACGCAAACAAGAAATACATTTTTCACTATTACATTTATAAGTCTTATCATCAATAGCACCTGTAGGACATTCACTAGCACATCTACCACAAGCCACACAATTTTCCTTTACAAAATCTGGAGCCATTGGAACTGCTTTTACTTCTTTATAAGGTCTATTTCCTGGTATTTCATCTACTAATAAAACATCATCTTGAAGTTTATTTTTTATTTTTTGCACAAAAGTAATTAATTCTGATTTATCTTTTTTATCTGGTCTACCTTTGCCAAAATCATGAATTATAGAATGTTCTGTAACGATTGCTGAACCTGCCAAAATTCTAAACCCTTGAGCCTTTGCTAAATCAAAAAGCTCTATTAAAGTATCCTCTTGTGCTCTATTACCAAAAGTTACTACAATAACTGCTAAGGCATTATTGCCGTTGATTTTGCTAAAACGTTCTTTAAATGTAGTTGGTACTCTACCTGCATAAGAAGGAACTCCTAAAAATACTAAATCACTTTTGTTTAAAATAAAATCATCTGTTTTCATACTTCTTGAAGTTAAATTTATATTCGTATATTTAGGGCTTATCTGCTCACTTAAAAATTGCAATACGAACTTTGTTGAATCAGTTGGACTAAAAAATATATTATACACTTTATCAATATCCATAATAATCTCTCCATGTATAAATATTATATATAAATATAAAAAGAACCCATTAGATTAACTAATGGGCCCTTTTTTAATCTATCGATTAAAATTAACCGATAACAACCATAGCTTGACCAGGTTTTACGCTATCGCCAGCATTAACTGCGAAAGATTTAACTGTACCAGCAACTGGAGCTGTAATTTCGTTCTGCATTTTCATAGCTTCAAGAATTAAAAGAACATCGCCAGCATTAACTGCTTGACCTACAGAAGCTACTAATTTAACAATTTTACCAGGCATTGGAGCGGAAACAGTGTTGTCACCAGCAGCAGCAGGTGCAGCAGCAGCTGGAGCAGCTTTAGGTGCAGGTGCAGCAGCAGGTGCTGGAGCTGCTTTAGGTGCAGGAGCTGCAGCAGCTTTTACTTCTTCAATTTCAACTTCATAAGCGTTACCATTTACAGTGATATTAAATTTTTTCACGTCATATTCCTCCAAGAATTTTCTTTTTATATAATTGATGGTGTATTAAACAGCATCGCGTCTGCCAGCCATAACCCATGCATCGCTACGTTTAATACGAACAGCCATAACTTTATGACCAACCATCATTTCTACAGCAGCAGTAATAGCAGCTACTACTTCTTCGCTGATAGGAGCATTATTATTTGCCATCTTAAAATTCTCTCCTCCTATTATAATGGAACATTACCATGTTTTTTCGCAGGACGTACTTCACGTTTGCTAGCAAGCATGTTCAAAGCAGTGATAATACGAGGACGAGTTTCTTTTGGTTCAATTACCATATCAACATATCCACGTTCTGCTGCTTTATATGGTGTAGCAAATTCAGCGATATATTCATCTGTATGAGCTTTTTTAGTTTCTGGATCATCTTTACGGAAAATAATATTTGCCGCACCAGCAGGACCCATAACTGCGATTTCAGATGTAGGCCAAGCCATAACTTGGTCAGCACCGAGTTCACGAGAGCACATAGCGAGGTAAGAACCACCATATGCTTTACGAGTGATAACTGTAACTTTAGGTACAGTTGCTTCACAATAAGCATAAAGCATTTTTGCACCATGACGAATGATACCGCCGTATTCCTGGTCAGTACCTGGTAAGAAGCCAGGAACGTCAACAAGGTTAACGATTGGAATATTAAATGCGTCACAGAAACGAATGAAACGTGCAGATTTATCAGAAGCATTGATATCAAGACAACCTGCCATTACAGCTGGTTGGTTTGCAATGATACCAACAGAACGTCCATCGAAATGAGCAAAGCAAGTAATAATATTAGTTGCATAATGCTGATGAACTTCATAGAATTCACCATCATCAACGATAGAACGAATAACATCTTTCATGTCATATGGCATGTTAGAGTTATCTGGAATTACAGTGTTTAATTCTTCATCCATACGGGATGGATCATCATTTGTAGGTCTTTCTGGAGCATCATCCATATTGTTGCTTGGTAAGAAACTTAATAAGTAACGAATTTGTTCGATACAATCTTCTTCATTTTCAGCAGCAAAATGAGCAACACCAGAAGTAGTGTTATGAGTCATAGCACCACCGAGCTGTTCAGCTGTTACTTCTTCAGCAGTAACAGATTTGATAACAGCAGGACCAGTGATAAACATCTGGCTAGTATTTTTTACCATGTAGATAAAGTCAGTAAGAGCTGGAGAATATACAGCACCACCTGCACATGGTCCCATGATTACAGAAATCTGAGGAACTACACCGGAAGCATCAGTATTTCTCTGGAAAATTCCGCCGTAACCAGAAAGTGCATCAACTGCTTCTTGAATACGAGCCCCGCCGGAATCATTGATACCAACGCAAGGAGCACCCATTTTCAAGGACATTTCCTGTACTTTCCAGATTTTTTTAGCATGCATTTCACCAAGGGAACCACCTTCAACAGTGAAGTCCTGAGCGTAAGCATATACTAAACGTCCGTCAACTGTACCATAACCTGTGATTACACCTTCAGCAGGTAAATCTTTCTTTTCCTGACCGAAGTTAGTGCAACGATGTTTTACAAACTGATCTAATTCTACAAATGTACCTTCATCAAAAAGTTTTTCAATACGTTCACGAGCAGTCATTTTGCCTTTAGCATGTTGTTTTGCAACACGTTTAGGTCCGCCTGCTTGTAAAATATGTTCCTTTTTGGCATTCATGAGGTCAATTCGTTCTTGAACTGTAGCCAAAGTTATACCTCCTTAATAAAATCTATATCTATTTAAATTTAATATAGATTATTTTGTTTCATCTAAACGCTGAGCAAGTTCAACTAAGATACCGCTAGCTTTTGGATGAACGAACGCAATGCTAGAATTGCCAGCACCGTAACGAGGTGCTTCGTCAATCATACGAACGCCTTTTTCTTTCATTTCAGCGATAGCTTCTTCAATGTTATCAACGTTTAATGCAACATGCTGAATACCAGAACGGCCACCATTTTTTGCAAGATATTTTGCAATTGGGCCATCTTCAGTTGTAGATTCTAAAAGTTCAAGTTCAACTTCACCACATGGAACGAAGCTTACTTTTACTTTTTGATCTTCAATAACTTCATCTTCTTTAGTAATTTTAATACCTAAAACTTCTTCATAGAATTTTTTTGCTTCTTGAAGATTTGGTACAGCAATACCGATATGGTCAACTCTGTTGATTTTCATTGATAAAACCCTCCTGATATAAATATTATATCTAAATTATTTTTTTAACATATTGTCCATAATAGTATTAACTACTGTATATGGATCGTTTTGACGATTTTCGATAGCTTTTACATAAGTATCTAATTCGCCAGTTTTTACAATATGTTCAGTTATATAAGAACCAATAGATGCACTTAAGCGGTCTAATAACTCATTTTTAGCACGTTTGTGACGTCTAATAGCTAATGTTCCACTTTCCACTAAATATTTTTGATGTTCAGTAATTGTATCTATTAATTCATTAATACCTTCGCCTCTACTAGCCATAACCTTTTTAACTGGAGGACGCCAATCAGGTGTTTCTCCATCAAGGTCTAGCATCATATTAAGCTCTGTATATAATTTATCTGCACCATCAAGATCTGCTTTATTGATAGTGAAGATATCACCAATTTCCAATATTCCTGCTTTTATAGCTTGGATATCATCTCCAAGGCCTGGTACCATTACAACCATAGTGGTATCAGCCGCTTTAACGATATCAACCTCAGATTGTCCTACCCCTACAGTTTCAACAATAATCACATCTTTGCCAAAGGCATCCATAGCTTTTATTGCATCAGCTGTTTTATGAGATAAGCCGCCTAAGCTACCTCTTGTCCCCATACTACGGATAAAGACACCTTCATCGAGGGTTAAGCTGTTCATTCTTATACGGTCACCTAAAATAGCTCCGCCTGTGAATGGACTAGTTGGGTCAATAGCTATAATACCAACTGTTTTTCCCTGATTACGATAAGCTCTTGCGAGTCTATCGGTAAGAGTGGATTTACCTGCACCTGGTGGGCCAGTAATACCAAGGACAAAGGCATGCCCAGTATGTGGATACAGTTTTTTCATGATTTCTACTGCAGCATCTGTTTCATTTTCAATTGCTGTAATCGCACGAGTGAGAGCTAAACGATTTCCGTTTAACAATTCTTGAGCTATATCCATATAAGCACCACCTTTGATGTCAGCTCCTGTCCCTTACTAGCACAGAAGCCACACAATTATACTAAAAATCATCTTGTCTCCTTATAGAGACTAAGAAAGACAAGATGATTTTCTTCATATTATTTAATTTAACAAAATCAAATGTTTAAATTAATCTTTTTTTACGTTAGCTTTAATAAAGTCAATAACGTCTGTTGTTGGTGTACCAGGAGTAAATACTTCTGCAATACCTGCTTCTTTAAGAGCTGGGATATCGCCTTCTGGAATAACACCACCACCGATGATTAATACATCTTTCATTCCTTTTTCTCTAACGAGATTTACAACTTTAGGGAAAAGATGTGGATGAGCACCAGAAAGGATACTCATAGCAACAACATCAACGTCTTCCTGTAAAGCTGCTTCTGCAATCTGTTCAGGAGTCTGACGAAGACCTGTATAAATTACTTCAAAGCCTGCATCGCGAAGAGCACGTGCTACAACTTTTGCTCCGCGGTCATGACCATCTAAACCTGGTTTTGCTACTAATACTCTAATCATTATATTTACCTCCAAATATCTTCACTTATTAAAGATTTACATGTGCTTCATATTCGCCGAATACTTTACGCATTACGCCACAGATTTCTCCGAGAGTTGCATATGTTTTAACGGCAGCGAGGATATGAGGCATAAGATTTTCGTTTTCATCTTTACAAGCAGCTTCTAAGTCAGCAAGAGCAGCTTCTACAGCAGCGTTGTCACGTTTAGCTTTCATAGCTTCAACTTTAGCTTTTTGTTTTTCACCAACGGAAGCATCAACTTTAAGAAGACCTTCAACTGGTTTTTCTTCCATCTGGAATTTGTTTACGCCGACAATTGTTCTAGCACCGGATTCAACATCCATCTGCCATTTGTAAGCACTATCCTGAATTTCTTTCTGGATATAACCTTTTTCAATTGCAGATACAGCACCGCCAATTTCGTCGATTTTTTTGATGTAATCCCAAGCTTCTTTTTCGATTCTGTTAGTCATAGCTTCAACATAGTAAGAACCAGCAAGTGGATCAATAACATCAGCTAAACCACTTTCGTAAGCAACGATTTGTTGTGTACGAAGAGCAATTGTAACAGATTCCTGAGTTGGAAGAGCAAGAGCTTCATCACGGGAGTTAGTATGAAGGGACTGAGTACCACCCATAACAGCAGCTGCAGTCTGTAAAGCAACACGAATGATGTTGTTGTTAGGCTGTTGAGCTGTAAGCATAGAACCAGCAGTCTGAGTATGGAAACGAAGTTTCATGGATTTGTCTTTTTTAGCATGGAATCTTTCTTTCATAACTTTAGCCCAGATACGACGGGAAGCACGGAATTTAGCAACTTCTTCAAGTACGTTGTTATGAGCATTCCAGAAGAAGGAAAGACGACCAGCGAAAGCATCAACGTCAAGACCAGCTTTGATTGCTGCTTCAACATAAGCAATACCATCAGCAATAGTAAATGCGATTTCCTGAGCAGCAGTAGAACCAGCTTCACGAATATGGTAACCAGAAATGGAGATTGTATTCCATTTTGGTACATATTTAGAGCAATATTCAAAGATATTAGTGATAAGACGCATAGATGGACGTGGTGGGAAGATATATGTTCCACGAGCAGCATATTCTTTAAGAATATCGTTCTGGATTGTACCTTTTAATTGATCTGCAGGTACACCTTGTTTTTCAGCAACTGCAATGTACATAGCTAAAAGTACAGATGCTGGAGCGTTGATTGTCATAGAAGTGGAAACTTTACCAAGATCGATTTGATCGAAAAGAATTTCCATATCTGCTAAGGAGTCAATAGCAACACCAACTTTACCAACTTCACCTTCAGAGATGTCATCAGTGGAGTCATAACCGATCTGAGTTGGAAGGTCAAATGCACAAGAAAGTCCAGTAGCACCGGATTCGATTAAATAACGATAACGTTTGTTGGATTCTTCAGCAGTGGAGAAACCAGCATACATACGCATTGTCCAGAAACGACCACGATACATAGTAGGTTGAACACCACGAGTGTAAGGATATACACCTGGGAAGCTGATTTCATCAGCATAATCAGTTCCTTCAATATCAAGTGGAGTATATAAACGTTGTTCTGGAAGATGTGGACGTTCTGGGAATTTTGCTATTGCTTTTTCAACATCAGCATTATACTCAGCTAATTCAGCTTGGATTTTTTCATTTTCATTGCTCATAATTAAAAATTCCTCCTAAAAAGGTTATTATTTCATTGAACCTGTTTCCATGAATTTTTCATGCCAGGACAAAGCTTCTTTAATAATATGTGGAGTTTGTGCATGTTTTGTTGCAGCTTCTGCTCTTTCCAAATAATCCATTAACATAGGTTTATAATCTGGATGAGCACATTTGTTAATAACTTCACGAGCTCTTTCGCGTGGAGCAAGACCTCTTAAGTCAGCTAAGCCTTGTTCTGTAACGATGATATCTACATCATGTTCTGTATGGTCAACATGAGAGCACATAGGAACGATAGAAGAGATAAGACCGTTTTTAGCAGTAGATGCTGTAAAGAAGCAAGTAAGGTAAGCGTTTCTAGCGAAGTCACCAGAACCACCAATACCATTCATCATTTTTGTACCCATAATGTGAGTGGAGTTTACATTACCATAAATATCGCATTCAATAGCTGTATTCATAGCAATAACACCAATTCTTCTTACAACTTCTGGGCTATTGGAGATTTCCTGTGGACGAAGTAAAAGATGTTTTCTATATTCTTTGATATTTTCATAGAAACGTTTTAATCCGTCTGGGGATGGAGATAATGCTGTACCAGATGCGAAGTTTAATTTACCAGCATCGATTAAGTCAAACATACCATCTTGGATAACTTCTGTATATACAGACAAGTCTTTCAAATCAGAATCAACGAAACCGCTGATTACTGCATTTGCTACATTACCTACACCAGATTGTAAAGGTAAGAGATTTTTAGGCATATGACCTTTTTTAACTTCATTTTGAAGAAGTTCAATGATATATTCAGACATTTTGTGATCTGCTTCACTAATTTCGCCAAATGGACGAGTTTTATCTGTAATATCACAAGGAACAATGCATTTAATTTTATCTGGAGTGCAAGGTATGTAAGGTGTACCAATACGGTCGTTAGCCTTAACAATAGGAATTGGAAGACGATGTGGTGGATCAAGTGGTACATAAACGTCATGCATACCTTCAAGTTCTAATGGCTGACTAGTATTTACTTCAACTATAACCATATCTGCTTGTTGAACATAAGAAGCAGTATTACCCATAGATGTTGTTGGGATAATATTACCTTCTTCAGTAATAGCACAAGCTTCTACGATAGCAACATCTAATTTGCCATAGAAACCATAACGTAATAATTGAGCTGATTCACTAAGATGTAAATCACTATAAGAAACTTCACCAGAGTTTATTAAATTTCTTAATAATTTGTTAGTTTGGTATGGCATACGTTTGTCAATACCCTTAACTTCACAAAGTGCACCATCAAGTTCTGGTCCTACAGAAGCACCTGTATATAAATTAATTTTAAATGGGTGTTCTTTCATGCGTTCAGCAAGAGCCAAAGACACAGCTTTAGGATAACCAGATGGTGTAAATCCACTAGTTCCCACATTCATGCCTGGTTTAATTAACTCAGCAGCTTCCTGTGCACTGACAATTTTCGCATGCAAGGATTTATTACGCACACGATCTAAAATGTCAATCATTAAAAATTCTCCTCCTTACCAAATTATATTGTTGCATTATTATGTCGTTTTCCATTATATCATTGTCTAATACGATAATCAAAGATTATTGTATCATTTATGAAATAAATTTTTTTATTTATAATTTTTCATAAAAATATAAATAAAAATTATAAAAAAACAACACTCCATTTTAAAAAAAATAATAACGCATATCACTAACAAAAGCATACCACTACTAGGGAAAAGCGTCAAGTTTTACGATAGGAAAAGAAAGCTATTTTCCTGTAATATAATACGACAATCTACTAAGGCCTACTGATAAATCTTCATTGACTATTTTTACATCTTCAGGTACCTTCATTTTTACAGGTGCAAAATTCCAAATACCTTTAATATTTGCCTTAATCAATCTATCAGCTACTTGCTGAGCAAATTGTGCTGGTACAGCAATTACCCCAATATCTATTTTTAATTTTTTGGCATATTCTGGTAAATCATCAATACTTTTTACTTTTACATGATTTACCGTCTTTCCAATGATATTGGGATCATTATCAAACAACGCTACTAAATTAAAACCAAGTGCAATAAAATTTTGATAATTAGCAAGTGCCACACCTAAATGACCAATTCCCACAATAGCGATGTTCCAATGATTATCAAGCCCTAAAATCTTGCCTACATTAAATTTAAGTTCATTGACATAATAGCCTACACCTTTTTTACCAAATTGGCCAAATAATGCCAAATCTTTTCTAATTTGCTCCGGTGTCAATTCTAATCGACGTCCTAATTCATCCGATGATATGATATCCATACCATCATCTTGGGCTAATCTTAAAGTTCTATAATATAATGGTAATCTGTCAATGGTTGCCTTAGAAATAGTTTGTTCTTTCACTGCATTCACTCCTTTAGGGCTTGAATAAAATCTTTTTAATTTTTATATATTGAAACTACAATTCCTGAAAATAACCATACGAGCATGGATAATTCTGTATTAAACATTACATAATCGGTAAGACCATTTATTGCTAATGCAGATAATCCCAGTCCAATGCCTAAAAGCATAGCTTTTACTAATGAATCCAATTTCATAACTTGTGCTTTAAATGCTTTATAAATTACACCAAAGAAACATACCATATAACTTACAAAGCCAAATAATCCTATTTCTGCCATGAAATTCAAATACATATTATGTGCATGAACAATCTTTATAAAATTTCCCTGCATATAATAATCATAATTAGGATATACCATAAAATATGATCCCCAACCTATACCTAATAAAGGATGATCTAAAATCATAGCTATCGTACTTTCCCAAAAAGCTAGACGCATTTCGGAAGACGTATCCATCTTCGTAAAAATAGATGTCATTCTATCTACTAAAGTTGCATCTGAAAGTAATAAAATAACAGCTAATGCTATCAAAGCCAATAATACTTTACGATTATATAAAATACTATAGACAAAAATTACTACGGCAATACTTAAACAAGCACCTCTAGCATATGTTAAGGTTAAGCAAAAGGCTGTTAAACAAAATAAAATTGCAATTACAATGCGAACCATTTTGTGTTTTATCATCAAAAACATTCCAGCCATCAAGCCCAACATTAAATCAAAATAGCCTCCTAATAAATTAGGATTTTGCCATGTAGAAAATACTCTTGTTTTTAATCCAGGGAACATAGCTCCATCTGTCCATACTATTTGCTCAGAAGTCAGCCCTATACCTAAAAATGCTTGCATAAAACCATATATAACAACAATAAATAATGATGCACTTATACAAGTTAAAAATATTTTTAATTGTCCTATATTCTCAAAATCTATGCTTTGCACAACTAAGTAATATGTAAGTACATATCGACCGACTAAATTATAGCAATTATAAAAGCTAAATGCTGGATCTGGTGATACTAATACTGATAAAAAGGATATAATCGCAAAAATCATGATGGGAAAATCAAGTATTGTACGTTTCCATTCAAAAAATCCTTTAAATGATTTATAAGCAAAAACACCCCAACCAGCCACTAACAATAGACTAGATACAACATATGAAAAAGGTAACATCGTTGCCATAGCTATAACGATATAAAACATTAAGCGTTTACAATCATTATTTAATCTATTTTTTTTAAATATATTCACCCATACACCTACTACTCTAAAAAGCCAAAATATTTATAATCTAAGCTTAATCTTCATTAACCTTCATTGACTAGAATATTTCTAAGTTCACCTGTCAAATATAAAGAACCAGTTATACATAAAACTTTATTTTTACCTGCCCATTGACGAGCTAAAGTTAAAGCTTCTTTCATATTATTAAAAGTTTCTACTCGATGATTAATTATTTTGCTTGCTATATATTCAGGGGAAGCTTTACGCTCTGAATTTGGTGTAGTAATAACAATTTCATCATCATCACGTAGTAAATCAGTGAGCATTGTATCTATGTCTTTGTCCTTTAATATTCCTAAAAGAATAACTCTTTTTTCATTTGGATAATATTTATCTAAATTTTGGCGAAGTATCATCATACCAGCTGGATTATGTGCACCATCAACAATGCAAATTTGTCCATCAAAATTAAATACTTCAAAACGTGCTGGCCATTTTGCTAACGACAAACCAGCAATAATATTTTCTCTAGTAATACGCTCATCATTATTGCCTAAGATGCTAGCTGTCATAATAGCTAAAGAGCTATTTTCTATCTGATGATCGCCTAGTAATTTTAATTTATAATTAAAATTAACTCCTAATAATTCAGAGCTAAATTTCAATTCTTGATACTGTCCATCAAAATCCACAAATATAGCCGAAAAATCATTACTTGCTATAAAAATATCAGCATTTTTTTCCTCAGCAGTTTGATTTATTATATCCAGTGCAATACCTTTTGCCGCTGTAACTACTGGTACTCCTTCTTTTATGATACCAGCTTTATGCTTTGCTATACCTTCTAATGTTCCTCCACATAAATGAGCATGTTCAAATGCTACATTTGTGATAACACTAATTTCTGGTTTTACTACATTAGTTGAATCTAATAGTCCACCTAATCCAACTTCAATGACAGCATATTCTACTTTATTAATCGCAAAATATAAAAATGCCGCTGCTGTAATAACTTCGAATTGAGTTGGTGACTCTTCACCATCTTCAACCATTTTATCTACAAAGACTTTAACAGCACTAATACAATCAGCAAAATCTTCTTCACTTATTGGCTTACCATCAATTTGAATGCGTTCTGTATATGATACTAAGTGCGGTGAAATATATAACCCTGTCTTAATGTTAGATGTAGTCAATATACTAGAAAGCATAGAACAAGTGGAACCCTTTCCATTTGTCCCTGTCACATGTATGGTTTTATATCTTGTCTGTGGATTATCTAAATAAGCTACTAATTGTTTAATGCGACCTAGACCGAGCTTAGTACCAAAGGTACTAAGCTCATCTAGATATTCTAGCGATTCTAAATAGTTCATTTTATATACGCCTTTCATAAAAAATCTAAAATTAAAGAGTTGCTAAATATGCTAAACGCTGTTTTACAGCTTCACGTTTTTCTTCGTAACCTTTTAATTTTTCTCTTTCTTTTTCTACAATATCAGCAGGTGCTTTGGCAATAAAGCCTGCGTTAGAAAGTTTTTTATCAAGGCGAGATACTTCTTTATCTAATGTAGCTAATTCTTTATTTAAACGAGCTGTTTCTTTTTCTACATCAATTAAACCAGCAAGTGGTAAATAAATTTCTACACCATTTACTACTGCTGTCATTGCATTTTCTGGTTTTGCATCATCTTTTGCCAAAATAGTCACATTTTTAGCAGAAGCTAGTGTTTCTAAATATCCACTATTTTTAGCAAATACATCAGTTAAGCTTTCATCACTTAAATGAAGAATTACTTCTGTTTTTTTGCTTGGTGCTGCATTTACTTCAGCTCTCATATTACGGATAGATTTTATTGTTTCCATAATAGTAGTCATTTCCATTTCACTTGCATCATCAAGTTTTGCTTCTTCACCTATTGGCCAATCAGCTACCATGATGCTCTTACCTTCATGTGGAATATGCTGCCAAATTTCTTCTGTGATAAATGGCATAAATGGATGTAATAAGCGAAGTGTATGTTCAAGTACATAGCTTAAAACATATTGAGCTACTTTACGTGGGCGAACATTTTCTTTATCGTAAAGACGAGCTTTGCTAAGTTCAATATACCAATCACAGAATTCATTCCAAATGAAATCATATAAAGAACGACCAGCTTCACCTAATTCAAATTTTTCTA
The DNA here is from genome assembly GCF_958438645.1 of uncultured Megamonas sp. Lineage (NCBI taxonomy): Bacteria > Bacillati > Bacillota > Negativicutes > Selenomonadales > Selenomonadaceae > Megamonas > uncultured Megamonas sp. The sequence continues at coordinate 18,965 of NZ_CAUBSM010000013.1, forward strand.
GGTTTTCAGTAATGCTGATAGCAGTTTTAGCATAACGGCTTAAAATCCATTTATCTGCTAAAGTATAATCGCTAGCTTCTGGAACGAAAGTTTTATCAAAACCTTCAAGATTCATGAGCATGAAACGAGAAGCATTCCATAATTTATTAGCAAAATTACGAGCAGATTCTACACGTTCCCAATAAAAACGCATATCATTACCAGGTGTATTACCTGTGATGAGCATAAAGCGAAGTGTATCTGCACCATATTTTTCAATTACTTCAACAGGATCGATACCATTACCTAAAGATTTACTCATCTTACGACCTTGGCTATCGCGTACAAGACCATGAATAAATACATGCTTAAATGGAATATCTTTGCCAAATTCTAAGCCCATCATTACCATACGAGCTACCCAGAAGAAGATAATATCATATCCTGTAACAAGTACACTTGTTGGATAGAACTGTTTTAATTCTGCTGTTTGTTCTGGCCAACCCATAGTTTCAAATGGCCAAAGACCAGAGCTAAACCATGTATCAAGTACATCTTCATCTTGATGAACATGTTTGCTACCACAATGAGGACAAACTGTTACATCTTCATTTTCTACGATAGTCGCACCGCAATCATCACAGTACCAAGCTGGAATGCGATGGCCCCACCAGAGCTGACGAGAGATACACCAATCACGTATATTATCTAACCAGTTACAATAAATTTTGGAAAATCTTTCTGGAACAAATTTAATTTTGCCAGATTTTACAGCTTCAGCTGCAGGTTTTGCCAAAGATTCCATTTTTACAAACCACTGTTTAGATACGAGTGGTTCTACAGTTGTAGAACAACGAGAGCAATGGCCTACTGCATGTTCATGATCTTCAATGCTGATCAAATAACCTTGTTGTTTTAAATCTTCGATCAATTGTTTACGACATTCATAACGATCAAGACCAGCATATTTACCAGTATTTTCTGCCATTGTACCATCATTGTTGATTACTACAATCTGTTCTAAATTATGGCGAGCACCCATATCAAAGTCATTAGGATCATGAGCTGGTGTTACTTTTACTGCACCAGTACCAAATTGTGGATCTACATAACTATCAGCAAAAAGTGGTATACGACGACCAACGATTGGTAAAATCAAAGTTTTGCCTACTAAATCGCTATAGCGTTCATCATCAGGATGAACTGCTACACCAGTATCACCAAACATAGTTTCAGGACGAGTTGTAGCGATTTCTACAAATCTATCTTCACCTTCAACTTGATATTTAATGTGATATAAATGACCTGGTTCTGTCTGATGTTCTACTTCAATATCACTAAGAGCTGTATTACAGTGTGGACACCAATTAGTTATGCGTTTTCCTTGATAAATTAAACCTTTTTTATATAATTGTACAAATACTTCACGAACAGCATGAGAACAACCTTCATCCATAGTGAAACGTTCTCTATCCCAATCACAAGAAGAACCAAGTGTACGAATTTGATATTTTATGCGATTACCATATTTTTCTTTCCATGCCCAAGCATGTTCTAAGAATTTTTCTCTACCAATATCATAACGAGATACACCTTGTTCACGAAGTTGTGCATCTACTTTTGCTTGAGTTGCTATACCTGCATGGTCAGTACCAGGCATCCATAAAGTGTTGTATCCTTGCATTCTTCTAAAGCGAATTAAGATATCCTGTAAAGTATTATCCATCGCATGTCCCATATGAAGTTGACCTGTTACATTTGGTGGTGGCATTACAATGCTAAATGGTTTTTTATTTTCATCTACTTCTGCATGAAATAGTTTATTTTCTTCCCAATATTGATACCATTTTTTTTCAAAAGATTGCGGGTCATACACCTTTGGAATATTTGTTTCTTCCATCAAAATACCTCCTAAATAAATCACAAAAATTTTAAAGTCAATCAACAAAGTTTGGCAAAATACACATAAAAAAATCTCTTTCATTCCTTATAAAAGGACGAAAGAGATATCTTCGCGGTACCACCTAATTTTTTCCATCTAATCATTTAATTATTATAAATCAATAATATATTAGACAGAACTTCATTACATAACGCTGTATCTGCGCCCATACTTAATATTATTTCAGCATGAGGACTCCAAAGCTACTTTCTAGATATCAGGTTGGAAAATTTTTCAGCTATAAATTTTCTCTCTGGACAACTCAATTTATATCTATACTCTCTTTTTCATTGTCTTTCTCAAAACATTAAATTGTATAAGATATATTAGCATAATTTCAGGGCGAAGACAACTCTTAACTTATCAATATATTTGTGTTATAAATAATATTATTGATGTTCACCAAAACGACTATTTACAAGTTCACTCAAAGCATTAATAGCTTCTTGTTCATCATCACCTTCGGCAGTTATGCGTACTTGCGTTCCACAGGATAATCCTAAATTAATTATAGGAATAATATTTTTTCCATCAGCTGTAATACCTTTAGCTGTATATGTTATTTTAGAATTATAGCGTCGTCCCATCTGTGCAAGCATTGCTGCTGGGCGTGCATGAACTCCAGCTTTATTAATGATCGTAACTAAAGCCTCCATTAGTTTTCCCCTTTTCTCTTGAATTATTTTTTCATTATTCTAAGTATTAATATAAATTAATCAATTAATCAGTTATATTTATTATATAAATATTTCTTAACTATTGCAATATATTTTCTTTATCATATAAAATGAGGTGTTCTTTATGAAATATGATTTAACTACAGGTTCTGTTTCCATGACTATGTTAAAATTTTCACTGCCTATGATCTTAGGTAACCTTATGCAACAATTATACAATATTTCGGATACCTTAATCGTAGGTCATTTCATAGGCACAGATGCTTTGGCTGCTGTTGGTGCTAGTTATGCTTTAATCATTTTTCTAACTTCCATACTATTAGGCCTTTGCATGGGAAGCGGTGCCTTATTTTCTATTTTTTATGGCGAAAAAAATTATCTTAAATTAAAATCTAGTATTTTCATCTCTTTTATTCTGATATTGATGCTTACCATAATAATAAATATTTTTATTTTTATTTACATTAAAAAAATCATTTATTTTATGCAAGTGCCTAATGAAATTTTTAATTTAACGTATACATATCTTTATATTATTTTCATTGGATTTAGTTTTACTTTTATCTATAATTATTTTACTTGTCTACTTCGTGCTATCGGCAATTCTAAAACGCCACTTATATTCTTGGCTAGTTCTGCCCTTCTCAATATCATTTTATCCATCATTTTAGTTGTCAATTTCCATATGGGCGTAGCAGGTTCTGCCCTCGGTACAATAATAGCTCAAGGACTTTGTGCTTTAGGCATAACAATCTATACTCTCAAAAAATGCCCTGAGCTCATTCCACAAAAAGAACATTGTAAATTTGATTTAGCTATGATAAAAGATATATCCAACTCTTCATTGTTAACTTCTACTCAACAATCTGTCATGAATTTTGGCATTTTACTCGTGCAAAATCTTGTAAATAGTTTTGGTGCTACTGTCATGGCTGCTTTTACTGTAGCTGTGAAAATAGACTCTCTTGCCTATATGCCTGCACAAGATTTTGGCAATGCATTTTCTACTTTCATCGGTCAAAATTATGGAGCTAAAAAAATAGATAGAATTCAACAAGGTATTAAATCAGCTATAAAAATATCATTTTTATTTTGTTTAGTCATCTCTATCGGTGTTTTTATCTTTGCTCGTCCTCTGATGACAATTTTCATTGATAGTTCTGAAACCGAAATCATCAATATCGGTATGGACTATCTCCGCATAGAAGGCAGTTTTTATTTTGGCATCGGCATATTATTCCTATTATATGGCTTTTATCGTGCTATTAACTTTCCTAGCATGTCTGTGATTTTAACTATTATTTCTCTTGGCACTCGTGTAGGTCTTGCTTATTATTTAGCTAGTATACCTTCCATTGGCGTTATTGGCATCTGGTGGTCTATTCCCATTGGTTGGGCATTAGCAGATATCTTTGGTATTATTTACTACAAACAAAAAATTAAACACTCTAAATTTTAATCATCTGTTAATTCTATAACATTTTTTACTTTTGATTTTGCATTCATAGTAAATACTTCAATTACATGTTTTATTAAATTAACTGCTATATCTTTATCTACCGTATCAAAATAAAAATCTACTTCATATATATTTTTTTGCTCAGTTTGCTTATAGCCCCAATCATATAAAAATCCTACTACATTTATTTCTAAAGACTTTTGTACCATCTCATAAAGAAAATATATCGGTGCTACATTTTCCTGTTCTAATATACTTTCTTTCTCATTTTCTACAATTACCTTTATCAATAATGTTTTTTTGGCATATTCTCGCCATGATATATATCCCAATTTTTCATATCGTCCAACGAAAATATCTAAATATAACTTATAATCATCAACTGAACAATTTTCATATTTTTTTATATTACCTTTATCACCAACTAAACCAAAATGTTTAATTATTCTATTATCTTCAAACCAACATTCTACATAAGAAAAATCTTGATCCTTCTTATACAAAGTCAAAGCAAGTTTTTCCACTTGCTCATCAGTTCGCACATTTTTTAATTTAATCTCACTATAATTTTTCTTATCGTCTACACTTATTTTATAATCAACTAATGATAGATTTTTTTCATCATTATAATATGATAATTTTACTTCATAATCTCTACTTATCTCTATTTCCCGTAAATCATAAACTATATTATATTTACTACAAGTCAATAAATTATTTTTAATGTCTGTATACTCTTTTCTTAACCAATCAAAATCAATCTTTGATAGCATCGCTCTATTCATCATAAAAATTATTTTTACGATGTTACTTTCTATATTCACAAAACAACTACAATAAGGCTTGTCTTCCTGCCAATCAAAACCATTTAAAAAATTTTTTATTTCTTGCAAAGAATTTTCATAACATATCACACCATCTACAGCCTGCATTTTTTCTTTTAAATGCTGTTTATTCATCTTATTATCATGAAAAATCTTATCATCTTCTGGCTTTATGTAGTGACACATCATTTTTTCTAAACTACAATTTTCTTCAATTTCTTTTCGTAAGACATTAAATTCATAATCATCTGGTACTAAAGCTAAGCCTTTTTTTATCGAAAGTTTTGCTTCTTCTTTTTGTCCAAAATGATATTGCAATTTAGCTAAATTCAGCCAACCCCATGGATAATCTTCCTCTTCTTGTACACCTTTTTTTGCATATACATAAGCTTTTTCTAAGTCACTACAATAAATCAAAGCTACTGAATAACGATAATACCAAGCACCTGAACCTTGAGCATTTTTTTCTGAATAAGGCATCCAATTAATCACTTTATAATAATATTCGTATATATCAATATTATTTCCCGCATACGCATACCATAGTGCAATGTCTAAATCTTCTCTAGCTTCGTCTAACGTAAATAATTTTTGTTTTACACCTTTTTTAACAAAATCTTCTAAATAATAAAAAATCTTGTAAAAGTATCCATCAGCCCATGACTCTAAAATATCAATATCTTCTTTAGTCAATAATGATTTTCTCTCCATATTTCCACCTTCTTTATTGGCTACTATATTTATATTTTACCACAAAAAAAGAGTTATAACGAAATAAAAAATCGTTATAACTCTGTTTACTTTATTTTAACGAATGAAATTTGTCATTATTTTAGCTTCTGTTTCTGGAATTTGTACACCAGCATTTTTACCAGCTTCAATACATTTTAAAAGCCATGCCATATTATTGCCTAAAACACGCATAATTTGCATACCTTCTTCATCTTTTTTCACTTCTTCTGGTGTATTTCCATGTACCATAGTCCAATAATTTGCAGAAACAATTGGCATTTGATGATAAGTAAAATATTTGAAAAGTACATCTAAAGTTGCTGTTGTACCAGCACGTCTAGCGGAAGCAACTGCTGCTGCTGGTTTGTGTAACAAATCTTTACCTGCTAAACTAGAAAGTTTATCCATAAATGAAATAATTTCACCAGATGGAGATGCCCAATAAACAGGAGAACCCACTACTAATCCATCTGCAGTTTTTACTTTTTCAGCAACTGCTTTCACATTTTCTGTTTCTGGCACTGCATGAATTATTTCTGTCTGAATACCTTGTTTTTCTAAAGTCTGTGCTACTTCGCTAAGAGCTGTATATGTACAACCTTTTTCACGTCTACTGCCATTTAATAATAAAACTTTCATTGAAATTCAACCTCTCTTATTAGAAATAAATCCTATCTAAATTATATGCTTATAATCAAAAATAATCAATAATACCTCTAAGTTACAATTTTATTTATTAAATTAATATAATTCTATAACTTATCTAAAAAACAAAAAAGGCTTTACAGAAAATCTGTAAAGCCTATAATCTCAAATGGTGCGGAAGACAGGACTTGAACCTGCACGCCGAAAGACACTAGATCCTAAGTCTAGCGCGTCTGCCAATTCCGCCACTTCCGCATTTGGCACTCGCGTCGAATGCGAGATTTATTATATCACTATAAAATGTTTTTTGTCAACACTTTTTTATAAATTTTTATGATTTAAATATTTTTGCTTCTAAACCTATTTTTTTTAATAAACTCTCCATATTATTTACACCTACAGTTCTACCAGCAACTAAAGGGATTTTTGCACAGACCTTTGCATCATCTAGAGCATCATGATGTTTAAATTGTATCTGAAAAAATTCTCCCAATGTATTCAATTTATGATTTGGCAATTGTGGCCATACTTTTCTAGCAATTTGAACAGTACATGCTGTTTTAAACTGTGGTTTAGCTAAATTATACTTCCAAATGCAACTGCGTAATACGCCCATATCAAAAAAAGCATTATGTGCTATAACTATTCGATTATCTAAATACATACGTAAATCTCTCCATATATCTGCAAAAGTAGGTGCATTTTCTACCATTTGCGGAGTAATGCCATGTATTTTTATATTACCTTCTTCAAAAATCATTTCTGGCGGTTTTATAAGTGAATTATAACTATCCACCATTCTTCCATTTTCAATAACTACTACAGCTACACTACAAGCACTATCGCGATTTTTATTAGCTGTCTCAAAATCTATACTTGTAAAATTCATTAAACTCATTTTTTACCTCTAAAAATTTTATAATCTATATTTGAATATAAATTATAACAAAAAATTTTTCTAAAAAAAATAGATTGATTTAAAGTCATCATCAACTGACTATTAAATCAATCTATTTAAATTTATTATTTATTGCGTTTTTCTATCAAATATTCATCAATAGCTTTAGCAGCTTTTTTACCTGCACCCATAGCCAAAATAACAGTTGCAGCTCCTGTTACAATATCACCACCAGCAAAGACACCTTCTTTTGTAGTTTTTCCTGTTTCTTCATCGGCTACGATATTACCTCGTTTATTTGTCTGCATATCTGGAGTAGTTGACTGTATCAATGGATTTGGTCCTTGGCCAATAGCTATAACTACAGTATCTACATCAATATCAAATTCTGAATTAGGTATTTCTACAGGACGTCTACGACCTGAAGCATCTGGCTCTCCTAATTCCATTTTTATACAGCGAATAGTTTTTACATATCCTTTTTCATCACCTAAGATAGCTACAGGATTATTCAATAATTTAAATTCTATGCCTTCTTGTTTTGCATGTTCTACTTCTTCACGTCTTGCTGGTAATTCTTTTTCACTTCTACGATAAACAATATACACTTTTTCCGCACCTAAACGCAAAGCTGTTCGTGCTGAATCCATAGCTACATTACCGCCACCTACTACAGCTACTCTTTTCCCTACATTGATAGGAGTAGCATACTCTGGAAAACGATATGCTTTCATTAAATTACATCTTGTCAAAAATTCATTTGAAGAATATACTCCATTTAAATTTTCACCAGGAATATTCATAAAATGAGGTAATCCTGCTCCTGTAGCAATAAATACAGCATCAAATTTAAATTCTTGCATGAGTTCATCAACTGTAAACAATTTACCTACTACAGAATTTACTTCTATTTTTACACCCATCTTACGTAAATTATCAATTTCTGGTTTTACAACCTTATCTTTTGGTAAACGAAATTCAGGAATACCATAAGATAATACTCCACCTGGTGTATGTAAAGCTTCAAAGATCGTCACTTGATAGCCTTTTTTGGCTAAGTCACCAGCACAAGCCAATCCTGCTGGACCTGAACCGATAATTGCTACTTTTTGGGCATCATCTTTTACTGTCTTTTCTATTTTTTCATCACAATTTTGCATGCAATAATCAGCTACAAATCTTTCTAATCGACCTATCCCTACAGGTTCGCCTTTTATTCCCATTACACAATATTTCTCACATTGATTTTCTTGAGGACAAACGCGTCCACAAATAGCAGGCAGACTACTAGCTTCTTTGATTTTTGCATTTGCTCCTTCAAAATCTTTTTCTTTTATTTTAGCGATAAAAGCTGGTATATCGATATCTACAGGACAGCCTTTTCTGCAATGTGGTACCTTACAATGAAGACAACGATTGGCTTCTGCTAGGGCTAATTCTTCTGTATATCCTAAAGCTACTTCATCAAAATTATTTCTACGAATATCGGCATCTTGTTCTGGCATTTCGTGTTTTTGCATTACTAAAGGCATATTATTTTTCCTCCATTTCTTCAACTTTTTTAGCTAAACGGCAAACATGATCTTTTTCTACCTCTTCTTTAGGTCTATACATACGCTGTCTTTCCATCAAGTTCACAAAATCTACTAAATGCCCATCAAATTCTGGCCCATCTACACAAGCAAATTTTGTTTCATCACCAACTTGAACACGGCAACCTCCGCACATTCCCGTACCATCTACCATTATAGGATTTAAACTAACAATAGTTTTAATATTATATGGTCTAGTTGTATCAGCTACAGTTTTCATCATGATGACAGGTCCAATAGCTACTACTTCAGCGATATCAATTCCTTTATCAATTAATTGCTGTAGAGCTGTTGTAACAAAACCTTTTATACCATAAGAGCCATCATCTGTAGTAACAATGACTTCATCAGATATTTTTTCCATTTCATCTTTTAAAATTAAAATATCTTTATTTTTTGCTCCCATAATCGTTATTACATGATTGCCCACTTGTTTCATTTTTCTAGCAATAGGATAAATTGGAGCAACACCTATACCACCACCTATGCAAACTACAGTTCCCATATCAGGTCTAATATCTGTTTTCTTACCCAAAGGACCAACTAAATCTAAAATACTATCACCTTCATTTAATGATGCTAATACAGTAGTTGAAGCACCTATCACCATGAAGATAATATCTATTGTCCCTTTTTCTCTATCAAAATCGGCAATAGTGAGCGGTATACGTTCGCCATATTCATTAACTCTCAATACTACAAATTGCCCTGGCTCTGCTTTTCTTGCTATCAATGGGGCCTCTAAAGTAAATTGCAATATATTTTCGTGTAAAACTTTTTTATTCAAAATTTTAACCATAATACTTTCCCCTTTTACCAAAAATTCATATACTATAATAAAAATTTATCATTTCATAAAAATCTTTTAGGATTTTACTTAATTTTCTGTCATTTTTATTATATAACTATTATAAAATTCAAATGTAAATTTGTAAACAAAAAAAGTTGCAATACAAAATTCTATTGCAACTTTAAATATTATTCTATTTAGCAAAAACACCTTCTAAATATGGCATTATTTGAGCCTTTATCGGCATTAAATACACATTATGATTATGCTTTTTAGCAAAAGCTATGACTTTTCGAGCAAAATCTATATTCCACTGCAAAGTAGGTTCAAAATCCTTAGGAAAAATCACATTATTTTTATTACGCCAATAACTTACAGAACGCTCAGACAAAACAGGAGAAACACCCCAATAAATATCTAATCCATCCAAAAGGTCTGCATACATTTCTAAATAACGCATATCAAAAAATGGCTGTGTAAAAAAGCCTTTAGCTCCTGCTAATTGTTTACGACGAATGCGATATTCTTCTTCTTTCATGCTACTGCGATACTGGTCAATACCTGCATATACAGTGACCTCTGGTAATTCTTCATTGATTTTTCGTATAATATCTGTACTAACTGTTGGATATACTTGATAAAGCATACTTTGTGGTGGATCACCTTCCACAACAAGAACTTCTTTTATATTATATGCTCTTAATTTTTCTTTTATAGGTAATTGTTTCGTAAAATCAAAATCCATTGCTCTTAAATGTGGTACAACATCTTTAAAATATTTTTTGGCTATATTAGCTCCATCCCAACTTCTAATATCACAACTCAATAAATCTGGAATGTTAATAAAATCTACATCATTTAAGTTTTCTTTTATTGCTTTTACTTCATTTTCTAAAACTTCAGCATCTCTTGGTACTAATTCAACAGAAATTCTTGTCATAAAATCACTTCCTAGATTAACATCATTACATTATAGTTTATTATTATAACATAAAATTATCTATTTAAACGATAAATTTATTCTTTTATTTTGCTAAAAAAAATCGTCAGCATTAAATTAAGCTGACGATTTCCTCATTATTAAATTATTGACTAAAAAAATTAATTATTATTGCTTTTATTATATAAAGTATTTATATAATCTACAAATATCTTTATATATCTATATTTTGGATTTGTTTTCTTATACAATAAATAACATTTCAAAGTAAAATCTGGTTCTATATCATAATAACCATCAAAAAAGCCCATAGCATTTAATAATCGTTTAGGCAAAACTGCTCCAACTTGATTTTGTTGACAATAATGCATAATAGCATATGGTGTAGCAAACCATGCTTCTACTTGTGGATGACAGCCTAATTTAGCAAAATAATCTTTTATTGTAGCATTCATCAAATAATATGGTGAATATTGTACCATTGGATACTGTGCTATTTCTTCTACATTGATGATACTACCTGAAGGCTCAATATTGGGTGCATAATAAACCATTTCTTCATCACAGAAAAATATATTTTCATATTCATCTGGTTGCAAATCTTTTAAAGAAAAAGAAGATACTATATCTAACTTATTTGCTTCTAATTGATTGAGTAATTCTTTTGCTTCTAAATTATAAACATTGATTTTTATATTGGTATTGTATTTTTTAAAATAAGTTAAATGTTGATTTATAAAGACATCACCCAAAGACATCAAAGCCCCAACAGATAAAGAAACCTCTTCACCCGCTAATTGTTTCATTTCTGCTAAAGATTGTTTTAATTCCGATACAATTTTTTCTGCTTTAGTCAAAAAAAGTTGTCCTTCTTTTGTAAGTTCTATTGTGTTTTCCCCATGAATAACCAATTGTGTTCCTACAATTTCTTCTAATTTTTTCATTTGGAAGCTAAATGCAGAACGAGTAATATTTGCTTCTCTAGCTGCTGTTGCTATATCTTTTACTTTGCTATAAATAATAAAATTTTCTAATTGTTGAATGCTTGGTAATTCTATCATGCAAATCCCTTTCTATTATTAATGGCGTAAAAAAATAATCTTTTATTAGTATATCACAATCATACTACACTCACTACTGAAAATATTATATATATTAATTAAAATATAATTTATTACTTATCTTACAACTTTTGTGAAAAACCAATATATATATTATATATCAAAACATTTTAGAACTCAAAAAGATTTCGCCTTATTGAAATTAATTAAACTACTTATGACCTCTTCTAACTTTTCTTTAGTTATAATATACGGAGAAAAACACAAATATTTATCCTGCAATATTAAATCAATCAATTGATTTGTATCTTTTATTCCTAAATTTGCTAGTGTCAATGGCAAATCCAAACTTTCATTAAATGCATAAACTCTTTTAAATTCGTTAAACTGTTTATCTACAAGCAATAATAATAATACACCTAAACTTACAATCTCGCCATGCATATATTTTTCACAATCAGGTAATTTTATCCTAGCTAAATAAAGTGAATGAGCTAAACTACTATTATAATTTGAATCTACCAATACAGAAACAAGTCCAGTATTTATTATAATCGTCAATACGGTCTGCATTAAATCTTCTGATACGATATGTTTTTGAGCATCATCTATAGCTTTTTTTCCATAATGCAATAATCTTTCTGAACAATCTTTTGCTATCTGTACACCTAAGCTATTTGTATGATTTAATACTCTTGCTCTTGTATTGAAACAAACCTCGTATTGTTTAGATAAAGCATCGCCAATACCTGCACGCAAATATTTTATCGGTGCTCGCCCTATTATCTCTGTCTGTATAAAGCAATGTATTGCTGGTTTTTTAGCATTATAAAATTCTATCTTATCATCTTTATATAATATACACAAAGCAGTAACAGGAGCACAATTTGAAGCTATTGTAGGAAATGTAAATACTGGCTTATCTAATATATCTCCTAAAGCTTTACTAGTATCCATACTCTTTCCGCCACCAACAGCAAAAATCATATCAGCTTGTTTTACTGCATCTATTTCTTTCAAGCGTTCAATATTCTCACGTGTAGCGTTACCTCCATACCAGATAAAATCCAATAATTTTATCTCTGTATTCATCGTAGCAGTAATTAATTTTTCTTTGACTTCATTCAAACTAATTTTTCCACCTATTACAACTGCTGATTTTCCATAATCAGCACATATTTTAGGTATATTTTCATATACATTTTCACCAATACTATAGCTTGGTAAATATACTTGTTGACTCATATTCATCCCTCTTATCCAAAAATTCTCCAATATATTTTATATTTTTTATAAAAAAAGTCTTTCTGCTTAAACAGAAAGACTTTTTAGTTTACATATTAAATTCTATTTTTATTATTTATTTTCCTTCTAAAATACTTCCCAAGGAATTTAAAAAATCACCTTCAAATGTTTCAAAGCTACCTTCATCACATTTTTGAGCCAAACTTGGATTTATAGGAAGTGTTGCTGTATGTTTTATACCGTATTTATTTGCTTCTTCTTCAACTTTTGATTTACCAAAAATATAATGTTTTTCTTTGCAATTAGGGCAAACAAAATAAGACATATTTTCTACAATACCAATAATTGGCACACTGAGTAATCCCGCCATATTTACAGCTTTTTCTACAATCATAGATACAAGTTCTTGAGGTGTTGTAACTACGATTATGCCGTCAACTGGTAAAGATTGGTATACAGTAAGTGGTACATCTCCTGTTCCTGGAGGCATATCAACAAACATATAATCCACTTCGCCCCAGTTTACATCGCTCCAAAATTGTTTTACTACACCACCAACGATAGGGCCACGCCAAACGACAGGATCAGTTTCATTATCTAAAATTAAATTTGTAGACATAATTTTTATACCTGTTTTTGTCTGTGCCGGTATCATTCCTTCTTCTGTACCTGTCACTTTTTCTTTGAGATTAAAAACCTTTGGAATAGATGGGCCTGTAATATCTGCATCTAAAATTGCTGTTTTGTAGCCACGACGTTGCATTGTTACTGCCATCATAGAAGTAACTAAAGATTTACCAACTCCACCTTTACCACTCATTACAGCAATAACTTTTTTAATATTTGAACTTGGATTGTTTGGTGCTAATAAACTTTGAGGAGCTGTGCGTTCTCCACAAGTTGTACCGCAACTTGCACAATCATGATTACAATTTTCACTCATTATAAATAGCCACCTTCTACTTAAGATAATAATCTATATTATATCATATCTTTTTTGAGTTTAAAGCTATTATATTTACCTATTTTTTATTTAACATATCATATTAGATTATGCCAAAATCCATTCAAAAAATTTTTATTAAATATTTTTATATTTTTTCTTCAAATAATGATTTTATATCAATATCTAAAGCCTTACTTATCTGCATCAATGTTGATATTGGTACACCTTTACTATAAATTCCTCTTTCTATCCTTGATAAATATGATGTACTGATTGATGCTCTAAATGCTAATTCTTCTTGTGTATATCTTTTTAATTTACGAAAATATGATATTCTTGCCCCAATCAATCTATATTGTGCCGAAAAATCTACCATAAAATCACCCTCTGCTATATTCTTTAAATTTATTTTAACGAAAAAATACATTCTTTAGTTGTACTAACAGGACAATAAAATGGATTATTTAGTTATTTTTTCAGCTTAATTATCCCAATTTATAAAATAGACCTATTAACATTAAATTTAAATTAAACGATAATTGCAAATAAAAAACAATATCTATAATTAAATAACAATAAATAATAGATATTGTTCTTCTATGTATATATTATTTTTACTTGCCATCATTATCCTTATTTTTCAAAAATAACACTCACTTCTATATCTAAGGCTTTTGCTATTTTCATTAGTGTAGATACAGGTAATCCTTTTTTATAAACGCCTCTTTCTATTCTTGATAAATATGAGGCACTAATTGATGCTCTAAATGCTAATTCTTCTTGTGTGTATTTTTTCAGCTTGCGAAAATACATTATTCTAGCTCCAATTTGTCTATATTCAGATTCAAACACAAAAATATTACCCCTCTCATACATACTAATAAAATTATCTCATTATCTAAGATATTTACAATTCATATTCATACCAATAATCACCTTATCAGTATTAGTTATGTCTTAATATGTAAATTTTTCATAGAAATTGTACCTATATTTGCACATTTCAAGCTAATATAAGTACAATCTCTATGACAAAAATTAAAATTTATCGCATTCAAGGAAGGTCTATATTTTTATCTGTGATATCTACTCTTAAACTATCCCCATGAAGAATTATTAAATTTGCCAAATTAACATTTTGCATTTCATATAGATACTCATCGTATTTACCTTTATTATTTCCATAATAAGTCATAATGCCCAGAGGATATAAAACACCATCTTTTTCTTCACTATAAATTTCTATAGGAATAATATGTGTAGAACCGTTCCAGTATCCAGCCTTTTTATCTTTGCTATTTACATTATCATATTCTACACTCATATCAAAATAGAGTGCTCTATCCGTATTGGCATATTTTTTAGGATTTAATAATTCTTTATCAAAAGGAATAGTGGCTATCATATCATCTTTTTTATCATAAATGACAAATCTCAATCCTTTTCCCGTCATCAAACCAAAGAAACCATTATCATCTATTGTTGAAACAGCACTGACCTTATAATTTGTATTTTTATTTTTTAATATATCATTAGCTTTTTTTAGATTTTCATCATCTTGTTTTTGCTGTTGATATGTGTCATCTGTCGCTTTTGCTGTCTCTACCAAAGTATTAGTATTTGTATTTACCTGCGTATCTTTTTCATGTTTTTGATAGAAAAAATACCCTACACCACTGCCGATAATGATGACTACTACAATGGCAATAGCTATTATTATTTTCATTTTATTATTATTACTATTGTTATTGTTTATATTATTACTATTTATATTTGGCTGTATCTGTGGACTTGTTGATACTCCTAAATTAGTACCACATTTAGGGCAAAATTTCTCACCATCATTAACTGGGGTACCACATTTAAAACAAAATTTACTCATTTTATTTACCTCACATTAAAATGGATCTGCTCCATAACTATTGCTGCCTACATCGCCTCTAATACACAACAACTTAATGCTAAAATAAAGATTTACAAATGGTACCATCAAAATCAACACCCACCAACCTGATTTATTAAAATCATGAAATCTTCTAACATTTAAAGATATACCTGCTACCGTTCCTACTAATTGCACTACTAAAGTTAAAAATATGCCAAAATCAGACATTATACCAAAAATATCTGTTGTCGCTGCATAGATAATAAAATAAAGTACCATTACCACCACTGCAATTATCAAACTACGTGTTATATAAAATTTTCTATTTATTCTACCCTCAAAACAAAAATATTCATTTTTTATTTTATTTAAAATGCCATCAGCACTATTATTGCTATTATTTACATTAAAATTTGTATTCATATTCTGTTGATATGGCTGATTTACTGGCTGTATTGGTTGATTATTATTTGCCACATTAGTATTTATATTATTGACCATTGGTGTCTGATAAAATGCTGGCGTTTTTTCACCACATTTAGGGCAAAATTTATCTGCACTAGTTAAAGTATTTCCACATTTTTGACAAATAATATTATTTGTTACTTGTGCATTTTGTTTTTCTAATTTATTGCCACAACTAGGACAAAAAAGTACATTATCATCAAATTGTTTTTGACATTGTCTACAAATGTTCATATTTCTTCCTCATTTCTATACGATTTAAATTTATATTTATTTTGCATGATATTGATTTAATATCTTCTTCATCACAGCTATAGCATCAGAGTCATGCATATTTTCCCCATTTATTTCAATCGTCCAAAGCTGAAATCTAGTGTCATTTAAAATCACAAACTGGACTCTAGCTTTTGCTGGTTTATCTTGCCAACGACATGTACCTGTAAACTCTACAACTTTTGACTTATCCGTAGCTACAAAATATTCCCATTTACCATCGCTGAAAAATTGGTCAAAAGCCTCACCTATTTTTACATTAGGAACAATATCCATTGTGCCTTCTTTGACTAATGTTACATGTTTATCTTCTAATAGGCTACAACCAGAAAATATCACACTAGATAATGTCAGTAACGCTATGAATACCATTAAATATCTTTGTTTTAATCTATACATAAAAATCCGCTCCTTATTTTTAATCAATGACTATTAATCAATACATATTTTCTAAAGGATCATTGCCATATTGATTAGCACCTTTTGTACCTGGCATCAAAAACAAATATAAATACAGAAAAGGTGTTATCGCGGGTATAAGTGATAATAAAGCAAAATATCCCGATTTATCCAAATCATGAAATCTTCTCATATCCAGCATAAAATCAGCTACTATACATAAACATAAAAGTATAAAGCTCAATAACATCAAGATTAAACTAAAATCATCTGACCTAGTATCTAATTCATCAATTAGTACAAAAAGTATACATTCTATAACAACTAAAACTAAACTGCGTATAAAATAGATTTTGCGATTTAATCTTCCTGTATACGAAAAATAATCTCGTTTTACCATCTGTATAAAATCTGAATTCATCAGTTTATCAATATCATCTCGTTTTTTACCATTTCCAAAAATATTAGTTTGTATCTTAGCTCCGCATTTAGGGCAAAATTTTAAATTAGTATTTCCATTTAAATTTTGACCACATTTAGGACAATATAAATTTTGCATAACACTCACCTCTCATTTTGATGATTAATAATCAAAAGAAACTATCATCATCTTCATCATCAAAACTGCCAAAAGAGTCTTCCTCAGTGTATTCTTCTTCTTCATAATCTACTGATGTATCTTCATCATTTGATGTATCATCTTCTACATCAGTATTATCATAAGCTTGTATATCATCTACAGGATTTTCTTGAGATAAATCTTCACTGTTTTGCATTTCATTTATATTTTCAGGAACAATATTATCACTATAAGCTTGAATGTTATCCGCCATATCGCTATTCATGATTTCAGGAGCTACCATATTGTTCATATCTGGCACTACCTGATCACTATAAGCTTGAATATTATCCACTGGATTTGTATATAATGGATCCACATAATCTTGAACTGGCTGAGTAACTTCATTAGGAATATATTCTGATGGTGCTTGTTGTTCTGTACTAGATGAAGAACTATGATGACCACTAGAAGCTTCTGCTGTTGCATTATGATAAAGAGAAGTAGCCATCGCCCCTACGGCAGCAGCTGCTGCATACTTGCCAAAAGTTTTTAATTTACTATCTTGATTATTTAAATTATTATTCATATTATTAGGCATTTGTTGATTAGCCATTGCTTGATTATTTGGCATATTGTTAGCTCGATTATTGAAATTATTAGCCATTGGATTACTATTCATTCCATTTGCAAGATTATTGCCATAGTTTGCATTTTGCATTGGCTGATTATAGTTCATTCCATTTGTATGTTCTGCAATATACATACTATTTTGTTTCAACATATCGATATTTTGATAAAGATGAGCTATCATCAAATAAATAGAAGCTTCTTTTACACCCATATTCACTGCTTTTTGTAGATAATTTATCGCTTGAATATAATTTGGCAGTGGCATATTCATTTGCAAATAATTCTTACCTATATTAAATTCGTTCATACCCATCTGGTTAGGATAACCATTATTATTCATAGCTTGATTGTTTGCCATTTGATTACGTTGTTGCATCTGATTTGGATAATAATTATTTGTATTATTGGGATTTGGATAATTGTTTTGTGCTCTCATCTGCATATTATTATTAACTGGCACATTAGGATTTTGCTGAAAATTAGTATTTTGCACTGGAGTATTAAAATTATTTTGCGAATTTGCATTATAATTACTTTCTTGATTAAATTTCATACCACAATTAGTGCAAAATAAATTATCCGCTGGCATCTTACTACCACAATTTGTACAATACTTAAACATAAATATTCGCTCCTTTTATAATATGTATTAATCTTTAATAACAATATAATAAAAATAGAACTTTCTTTGTTGTCCCATAAGGATAATTTAACTGCTTTTTCGCATTAATAGTAACAATTTAAGCCATTTTACATAAAAAAATAGCCTTTAAGATACTAATATCTAAGACTATTTATCATAATTTATATTTAGTTATATTCTTTCAAAAATGTCATGATTTCATTGGTCTTTGCTTTTAAAGCCTCTTTTAATTCTGGTAAATAATACTTAATCAACACACCTTCTACATCTTCTTGTAAAAAAGGATTATCTTTGATGATAAAATCAGTGCTTTTTAATAATTCATCAAAAAAACATTGTGCTAAAGTATCAAAATTAAAATGATAGACCTTTTTTTCTTCATTTGTCTTATCATCAACTATCGTCAATTCTTCTAAGTTTATGTCTTTTTTTAAGTATTGTGTTACATATATAAAAAATCGCTCAGCATCATAAGCTAATATTCTATCTTTAAATTCTCTTTTTATTTCTTCTACATAATTTGTTTCTTCTAAATGCTTTAACTGCCAAAGATGATACATTTGTTCATCTTGTTTTCCCGAAAGTCTAGTAAAACTAGGCACATATTTAAAACGCTTCAAATACTCCGGCAAATCTAATTTAAATCGTTTTACCATTAAATTTATAATACGCTCTATTTCTTTATTTACTTTAAAATAATAATTCTGCTCATTTTCACAGTACGTATAATATTTCTTTAACTGATAGATTTTATATGTTTCTAATATGTCCTTGATATATTCTTTCATCAACGAAAATACGTTGTTCTCAAAATCCTCTATCATAGCCTTTTGAGCTTCTTCTATACTTTTATAATCCAAATCACCAACCATACTGATTGGAGGATAAAAAGGTATATTATAAAAATCAAAAGGATAATCTTTTTCTTGCACAGGCATAGGTATTTCAAATAAGCTAAATTTATCATTTAACATTATTTCTATTTGCTTTAAAGTCAAGTTATTCTGTTTTTGCTCAAATTTATATTCATCTTCAATTTCATTCAAAATTTCATCTACATATTGATAACGATTGTCTGGATCTAATTGCGTCGCTTTTGCTATTATCTTTTGTAATAATTTAGATTTTGGCTGTAATTTTTTTATCGTCATACCTAAAGCATATATATCTGTCCTAGTATCAGTCTGACTAAAACCATATTGTTCTGGTGGAGCAAAGCCTTTTGTCCCTAGATATGTCGTATCAAAATCTTGATTATATTTAAAAGTACGCACTGTATCAAAATCCACCAATTTAACAATGCCATCATTTGTTAGCATAATATTATTTAAATTTATATCCCGATGAATGATATCCCTTTGATGTAAATTCTTCAATCCCTTACATAATTGCACTAATATATCCTGTATCTTTTCATCAGACAAAAATTTTTCTTTCTCTACAAACTCTTGTAAAGTTATGCCACAGATATATTCTTCTACTAAAATTATTTCTTCATCACCCTCAAAAATATAATAAATCCTAGGAAGTATCTTATCATCTATCTTTTTCAATTCCTGATAAGGAACATCTTTATTTTTTAAATACTTTATGACATATACTTGTCGATCTGACTTATCATAAGCTAAAACAATCTTACTCTTATCGCTTTCCTTCCATATATCTATTTGTTTATATTTATCATCTATAAACTGCTTGATAAAATCACTCATATATTAACCTTCTATCAAATAAATTTATAAATATAATAAAAAATAAAAGGCCAACATAATAAAACGTTGGTCTTTTATTTTTTTATTACATATTCATCTTTTTCCTTACTTCAAGCGGTATTTCTTCCTCTGAAATTTTTCTTACTACCTCTGAAACTCCTTTTTTTTCTAATTGTTCTTTTTCTTCATTCTGTTTTAATCTATTATAACATTTTTTACAACAACATTCTCCATATTCTGTATTCAACCAAGTAAATTTAGAAAAATTACCACATTGTTTACAAATATACAGATTTTTTTTATCTGATTTTAAATAATAATAATTCAAATAATCATCTTTAACTAATATAAAATCAAAATTTATATTATATTTTTTATATATTTTTGCAATCACATTTTCCTTGACCATATTTTTATCAATACCTGTATAATTTGCAATTTCATAATCTGCAATAAAATTTCGATCTAATAATTTTTCAACAAAACTATTTATAATTTCTTTATCTATTAAAAAACTATAATTTTTTCCTAAATTTTCTATAATAAAACCTGGTATTTTTATTTTTTGATCAATATATTTAGGCATAAAACTATCAAAACATTTTATATATACTTTATCTACATCATCTTTTAAATCTGAAATAATTTTTTCCGAATCTATTTTAGTTTTTAAAAAAATAGATGTTGGTTTTAAAATTATCATTCCGTAATTTTTTAAGTGTTTATCTAAAATTCGCATTAATTCTTTTTCTATAATAAAGCTATTTATTAATATTCTTTCATTTACTACAACAAAATTATCTTTCTTTATTTTATTTTCTATATAATTTTTAATGCATATTTCTTTTATAGCATTTTTTAGAGACAACAAATTAAAAATTCTGTCTTCTTTTTCAGCTAATACATATTTGTTTAAAATTTCTTTATTAATTAGTCCACAATAATCAAATTTACCATTCCATTTATTAATAATTTCATTACTTTGAAATATCATCTGTTCTTTTAATAATTGATATTTATCCTCTTTAAAATAATATACTTTATTATCCTCAAGTGATTTTTTTAATATTTCCCCTTTACTTTCTAATGTATTTAAATAATCTAAGCCTATTTTTATATTAAAAATTTTTTTCTTCCATACAGCTTCTATACTACTAGAATATTCATCCCATGATGGTTTAATATAACCAATACGATCAACTTCTATAAATCCTCTCTTATTTAATACTTTATCAAAAATATTTCTTACTTCTTTAGTTAATTCTTTCTTTAATTTATAATTTATAAGTAATACATATATTATAGAAAAAATATGTATATGATCGAACAATATACTCGCAGCTATAAATATTAATGTCAATATTTTTTGTTTATATAAAAATAATAAAATATTTTTTATAATCAAAAGTATACCTGCTATTATACCTACTATAAAATAACCTACTCCTTTTATTATTTTTATAATAATACTTAAAATTCCTAAAAATATTACAATACCTATTATAATGCCTATTACAGTCCCCATAATTTCCTCATTTCTGTTAAACAAATTACGACAAAACATATTATTTGTTTTGTCGTAATTTTACACATTCAATTTTATTTAATCTATAAAATTCTTTTTTACTCATCTTATTTTTACAATACTTTTCATAATAAACATCCACATTACAAAACCATGGCCTATGCTCATAGATTGTACATAAATTTGTATTCTGATTTAAATATTTACATATACCATTTGGTAATGCCATTTTTCTACCTTCAAAAATACTATTACCTACATTACGGCAACATAACCCACATTTTTCACATTTAAACATATTTTTCCCTACATTAATTATTTGCTTCGTCTGGATGTAGTATCTCAAAAACAACTACTTTTTGATCTTTCAATTTAATAACACTTTCTTGATTTAAATATTTTATTTTTAAATCCGGTGAACTCATTACTGTTTTTTTCCATTCTTCCTTTTCATCTTGGAAATATAAATATATTTCAATAGTGAAGAATTTTTCATTTTTATAATGTATTTTCATTTCTCCTGCTATATATTTAAGATTAAATGTATTTTCTTGATTCAAAATAATTTCATCTATTTTTTTTGTATAACAGTCAGCTAACATATTTAAACTAAGTTTTTCATCACTTTCACTATTCTTAAGTTGTTTTACTACATCTTCAAGAAAATCTAACATTAATTCTTTTGCAAAATTTCTATTTATCATAAATAAATTACCTTCCCTTCTCTTTTTATAAATTATATATACTAACTAATTTCCATTTGCAATTCTTCTTCCATTTCTTCTGTAATATCATACTCTTTATTTTTAGTTTTTGCTCTAGATCTTATATGTGCTGGTACTTCTTCTGGAGATACCTTTCTAGTAGTAGTTTTTTCCATCCATTGATCTTGTTCTTTATAATATTGTTTATGACTAAAACATAAATAATCTGTTATTTTTTTTATTACAACTATTGCTCCATGAGCCACTGCTTTTACCAATTTATTCCAGGCAGCTTTTAATTTTGTTAAAAAATCTTTAAACCAATTAACAAGTTCATCCCAATTTGCAATAATAGCAACTCCACCAATCAAAACACCCAAGCCAATTAAAATAGGTAACATTATTCATTCTCCTTTTCTATTCTCATTTGTTTTTTTACATATTCCTCTGATACAGGTCTTTTTTCTACTGTTATATTATTCTTCTGATTTGCCTTTTTACTAGCTAATATACTTTCAACCATTTCAAATATATATTTTTTATCAACAAAATTTTCTTTTTGTCTAGCTGCTTTAAATGCTCCCATTAAAACCGCATTAGAAATATCACTACCAGATAATCCTTCGTATTTCTTAGCAATTTCTTCAATATTTATATTATTAGGCATAATATCAGGAATATATAAATTCCATAATTTTTTCCTACATTCAAAATCTGGTAAATCAAATTTTATATGCATAGAAATTCTACGCATAAAAGCAGGATCAAAATTTTCAATAAAATTAGTGGCAAAAATTATAAAATCCTGATAATCATTCATTATCATAAGCATTACTGAACGCGTTTGATTTACACTAACATCGACTGCCCCAGTCATATTAGTAACACGTTTACTTAAAATAGCATCAGCTTCATCAAAGAATAAAATACTATTTGTCTCCTTTGCTACTTCAAATACTTTACGAATATTTTTAGGAGTTTCTCCTACATATTTAGATTCAATATCAGCATAATTTACAATAAGAATTTTTCTGCCCAAATATTTAGCTAATGCATGAGCAGCCATTGTTTTACCAGTACCAGGGGCACCATATAGATTTATACCTATACGTTTTGAGTACTTATGTGTTTTTTCTAAGCCCCATTGTTCATATACAATTTTGCTATTTTTAGCATAATCCGCTACATCTAATATTTGCTCTTTTACACGATTAGGCAAAACAATATCATCTAAAGAATATTTAGGTTCTTCAGGAACAAAAATCATTTCTGATTGTTGACTTTTTTTATTATCAGTTTTTAAATTTGCATTAAGTTTATTGTTCTTTATAATTTTATCATTACTATAATCATCCTTTGTAATTTCTCTACCTATTGGCATTAAATTACAACCTCCTTTGTTAGTTAATTTTTATTAACTAATTTATCTAAACTAACATCTAAAATCTTAGATATTCTATACAATACTGGTAAAGATACACATCCTGTTACTAAACCACTTTCTATCTTTGCCATATAACTTAAACTGATATTTGTCTTTTGAGCTAATTGCATCTGTGTATATTTTTTCAATTTCCTATAATAAGCAATATTTATTCCTATTAATCTGTTATCTAACTCATTATCCATAAATATACCTCCTTAAATAATTATCCTACTTTAAAACATATTTATCTATAAACCAACAAAGTCAATTTATTCACTAATAGTATATATTTAATCTAATAAAATATATTTTTTCTCATTAAAGATATTATTTTAAATATAAAAATAATATCTTTAAACACTATTATACATATAAAAATACATATAAAAGAAAAAGAGCCATTAGGATATTAATCCTAATAGCTCTAATATTTTAATGGCAAAGAAAAAAAGTCAAACTAAAATACAACAAATTATATTTATTAATTATAAGTATTTATTTTTTAAATTATTTACCATATCTACATAAATTTTCTTACAAGATTTTGTGTTTTTTTGTTCTAAATAATACAAGCAAGTTTTTAAATAATTATCCCAAATACCTTTATAAATTTCTTTAGCATTTTCAATACTATTTATTTTTTCCACAATTTTAGGAGCTATAACATAATATTCTTCAACAAGTTCTCTTCCATCTATTTGTTTCAATAACCAATTATCACGGAAATTTCTAAACATAGTTAATTCATAACAATCATCGGGTTTATTAAAGCTATCACATACGGCTGTAGTAATAAAACATCCTTCCGTTCTTTTTAACAATTCTTTACCATTTTCATTTCCAGCATCAGCTGCTTTTTTATACCATTTTTTCGCTTCTTCTAGATTTTTTATAACTTCTTCATATAACTGCCCTAAATTGCACATGGCAGTTGTATTACCTAAATCTATTGCTTTCTTATACCAATAAATAGCCTGATTTGAATTTTGTTGAATTCCTTCTCCATAATGATACATATATCCAATATTATTCATAGCTGCACTATTATCTCCAAGATTAGCTGCTTTTTCATACCAATATAAGGCTTGTTGTTTATTTATAGGAAAACCTTTACCTTCATCATACATATTAGCAATCTCAAACATAGCATCTGGATAATCTTTTTCTATCGCTTTTTGATACCATTCAATAGCTTTAGGATAATTTTGTATAACACCTTGTCCATATTTGTATATATTACCCAAACGATACATTGAAAAATCATCCCCTAAATCAGCAGCTTTTTCATAATATTTTAATGCCTCATTATAATTTTGTTTAACTCCCTCACCTTCATCATACATAAAACCAAGAAATCCAATAGCTTCTTTATTATCCAAATCAGCAGCTTTTTTTATCCATTTAAAAGCTTCTTCAGCATTAGGATTAATATATTTATTTCCATCTCTATAAATACAACCTAGTTTTATCATAGCTTCTACATTATTTAAATCAGTAGCTTTCTTATAATAACGAAATGCTGTACTATTACTTTTTTCTACTCCTTCTCCTTTTTCAAACATTTCACCCATTTGTACCATAGCATCACTATCACCTAACTCAATAGCTTTTTGATATAATCTTATTGCTTCATCATAATCAATTTTTACACTCTCACCATATCGATAAATATACGCTAAATTATTTATAGCGGTAATATTATTTTCATTAGCTGCTTCTTCGTACCAATATATAGCTTTTTCAATATTTTTATCTACCCCCATACCACTATAATAAGCATGTCCTATAGATAGCATACCGTCTACATTACCATTTTCTGCTGATTTTTTATACCATTCAAAAGCCTTATTTAAATTCTTTTCAATACCTGTACCAGTTTCGAATATATAAGCTAAATTATTCATAGCATCAGTATTGCCTAAATCAATTGCTTTTCTATACCATTTAATAGCTTTTTCATAATCTTGTTTTATACCTTCTCCATCTCTATACATATTAGCAATACTATTCATAGCTATATCGTCATCTAATTTTATAGCTTTTTGATACCATTCTATTGCTTTTTCATAATTCTGTGGTACATCTTCACCAAGTCGATAAATATGTGCTAAACAATTCATAGCTATACTATCTTCTTTATCTGCTGCTTGCTCATACCAGTATATAGCTTTTTCAATATCTTTCTCTACTCCAATACCTTTACTATAAGCATAACCCGTATCAAACATACCGTTTACATTACCATTTTCTGCTGATTTTTTATACCATCTAAAAGCTAATTCATTATTATTTTCTAAATTATCATATCCTTCTCCATAAATACAACCTAATATATACATAGCTTCATTATCATTATATTCACTAGATTTATTTAACCATTTTAAAGCTTCTTTATAATTTTTTTCCACACCTTTACCTTCAAGATACATTTCAGATAGCTTATTCATTGCTATAGTATTATTTAAATTTGCAGCTTTAAGATACAAATCAAAAGCTATTTTATAGCTTTCACAATTCTCAGCTTCTATCGCTTGAGATAATATATCATCCGAAGATATATTGTCTATTTTTGTATATTCCTTATCAAAAGTAATATTACTAAACTTAATACCTAATTCATTAAAATTTAGTTTAGTCTTACTTTTTATAATAACCTCAACTTTGCCAACACCTATATATTTTTTATTTTTTTGACGCAAAGGAATAACAAATTTATTTTGACATAAATAAATCTTGTCAATTCCTTCATCTAATAAATCTGCTAGTTCTTCTTGATTAAAAGCTACATAATCTATATCATTTAATATTTTTTCATCAGCTGTATATTGTTTTAATTTTAATAATTTTTTATTACGTATTTCAATAACTTCAGGATCAATATCTTCTTTAGTATCTATACTGTCATCTACATCAAAAATCCGACAAAGTTTATGATTTAAATTAATATCATTTTTATCTAATTTACCTACAGCCTCAGCTTCTTCATCATAATATCTATCTTCTAGCCAAATTAATAATTTACCATCAAGAAAAGCTGCTACTACTTTTTCTATATCAAAATATTCTCGTAAAGATTCAATATCTCGAACCAATTCTCCATTTTTCATTTCTAAAGCAAATTTTATTTTTTTAACCATTAGTACACCTTCTTAATTTATATTAAAATTCCAATAATGAAATAATTTCATTTCCTATATCTTTTACAAAATTAACTCCACTTGTTAGTACATCATGTGCCGTATTCAACATGCTCACTGCTATAGGCTGTAATTTTTGAATCCCGCTATATATACATTGTTCTATTTGCTGACTAGACATACTCATAACCAATGCACCAAGCGTAGTTCCTAAAACAGGACCAATAACAGGAATAGCACTGCACATAGATATTGCAACTTTACTTGATATAAAATTTACTAAAGCTGATGTTGTTGCCATTCCTAAACACTCTACTGTTTGTCTAGCTGAAGCTTGTCCATTAGCATATCTAGCAATAGCTTTCACACTTTCCACACCTAAACAAGCAACATCAGCAGCTAATCCAATTGGTATAAACTTATTTAAAAATGGCACTTTCCCCTTATTTAAACAAATTTCTAAAGCCGTAGTAGCTACTGTTTTAATACCAGTATCAATTGCTGAATTTAACTCTATTTCTTCCATATTTACATCCAACTTAGGCATATCCATTACTTGTGTAGCTTGTAAAGCTAAGTTCATACCTACAGGCATAGTAATATTTCCTAACCCTGCTAAATCAGCTTGTTTCACGATATTTGAAGCTACATTTCTCAATGTATATTTATTCCATTCGCCATTCTGTTCCACATTTGATATTTCATAATTAGGAATATCATGTAAAGTAATTAGACCTCCATTCTCTAACTGCGAAGCATTTATAACACTTTGATTTCCTACAGCTAAACCATTTTCTACTTGTGATAAATAGTTTCCATATGTGCTAATATCCATACCTTCTGGAATTTCTTTTATTTGATTATAAAACCACTCTTGTCTTACTTTTCCTTGTGAACAATACTGTTCCATATTCATTAAATTACTATTAAATTTATCTATTTTCGATATAATATCAGAACTAATTTGGTCTATCATATCTGGTGTTTTATCTGATAAATTCTCTTTTAACTGACTTTTTAACCAATCAACTAATTCCACATCATTTGATTTTTGCATATATGATGTCAATAAATCTTTCATTATTGGAGCAATTGTATCCATTTCCGCTTTACCAAAACCATTAATTTCTATATTTTTCATTAACATCTCTCCTCATTTTGAAGCCAATTTAAATTTACGTTCTTTATAATTTTTAGCCATATTTTCTAAAGAATCTTTCATAGTTTCGGAAATAGAATGTGTATTTTCTATAGTTTTTAAAATATCTTCTGTTGTAATTCTAGTTTTTTTCTGAATAAAAGCTTCTTCTAAGCTATCATAAACTACACTTTCTATATCTGCTCCACAAAATCCCTTAGTCTCTTTTACTATTTGCCTCATATCAATACTAGCTAAATCTTTTTTTCTCTTTTTACCAATATGAATCTCAAATATCTTTTCACGTTCACTTTCATTAGGTAAATCTACATAGAAAATTTCATCAAAACGACCTTTTCTTAAAAGTTCTGGCGGTAATTTAGTAATATCATTAGCTGTTGCAACAACAAAAGCTAAGCTCTTTTTTTCCTGCATCCATGTAAGAAAATTACCAAATAATCTAGTTGTTACTTCTGAGCTGTTACTATTACCTAAACCAGCAAATGCTTTTTCCAATTCGTCAATCCATAAAATACAAGGAGAACTAGCCTCTACTAAATGAATAGCTCTACGCATATTTGCTTCTGATTCTCCTACATATTTACCCATTAATCTTCCCATATCTAAACGTAATAATGGCACATCAAAAGCAATAGCAGAAGCTTTTGCTGTTAAAGATTTTCCACAACCTGGCATTCCTACTATCAATACACCTTTTGGCGTAGCAACACCAAATTCTTGAGCTTTCTTGATATTTTTAAATATTTCAGCTTTACGTTTTAGCCATATTTTCAATATTTCTAAACCACCAATATCATCTAAACTTTCTTTAAGTGGTATCATATCTAAAATTCCAGATTTTTTTATCATTTGTTGTTTTTGTTCACGAATAAGTGGTAAATCAGTATAATCAAGTTCACCATCATCAGAAATAGCTAATTCTAAAACTGAAAAAATTTCTGTTTTACTCAAACCTTTTAATGTCATAACTAATTTATCCATTAAATCATCAGTAGGCATTCTTAATTCTAATTTTTTAACAAAAACTTCTATGAAATTTCGGATATCTGTTTCATCTAAAGTATCTAAATTCATTATTGTTGTATAACTTTCTAGTTCACGTGGTATATTCATCAATGGAGTAATTATTATTATATTAAAATCATCTATTCCTTCATTACTAAATAATCCTTTATTAATTTTTTGAGCAAAATATTTTAGTGTAGTTATTACTTCAGTGTTTTCTAAGAAATCATTTATATTCTTTAAAATTAAAACTTTATTTGTTAAATCATCTTCATCTGCTAATAATAGATTTAATATATCATTTAAACTTTTCTTTGGTATATTAGTATTATCCGTATAATCTCTAAAAGATTGTAGACTCCATGATAATATTCCTCTACGTTTACGTTTTAATACAGTAAATATTTCCTCTTCCGCTATATCATCTTCTGATGTATCAACAAATATTATTGGCATTCTTGCATCAATATATTGATCTAAAGTCTTTTTAAAATTTTGCATAATTATCTCCCTCTCTATAAAATAAGCTGCCAATACTTGACAGCTTATTTATTCATCCTAATCTTCGATTAATTACCCAACTATATAGCTTATCTCCATTTTTTTAGGACATTTACCTGGCTGTGATTTTCTCATACTAAGTGAACGAGTTTTTTCACAATAAATACATATATATTCAATTTGTTTAAATGTTAAAGACATTTTATTTGAATATCTAAAGTGCTATATTCAATATTAATAATAACAAATCCTCCAATAAATAATATTCGTATTAAATGTAATATTATTATTTATACTCTAAGCTTATTTTCTCCAAAACATGCAATATCTTCTTAAAATACTCTTATTTTCCTCACTCTCTTTACAAAAATTTTTAACAAATCTAGAAAAAACATATATATTCTCTATTATCTTTTTATAAAATCTTATATTTAATTGATTAGTAAAAATAACTAATCAATCTCAATAAATTTATCAATAATAATATCCTATATCACCAACAACTATAGTTTTAATAACATCTTTATCGTCAAAGAAAAAATATAGTGGCATATTAGGATGATCTTCACTATCTGCTAGATAACACCATGTTGTCCCTTGTGTTTCTTTATAATGTTTATCTGGATCACCATATATGGACCATACTACATCTTTACTCATACCTACTTTTACACCTAAATTAGTAGCAATATTATCCTCATTGCATACAATCGCTCTAATTCTACCATCTTCATTATACCCACCATTAATATAATAAACCATCAACTCACTATTATACGTAACTTCATTTATATTAAATCCATTGCAATTTCGCACTGCTAAATTTGCTGTTGGTCTTCCATACACATAATAACATGAATTTATTTGCTGATCTGGAGTAAGTCCTCCTATATTTAAATATGTATAAGGTATTCTTGCCTCTGCATTTAATATATTGCCAAAAATAATTTCCAAACAAATAAACAAACTACATAAATAAAGCTTCAAAACACTAACCTCTTTTACCTTCATTATATTTATTATTATATTAAATATTAATATATATTTTCGATCAATTCACCTAGTCGCAATCTACTTCTAATATTTAATAAAGTTTCATCCAATTGGCGAATTTCTTCAATGCAAGCTTTTTCCTTTGCTGTTGTTTCTATAATTTTACTAATTCCGCCATTTTTTATCACTATGCGTTTATCTGCATTTAAAGCCAATAATGGATCATGCGTGGACATAATGACGATTTTTTCACTTTTAGCTAAGCATTTTATCGCTTTTTGTCTATCTATCCCTGCATTTTCAATTTCATCAATCAATACAATCGGTGAACTGCTGATACATGCCACATCCGCTATCATCAAAGCCCTTGATTGACCACCAGATAATTGAGTTACTTTCGTATCTAAAGTAAATTTTTCTCCAGCCAATTCATTTGCCATAGAAAAACATCTAGCGATTATAGATTTTTCATTTGCTAGATCTTTACCTAAACGAACTTTAGCATGCATAGTTAAAAAATCTTCTACAGTAATATCCATGATAAAATTCATATTTTGTGATAATTGAGCTACTAATTTTCCTTCTAAATTAAATCTAGCTTCATCATCTAAAATTTCATCATCAATTAAAATCTGTCGTTTTGTCGGTGTATCTTCTTGTGCTAAACATTCGATATCTGCAAGCAATCTACTTTTCCCAGAACCTGTTGGCCCTACAATACTTATTACTTGCCCTGCAAAAATCTCTACTTGGATATTTTCAGCTTCGCCTAATTTATTTTTGCCACCATTGATGGTTAACTTATGTACTTTTACTTCATCTTTATTTTCTAAATTCTGCATAGCTGAAAGATATTTGGCTAATTCATCAGCAATATTGCCATCACGAATACCAACTTGCCATAAATCTTCTTCATCAATATCCTCAAAAGCCTTAGCAAAAGTCAAATTATCTGGCAAATTCCATAGACCTGTATTATCCAAATAATCTTTGATTTGAGGATATTCTTTTTTTATTTCTCCAATTGTATGAGTTTCTACAAATTCTTTAAAATCCATAATTTCCACCTAATCAATTAAATTCCATTTTCTTAGTCATGCCCATTTGATATTTTTCACCAATACGCATTTCATCTGTACAATATGAACATACAGCAGCCGGCGAAGTAAAACGCAATTTTTTTCCTGTTAATGTATCTATATCTTCAACTTTATTTATATATTTTTTCAACATAAATGCACCTTGACCAGTTATGCCATTGATAAAAATAACTTGTGCTTTAGGATTTGCCTGATAAACATTATACATAAATACTTCACGTTCAGCCTGAGAAATAATATCTCCTTTAGTGATGACTATTACATCTGCAAACTTCACCATTGGCCCAATTTTTCTCGGTGTATTAATACCTGACAAGCAATCTATTACACCAATAGCCAATACATCTTGAATATATGGCGAACAACGGTTACAAAGACCTGCACTTTCTGTAATCAAATAATCTAAATTTTGACTTTTTCCCCAAGCTACAGCTTCTTCAATATTGCTGATAAAAAAATGGTCTGGACAAAATTTTCCTGATAAACCAATCTGTATTGGTATATTGGCTTTTTCATATGGTTCTTTATCAAAAGTCGTCAAACAATCAAATTTAATAACTCCTGCTTTTTGCTTATCTTTATGTAATACTTCTATTAATCGCAAAATTACAGAAGTCTTGCCCACAGATGGTGGCCCTGCTAAAGTTATTAATTTCACCAAAATCATCTCCATCATAAATTGCTAAATTTTATTATATAGCAATAAACTAAAAAAAAATAGGCTAAGCATTTTCGACTTTATTTAAACGACTAAAATCCATGCTTAACCTATCTTCACTTATTTTATTAAATTCTATTTAAAATAATATTATATATTAACCAATTTCGCCTTCAAGCTCTGTACCACGTACTCTTACTGGTCGATTATGTTCATCAACCATGACTACATCAGGTATTAAATTTTGAGCTTCTTCTTTTGTCATCATAGCATAAGCAATAATAATAACTGTATCGCCAACTTGTGCTTTACGTGCTGCTGCTCCATTTAAACAAATCACACCGCTACCACGTTTACCTGCAATTGTATAAGTTTCTAATCTAGCACCATTGTTATTATTTACTACTTGTACCCTTTCTCCTGGTAAAATACCTGCAAGCTCTAATAATTCTTCATCGATAGTGATGCTTCCCATATATTCTAAATTTGCTTGAGTTACTGTAGCACGATGAATTTTTCCATGAAACATATTATATAACATTATTATTTATCCTCCAAAATGACATTATCTATTAAACGAGTTGTACCAAATTTTACAGCTAAAGCCAATAAGACTCTGCCTTCAATTTTATTGCCTACCGGTTTTAATCCTGGCAATTTATACATTTCTACATAATCAATTTGACTTGTTTTTTCAGACTGTATAGTGTCTTTTACTAAATTTAATATAGCTTCTACATCTCTTTGACCATTATTAAATGCTTCTTTTGCTAATTTTAAACTCTTAGATAAAATCAACGCAGATTTTCTTTCTTCTGGAGATAAATAAGTATTTCTTGAACTTTTTGCAAGTCCATCAGCTTCACGAACGATAGGCATAATGCGAAGTTCTACATTGAAAAATAAATCATCCACCATACGGCGTAAAACTTCTGTTTGCTGAGCATCTTTTAAGCCAAAATATGCTCTATCTGCTCGAGATAAATTAAATAATTTACTAACTACTGTAGTAACTCCACGGAAATGAATAGGTCTTGTTCTACCACATAAAACTTTTGTGATATCACCTGTAACTTCTACCCATGTCATATCTTCATTAGGATATAAATCTTTATTTTTTGGTGCAAATACTACATCTGCACCTGCATTTTGTGCTACTATGCAGTCATTTTCTAAAGTACGAGGATAAGCTTCATAATCTTCATTTGGCCCAAACTGAGTAGGATTTACAAATACACTGACGATTGTAATATCATTTTCTTTTGCGGAAGCATTTATAAGTGAAGCATGACCTTCATGCAAAGCTCCCATAGTTGGCACCAAACCAATAGATTTGTTTTTCTTCTTAAAATTAGCGACTAATTCACGTAATTTAGCTACATCTTGACATAAAATCATTTTTTTCTTCTCCTTTAATGTTCTTATAACAAACAAAAAGAGACTGTAATGAACTTACATAAAAGCACAAAAAAAGTACATCTCGACACGAAATGCACTTTTCTCTATTTCAAATACAATAGCTCTATCTTTAAAAATCAAAAGATAATCTATTCTATTTTATGTCTAAAATTCTGCAAGTTCGTCTCGGTCATAGTGATCCAAGCGTCTTTTTACTTTTTTACTTTTTACCCTATTAAATTATTTTATTCGAAATTAAACAACTAAGATACAGTTCAATTTATTAAAATATATTGATACTGTTCACTATTGTTTGTTACGAACCACATAATACCACAGAAAAAAATCAACTGCAAGTACCTAAATAAAAAAAGCTACTTATCATAATAATTATTATAAAGTAGCTTTTTTGTTATAATTTTAATTGTATTATCTGTCAAAATGGAGCTGATAACAGGATTTGAACCTGCGACCCATGTATTACGAATACATTGCTCTACCAACTGAGCTATATCAGCATTGAGTTTTCTTTTATGATAAAATATTTTAAATTTATTGTCAATATTCCCTTCATAATAATTATACAAAATATCAAATCTAGCTTATAATATAATCAAATATAAAGTATTCGCATCAGAAATACTACTATTAGTTTTATTAGTTTGGATTTGGAGGCTTTTTTATGGAATTAAACCAACTAGAATATTTTGTCGCTCTAGCTCATATAAAAAATTTTACTAAAGCGGCAAAGTCTTTAAATGTATCTCAACCTGCACTAAGTCGCTCTATCAGTCGTTTAGAAAAAGACTTAAATATTCCCCTTTTTATCAGAGATAGTCGCAAAGTAAATTTAACCCAATACGGTCAAACTTTTTTAACTTATGCTGAACGCATTTTACAAGAATTAGAAACTGCTCGCCAAGATATCACCAATATGGCAGAACCCGATAGCGGTGTAGTCAATTTATCCTTTATGCATTCTTTAGGTGTATATCTTGTGCCAGAATTATTAAAAGAATTTCGTAAAATCTATCCTAAAATACAATTTCGCCTTAGTCAAAATCATTCTTTCTTATTATCAAAACAATTATTCAAAGGAGAGTCCGATTTATGCCTTTGCAGTTCTCCGATAAATTCTGAAGGCATCGCTTGGGTACCATTATTGACAGAAGAATTATTCATCATCGTACCATCAACACATCCACTTGCTCATCGTAGTTCTATAAATATCGCTGAAGTCGCTAGTGAACCATTTATCACTTTAAAACCTAAATACGGCTTACGTACTAAAACAGAGCATATCTTTGAATTAGCTTCCATTCGTCCTAAAATACGTTTTGAAGGTGATGAAATTGTTACTGTAGCTAGTTTAGTAGCAGCTAATTTAGGTGTTTCACTCGTGCCTAAAATTCCTGGAATGGAACATCTCGATATAAAATTCATTTCTGTAGATAATCCAAAATGCACTCGTGAAATTGGTCTAGCATGGTATGCTAATAAGCCGCTTTCCCTTGCTGCCCATCGTTTTCAAAATTTCATAATTGATAAATTTAACCATGAATAATGACAAATATACTTAAATATCCTTGCAGTTTTAGATTTTGAATGATATGCTAAGTTATTGTAAGTGTAAAATTACTTACAATATTAATATATAAAATGGAGGAGCACCTAATTGAAAGCAGTTATTTTTGATATGGACGGAGTCATAATCGATAGTGAATCTATTCATGCTGATATGAAAATACGCACTTTAACACATTTTGGTATCCCTTGTAGTATGGAAGATTGTGTAGCCTATGTTGGTCGTTCTGCCAAAGCATTTTTTACAGATTTTGCCAAATTTGCTACAAAACCTGTTTCTATTCAAGAAATGGTCGATTATAAACATCGCATCTATTTAGAATATATCCAAGAAAGCAATTCCATCTATCCTATTGATGGTGTTTTAGATTTACTCTATCAATTACACAGGGAGGGTATTCCTGTTGCTTTAGCTTCTTCTGCTGATAGAAAAGTTATCAATGCTGTTTTAACTAAATTTGGTTTAATGGATTGTTTCGAATACATTTTAAGTGGTGCTGAACTGCCTGCTAGCAAGCCAAACCCTGCAATTTATCAGTTAACAGCTAAAGCTTTAGGCTTTGCACCAGCTGATTGTGTAGTCATTGAAGATGCTACTGCTGGTATCATCGCTGCTAAAGATGCTGGAGCATATTGCATTGCTTACGATAACCCAAATTCTGGCCCTCAAGATTTATCTCGTGCAGATAAAATCGTTTCATCTTTGTCTGATATAACTATATCTGATATTCTTCAAAATTAATTTTGTTGAGGTTTTATTATGGAAAAATTTAAATTTTATTGCCCTACGGAAATTATTTTTGGCAAAGACAGCGAACTTTCCACATCTTCGTTAATCAAAAAATATAATGGACATAATGTACTAATTGTTTATGGTGGTGGCTCAGTAAAACGCTCTGGACTACTTGATAAAATTTGTCAACAATTATCTGATGACAATTTATCGTATATCACTCTAGGCGGTGTACAGCCCAATCCTATTGTTTCATTTGTAAATAATACCATAAAAACAGCTAATCAAGCTAATATTGATTTTGTCTTAGCAATTGGTGGAGGCTCTGTCATTGATACGGCTAAAGCCATTGCCCATGGATTAAAATATCCTCAACATGATATTTGGGATATCTGGACTAAAAAAATCACTTTGACATCTACCACTCCTATAGGTAGCATCGTCACATTAGCTGCTGCTGGTAGTGAAACAAGTGATTCTGCTGTTTTAACTAACGAACAAACAGGTCAAAAACGTGGTCTTAGTACGCCATTTAATCGTCCATGTTTTGCCATTATGAACCCTCAATTGACTTATAGTGCTCCAAATTATCAAAAAGCCTGTGGTATTGCTGATATCTTAATGCATACATTAGAACGTTACTTTGCCAAAGAACAATGTAATTATCTCACAGATTATATTGCTGAAGGTTTATTAAAAGACGTCATCACTCAAGCACCAATTATGCTAAATGATTCTACAAATTACACTGCTCACAGTGAAATTATGTACGCTGGTTCTTTATCTCACAATGATATAACAGGTCTTGGTCGCACTAAAGATTTTAGCGTACATAAATTTGGTCATGAATTAAGTGCTAAGTATAACGCTACTCATGGAGCCTCATTGACTGCTATCTGGTCATCATGGGCTAGATATATTTACCAAAAAGATATCAATCGCTTTTGTCATCTGGGAAAAGTAATCTTTGGTCTCAATGAAACTAATCAAAATGATGAAACTATGGCACTTGAAACAATCAAACATTTTGAAGAATTCTTCACTAGCTTAAATTTACCCATCAATATCAGTCAATTAATTGGTCGAGTGTTAACTGATGAAGAATTAACTTATCTCACTTCAATGTGTACAGATAATGATACAAAAACCATCGGTAATTTTTCCCCATTAAATTATCAAGATGTCTATGCTATTTTTAAATTAGCAAATCACTAAGTAAAAGGTGTTTTCTATGGATATGCAAAATTGTACACTTTGCCCTCGTTTATGCCATGTTGATCGCACTAAAAATTATGGTATCTGTCATGCTAGTGATAAAGTGGAAATTGCTCTCGTATCCTTACATCAATGGGAAGAACCGTGCCTATCCGGAACTAATGGAGCTGGCACGGTTTTTTTCTCTCATTGTAATATGAGATGTATCTTCTGCCAAAATCACGAAATCAGTACTGAAGGCAAAGGCTTTCCTGTAACCATTGAGCGTTTAGCTCAAATTTTTTTAGAACAACAAGCTCGTAATGCCCACTGTTTAGAACTAGTAACACCAACTCATTACGTTTTACAAATAATTGAAGCTCTAAAATTAGCCAAAAAACAAGGTCTATCTATTCCTGTAGTTTATAATACAAGTGGCTATGAACGAGTTGAAGTCTTAGAAATGCTCAAAGACTATATTGATGTGTTTTTACCTGATTTTAAATACTACTCACCAGATACTGCCAAAGAATTTTCTCATGCTCCCGATTATCCTCAAGTAGTCAAAAAAGCCATTGATAAAATGTTTGAACTTGTAGGTAAACCGCAATTTAAAGATAATATCATGCAAAAAGGCGTCATCATTCGCCATTTAATCTTGCCATGGTATTATAAAGAAAGTATAGAAATTGTAAAATATATCTGGGAAACATATCATGATGATGTTTATCTTAGCCTTATGAACCAATATACTCCTATGTATAAAGCACTTACTCACCCTAAACTAAAACGCAAACTAACGACTTTTGAATATGATAAAGTCGTAGATTATGCACTTGATTTAGGTTTTAAAAATTGCTATATTCAGCAGGGCAAAACAGCTACAACAAAATTTGTGCCTCATTTTGATGGTACTAATGTATATTAATTATTTTAAAGGAGTTTTTTTATGCGTAGATTTAAACAGGCTCTATCTCAAGCTGAAAATATTACTATATTAAAACAAAAAACTCATGGTATTTTAGCACTTTGCGATGAAAAATCTTTTCCTTATACTGTTCCTTTAAACTATGTATATCTCAATGACAAAATCTATTTTCACTGTGCCACAGTTGGTCGCAAATTAGATATCATTCATCAAAATAATAAAGCTTCTTTTTGCGTCATAGATCAAGATGCTGTCATTCCCGAAAAATTCACCACTGCTTATTCTAGTGTCATAGCTTCTGGCACTATTAAAGCAATAACTGATAAAAAAGATAAACAAATAATCCTAGAAGAGTTTATCCGTAAATTTTCTGCTGATTATTTTACAGAGGGACTAGAGGAAATAAAAATATACATGAATCGCACTTGTATTTTAGAATTGACTATTGAGGAATTGACAGGCAAAGAAGGACTTGAATTACAAAAACTTAAAACTAAATAAAAAATAAAAGCTGTAGTTTATCACTACAGCTTTTATTTTGTACAGGATTTTTTTGAGTTGTGTTTGTTTGACTGATTTTTCTTATTTCATATATGCATCAATTAAAGCATTAAATTTATCTTTAGAGAAGAAACCTGATTCACGATGAACAATTTCTCCATCTTTTACGAATAATAAAGTAGGTACTACCATCACTTCATATTCTTCAGCAAGTTTTACATTCTCATCAATATCAATTTTTAAAATATCAAAATCATATTCTGGAGCAACTTTTTCAAGTACAGCACCTAACATTTTGCAAGGGCCACACCATGTAGCAAAGAAATCTACTACAAAAGTTCCTTTATTTTCCAATAATTTATTAAAAGCATTTGCATCTGCATGTACTAACATTATTTTATCCCCCAAACTTATTTAATCTATAAGGTTTATCTCACTTGATGAGTTTATTATAAATGATTTTCTATCATAGTTCAGTGACTTTATCACAAAAACTAACAAATAATTATTCTTTTTTATAAAAACTTAATCACTTTAATTTATAACACTAATTCTAATCTAAATTAAATAAATCTAAATCTTATCATACAACTTTTTGAATAAAATAAACATATCTTTATATTTATCTTATCTAAATGATTTCAAAAATATTTGACAAAATTATTTTAAAATTAATAAAAACCCTTTTATTTCTTGAAATATTGATATATAATATATTTTGTTATAGAAATTATTGAAAATTATTAAAAAAATTGCAATAATTTATAATATACTATATAATAAATATTAACTTAATATTTATCATACAACTTTTAGAATTATCAATTAATATTAATATATTGTGCGGAGGTACAAAAATATGCAAACAAATGAAATGATTAAATCTAATATTGAGCAAGGACTAACTACTCTCGGTATTGAATTCGGTTCCACTCGTATTAAAGCAGTATTGATTAATACTGATCATGAACCAATCGCTGTTGGTGCTTATGACTGGGAAAACAGCCTCATTGATGGCATCTGGACTTATAGTGAAGAAGAAATTTGGACTGGTCTTCAAGGCTGCTACAAAAATTTAGTTGAAGAAGTAAAAGCAAAATATGATGTTACTATCACTAAATTAGCAGGTCTTGGTTTTAGTGCAATGATGCACGGCTATCTCGCTTTTGATGAACAAGATAACTTGCTTGTGCCATTCCGCACTTGGAGAAATAATATCACAGGTCAAGCTTCTCATGAATTAATTAAATTATTCAACTACAATGTACCTCAAAGATTCAGCATTGCTCATCTTTATCAAGCTATTTTAAATAATGAAGAGCATGTAGCTAAAATTAAATTCTTCACTACATTAGCAGGTTTTGTTCATTGGAAATTATCTGGTGAAAAAGTACTCGGTATCGGTGATGCTTCTGGTATGTTCCCTATCGATATCAATACTAAAAACTACAATGAAAAAATGCTAACTGATTTTGATGCTTATATCGCTGATAAAAATTATCCATGGTCTATTCGCGAAATTTTACCAAAAGTTTTAGTTGCTGGTGAAAATGCAGGTTATTTAACTGCTGAAGGTGCAAAACTTCTCGATCCAACAGGAACACTCCAAGCTGGCACTCCTATGTGTCCACCAGAAGGTGATGCTGGTACTGGTATGGTAGCTACAAATACAGTTACAAAACGCACAGGTAATGTATCTGCTGGTACTTCTGTATTCGCTATGATCGTATTAGAACGTGATTTATCCAAAGTTTATGAAGAACTCGATATGGTTACTACTCCTGCTGGCGATTTAGTAGCTATGGCCCATTCTAATAACTGTACAACAGATTTAAATAGCTGGATCAGCCTTTTCCATGAATGCCTCACTAGCTTTGGCGTAAAAGTAGATACCAACGAATTATTCTCTACATTGTATAATAAAGCATTAGAAGGCGATGCTGACTGTGGTGGCTTACTCGCTTATTGTTACCATTCTGGTGAACATATTACAGGATTTACTGAAGGTCGTCCATTATTCGTTCGTAAATCCGATAGTAAATTCAACTTAGCAAATTTCATCCGTGTACATCTCTCTACAGCTCTTGGTGCGATGAAAACAGGCTTAGATATCTTAACAAAAGAAGAACATGTAACTATCGAACAAATCTTAGGTCATGGTGGTTTATTCAAAACTAAAGGTGTAGGTCAGACAATCATGGCTAATGCTATCGGTGCTCCTGTAACAGTTATGGAAACAGCTGGCGAAGGTGGAGCTTGGGGTATTGCACTTTTAGCTGATTATATGAACAATAAAGAAAACTTATCCCTCGATGAATATTTAAGCACTAAAGTATTTAAAAATAGTGTTGCTGAAACTATTGCTCCAACAAAAGAAGGTATCGAAGGTTTTGAAACATTCATGACTAGATATCGCAATGGTTTAGCTATTGAACAATCTGCCATTGATAATTTAAAATAAAATATCTCTCTATAAAAGACAGGCTTTTTTAGCTTGTCTTTTTATTTTGTATTTTAATGTATTTTTTATTCATTAGCTAAAAATATTGTAAACCTTAAAAATATTTTATATAATATACAAGTGTTTTTCTAAGAAGCTTTTTTATCCATCATTCATATTTCTTAGAAGTTAAATTTTACATAAAGGAGTTTTGAATATGAACTTATCTGTAAAAATTTTCATTTCTCTAGTTTTATCCGTAATCGTAGGACTTATTCTTGGAGAAGAAAATTTACCTTGGCTTAAAGCTTATTTAGCCCCATTTGGTACAATGTTTATCAACTTAATCAAAATGATTATTGTACCTGTAGTATTAGCTTCCCTAGTATGTGGTGTTGCTAGCTTAGGCGATACAAAAAAACTCGGTCGCATAGGCATTAAGGTTATCTTATTATACTTAGTAACAACAGCTGTTGCTCTTGTCATCGCACTTGCTTTAGCTTCTGTATTACAACCTGGCTTAGGCATGAATTTAGTTGCTGAAAAAGCTCCTGATATCAAAGAAGCTCCTGGTTTTATGGATGTTTTAGTAAGCATGATACCTGCTAATCCTATCATGACTATGGCTAAAGCTGATATGCTTCCTCTCATTGTATTTGCATTAGCCCTTGGTATTGGTATCACTGCTGTTGGCAAAAAAGGTCAGCCACTGCTCACATTCTTTGATTCTTTAGCTGAAGTTAGCTATAAATTAATTTCTATGATTATGAGCCTTGCACCATACGGTGTATTTGCTCTTTTAGTTCCTGTAGTTGCTGCTAATGGTCCAAAAGTTTTATTACCACTATTATCCGTTATCGTTACAGTTTACATTGGTTGTATTATTCATGCACTCGTTGTGTACTCTTCCATTGTTTCCACTCTTGGTAAAATGAATCCTTTAAAATTCTTTAAAGGCATGACTGAAACAATGCTTTTAGGCTTTACAACTTGCAGCTCTGCAGCAGCTCTTCCTGTAAATATGAAAAACTGCACAGAAAATCTTGGTGCTGATAAATCCATCGCTAGCTTTGTTCTTCCTTTAGGTGCAACTATTAATATGGATGGTACTGCTATATATCAAGGTGTTTGTGCTATCTTTATCGCCAATGTCTACGGCATAGATTTAACAGCAGGACAAATGCTCATGATCGTATTGACTGGTACACTTGCTTCTGTAGGTACCGCTGGTGTTCCTGGTGCTGGTGTTATCATGCTTGCTCTTGTATTACAGACTGTTGGTCTTCCTATGGAAGGTCTTGCTCTCGTTGCTGGTATCGACCGTGTATTAGATATGATTCGTACTTGTCTTAATATCACAGGTGACGCTGCTGTAACTATCGCAGTAAGTCAAACAGAACGAAGTAACAATTAAAATTAAATCCGCAAAAAACAAAGACACTAGATTATTTCTAGTGTCTTTTATTATGTCTTAAAATTCATTTTAATATACTGTAGAAATCACTTTTCCCAAATTATCAGCTAAATCCTCTAAAACATCTAGATTTTCTTCAGAAACTAAAAATAAAGTGAAAATATCTGGACTTAAATCAATCATACCAATGCAAATATCATCATCAAACCATTTACTGTCAAGATATTTACACCAATTTATAATATTTTCATCATCAATAAAATCCATTTCTTCATTATAATAGTCATATTCATCATCTTCATTATAATCGTATTTATCTATATTATAATCTTCTTCTTCAAATTTATTATCCAAAGCTAAATTATATTCTTTAAAAGTTCTTAATCCTTTTAAGCCCCAACCAAAATCACTTATACTACAATCTTCTTGAATTTGCATTACATAATTATTTCTGACTAAAATATTTACAGTAACCAACCATTGCAAATCTTCTATAGAATCATACTTTATACTGATATTGCGTTCTTCAAATTCTTCTAAATGCTCTTGTGCATATGCTTCTATATTGTCAATACTCTCCTCTATCTCCGCCAACACATCATCATCATTATTACTTATAATTTGTGCTATCTTCAACAAAGTTTCTGCCTTTTCCATACTTATCCCTCATTTTCAATTTAATCACTAATTTATTAATTCACTATATAAATAAAAAAATCCTGTCAGTTTAAAAAACATTTTAAATATGATATAATTGATATTAATTAATATTTATTATTGATTAATTGACCACTTAGGAGTGATTTTTATTTTATATATAGGTAATCATTTATCTTCCTCTAAAGGTTTTTTGCATATGGGGAAAGAAGCCTTGAGTCTAAATGCTAATACATTTTCTTTTTTTACTAGAAATCCTCGTGGTAGCAAAGCCAAAGATATAAACGATAATGATGTTCAACAATTTTTAGCACTAGCCAAACAATATAAATTTCATAAATTAGTAGCTCATGCGCCTTATACATTAAATCCATGTTCCAATCGTGAAGAAGTACGCGAATTTGCTCGCCAAACAATTGCTGATGATTTACTTCGCATGGAAAAATTGCCTCATAATTATTATAATTTCCACCCAGGAAATCATTTAGGGCAAGGTATAGATTTTGCCATCAAAGCTATCAGTGATTGCTTAAATGAAGTGATGTGGTCTGAGCAACAGACTACTGTCTTATTAGAAACTATGGCAGGAAAGGGCACTGAAGTTGGCAAAACTTTTGCTGAACTTCAAGCGATTATTGAGCGTATCAATTTACAAGATAAAATAGGTGTATGCCTTGATACTTGTCATATTTGGGATGGCGGTTATGATATTGTAAATAATTTAGATGATGTCCTAGCTGACTTTGATAAAATAATCGGTCTTGATAAATTAAAAGCTATACATTTAAATGATAGTAAAAATGATTTAAATACTCATAAAGACCGCCATGAAAAAATCGGTCAAGGTAAAATAGGTCTTGATGCTATCATAAAAATTATAAACCACCCACAATTAAAACATTTGCCATTTATTTTAGAAACACCAAATGACCATGATGGATATGCCCACGAAATAGCTTTATTGCGTGCTAATTTCAATTAAATATAAATAAAAAAAGTATCTTTTTCTAACTAAGTACAAATCAGAAAAAGATACTTTTTATTTTTCTTATTTATCTTGTTTGCCAATGAGCTAATGCTCCTGTAAATTCATTCAATTTAAATGAATTTGCTACAGCTTTATCAATGAAATTTTGAGCATTTTCAAAAGCTTGATGGATATCTAAACCTTTAGCAAGTCCTGCTGTTATTGCTGCGGAGAAAGTGCAACCAGCACCGCTATTATAGATATTTTTCATCTTAGCTTTTTTCTGGATAGTAAATTCTTTACCATCAAATAACACATCTACCATATAATCGCCATCTACACGGCTACCAGATTTTATAATGACATTTTTCGCACCGAGTTTATTGATTTTTACACAAGCTTCTTTAATGTCTTCTACAGTTTCCACTTTTTCCATACCTGCAAGATAAGCAGATTCTACTGTATTTGGTGTTATTACATCAGCTTTTTTCACCAATAAAGATTTTATCGCTTCGGCTGCTTCTGGTACCATGATAGCATCGATACCTTTACAAACCATTACAGGGTCGATTAC
Organism: uncultured Megamonas sp.; assembly: GCF_958438645.1. Lineage (NCBI taxonomy): Bacteria > Bacillati > Bacillota > Negativicutes > Selenomonadales > Selenomonadaceae > Megamonas > uncultured Megamonas sp. The sequence continues at coordinate 63,862 of NZ_CAUBSM010000013.1, forward strand.
TACATTTTTAAAATTATATTTATCTATGGATTTTGCTACTAATTCTACAAGAGCAGCTGAACCTAACATACCTGTTTTCATGGCATTAATGCCAATACCTTCACCAACAGTTGCAATCTGACGTTCAATAGTAGGCAAATCTATAGGAAAGATATCATGAGCCCAATCTTTTGGATTTTGTGCCACAATTACAGTTAGTGCCACCATTCCATAAACGCCCATTTCTTCGAAAGTCTTTAAATCGGCTTCCATGCCGGCTCCACCAGAAGTATCAGAACCTGCTATAGTCAATGCTTTATAATTTTCTAATGCCATAATTTATCACCTTTAAATATAAATTATTTTTAATAAGATGTTTTAAATTATAAAATTCTACTATTCCAAAGTCAACAAAATCACATAAAAAAGTGGATATTGTATCGATACAATATCCACTATAACTATTATTTTCCTAAAATTATTTGCTCCATAATAAATTCATAATTTTAGCATATTCTTCTTCTAAATTTTTAACAATAGTATCTGTAATAGCTATAATTAATTCGCTATCTTGTTTTACACCTAATATACAAGTATCTAAATAAATACCTGTTTCGTTTGTATAATACTTAAAAGATTTATACTTAGCATTTAATTCATCAAAATAAGCCAATAATTTATCTTTGTTTTGTACACTTGGTGCAACCTGTACTCTAATTAACCCATAAATACTATCATCTAAAATTATTCCCATTGGTAATAATTGACCATTTATATTTATTGATGAATGAAATACTACGGCATTAAATTTATCATTTTCTACTTCTTCTACTCTAAAGCAAGTTATATTCTTTTCATCTAAATAGTCTTTAAAATTTTGTGCTTTCTCATTCATAATAAAATACCTCACATTCATTTATGTAAGCTAAATCCTAAAAAAAGATTTAGCTTACATTTTTATACTTATTTTTAAATTATGCTTCTTCTACAGCTTCATCAAGAGGAATAGCACCATCAACAAAATTAAATTCTGCTTTACGTTCTTTAAAGTCACGGTTTCTATCCCATGGAGCATCTTTATATAAATGACTCCAATTTTTATAGTCATTTATATCAATTGGTTTTAATACAGTTAAATCACCTGTACTAATTGTAACATCATAATTATTAAAGATATCATCTTCTGTACCAGATGGATAGAATGTACCGTCAATAATTACACCAATAACGCCATCATGTTTACCTGGTTGGTCTAAAATAGTATCATCATCTAAACCAAAGTTAATATCGAAATCATTTGGATTATCTCCATTTGCCCATCCATCAACAGTTCCGCCATAATTTGGATTATCTCCAACAGTAATATTAGAATCATCAACTGTAATTGTTAAATGTCCCTTATCTACTGTAGATTTTCCAGGATTAATTGTAATATTATAGTTGTCTTCCAATCCTTCAATACCATCTACATTGCCTGTCCAAGTATAATCTCCTCCAGCAGGTTTGGTATGTGTATTATTATCTGTCAAAGCATCATCATGTGTCATTGTTACATCTAATTTATCTTCAAATGCTTCATCGCCATTTGTTAAACCATCTGTACCTGTGATTACATAATCATCTAAATTAGGTTTACCATATTCATGATGTACATTTTCATTTAAATCAATTGTTAAATCAGCTTTGTTTACTACAGATTGTCCATCATTAACTTTAATATTATAGTTATTTTCTAATCCTTCAATACCGCTGACACTGCCTGTCCAAGTATAATCTCCTGCATTATTTGTATGTTTATTATTATCTTTTAAGGCATTATCTTTAGTCATTGTTACACCAATGTTTGCTTTATCCCCATTTGTTAATCCTGTTACGTTACTTACTCCATAATCCTCTAAGTTTGGATCACCATATGTGTGATATACCTTATTTAAGTCT
>NZ_CAUBSM010000014.1:0-47344 GCF_958438645.1 uncultured Megamonas sp.
TTCGTTTATGTTAGAAAACATATTGTGCATTGTTTAGTTTTCAAAGAACATCTTTTGTCTTGCTCTCTCGAGCTGACTTTAAATATTATATCTTACGTTTTTTGTTTTGTCAACAACTTTTTTCAAACTTTTTTATTTGTTTGTTTTGCTGTTTTCAAAACTCTTTATTTTGTTTGTTGCTCATCGACAACGTTGATTATTATATATTAAACTCAACCTAAATGTCAACACCTTTTTTTATTTTTTTTATAAAAAAATTAATATAATTTTAATTTCTTTTATAAATATATATATTATAATAAAAATGTACATAATTAATATATAGAAAGAAGGGATATCTATGTTAAGAACAACGTATAAAAAATTAATATCTACAGGTATTGCTTTATCTTTAAGTTTTTCCATTTCTTATACAATTTTACCCAATCAATCTGCTTATGCTTTCAATTGGGGTAATGCCATCGGTGCTGTAGCTATAACTGGTATACAATATCAACAATTAGAAAAACAACTTAACTATTTAGATAGTGATGGTCGCCATGAATATTTCAATCAAATGAAAAATGAATTAGGAGAAAATACTGATCCTTATTATAACAGTTTATTGGATAATATCATGAGTCGTTTAACGTATGCTATATCCTTAACTGACCCTTCTATTAAAGATAAACCTTATAATTACTTTATTAATCCTAGTGAAGAATATAATGCGTTTTGCACTGTTGGTCATAATCTAAGTGTAAATACTGGTATGTTCAAATTATTAAATAACAATGAAGACGAACTTGCCATAGTTATCGCTCATGAATTAGCTCATGGTGAAGAAGAACATGTTCAAAGCTCTGCTAAAAAAAGCTTTTCTGTACAATTATTGACCAATCTATACGCTTCCCAAAATCCTAATATCATATCTATAATCGGAGCAAATGTTCTTCAAAATAATATGATTGCTAAAGGTATAACTAAAGTTCAAGAACAAGATGCTGATGATATCGCTTTTGATTACACACTAAGTGCTGGTTATAATATCGGTGCTGGTGCTGCTACTTGGCAACGTTTTATCGATAAAATGGGCGAATCTAAAACTAATTTTGTGGGTGAATTATTCTCACCATCTGACCATCCTAGTCATCAATCTCGCCGTGACAATTATGCTGATAAACTTACAAAATATAGCAATAATAAAGTAAAGGTAGATGCTGATAATGGAATGATTAAAATCAATCGTCATGATTTTATAATTCCTGTCGAAGCAAATGATATGAGCAGTCAAGAAAGAGCATATCTAATTGCAGGTAATTTAGCAGCTGTTTACCATAATCATCCGAAAAATCCACCTGAAGCTTATTTAAGTGGAAATACAATATATATGGGCAATCAGGCAATAATGGTTGTTGAATATGGAGAAAATGGTAATAGTATTGTAAATAAATTAAATTCTATTAGATAATTTGACGGAGGATATAACTAAAAATAGATTAATTACTTTTATCCATGTAATGATTTATAGTATTAACTTCATTACTTTATCTTGTCTATTATTAAGTGCTTTATATTCTTTTAAGTCTCATCCTCTTTTTATATTATTCTTTGCTTGTAATTGTTGGCTAATAAATAAATTTAAAAATTCTCTATCTCAATTAATACCTAATAAAAAATTTAATTTCTTTATTTGTAGTTTAAATATCATTTTAATATTAACTATCCTTTTTCATGTAGGATATATTTCTATGTCCTTTCATGACTTCAACTGACAAAAAAAGACTTACTACTAAAATTTGAGTAGTAAGTCTTTTTATTTTTATAAGTCAAGATTTCTAACTAAATTTGCATGTTCTTCAATAAAACGACGACGAGGCTCTACTTTATCACCCATTAAGATAGTAAAAATAGAATCCGCTTCTTCTGCTTCACGAAGATGTACTTGCAATACGGTACGTTTTTCAGGGTCCATAGTTGTTTCCCATAATTGTTCTGGGTTCATTTCCCCTAAACCTTTATAACGCTGTACAGTAATACCATCTCTGCCGATTTCATCTAATTTTTGTGCCAATTCTTCATCGCTATAAGTATACCAATGACTACGGCCTTTTCTTATTTGATAAAGTGGTGGTTGAGCAATATATACATGACCATTTTCAATAAGCGGTCTCATATAACGATAGAAGAATGTCAATAATAATGTACGAATATGTGCACCATCGACATCGGCATCTGTCATGATGATGATTTTACCATAACGACGTTTTGTGATATCAAATTCAGAACCGATACCACTGCCAAATGCAGTAATCATAGTGCGAATTTCTTCGTTATTGAGAATTTTATCTAAACGTGCTTTTTCTACATTTAGTATTTTCCCACGAAGTGGCAATATAGCTTGGAAACGACGATCACGTCCTTGTTTTGCACTACCGCCTGCACTATCACCTTCGACAAGGTAAATTTCTGCTTGTTCTGGATCTTTTACAGAGCAATCAGCTAATTTACCAGGAAGAGAACTTACTTCTAAAGCATTTTTACGTCTAGTTAATTCACGAGCTTTGCGTGCAGCTTCTCTAGCACGAGATGCCATGATGGATTTTTCAATGATTTTTTTAGAGACAACAGGATTTTCCTCAAAGTATTCAGATAGACCTTCTGTAACGATAGAATCTACAATTCCACGAACTTCCGAATTTCCTAATTTTGTTTTTGTCTGTCCTTCAAATTGTGGTTCACGAAGTTTGATACTGATAACACAAGTCAAACCTTCACGAATATCTTCACCCACTAAATTATCTTCATTATTTTTTATGATACCCTGTCTACGTGCAAAATCATTAGCTGCACGAGTCAAAGCACTCTTAAAGCCGGCTAAATGTGTACCGCCTTCTTCTGTATTAATATTATTAACAAAACTATAGATATTTTCGCTATAACTTGTATTATATTGAAGTGCAATTTCTACAACAGTAGTATCTTTTGTACCATTGAAATATACAGGTTCTGGATTGATTACTTCTTTATTGCGGTTTAAATGTTCTACAAAAGAACTTATACCACCTTCAAAGTAAAAAGTTTCCTGACGAACTTCTTCACCACGTTCATCAGTCAAAATAATAGTAATTCCTCTATTTAAGAAGGATAATTCACGTAAACGATGTTTTAAAGTATCATAATCATAAACAGTCTCATCAAAAATTTCTGGATCTGGTACAAAATGCACTAATGTTCCTGTTTCTTGAGTTTGACCTATCACTTTTAATGGTTCTTTTGTTACGCCTTTTTCAAAAGTAATTTCATGAATTTTACCATCACGTTTTACTTTTACTTCCATATTTGTGCTAAGTGCGTTAACTACGGATACACCTACACCATGTAAACCACCAGACACTTTATATCCTGAACCACCGAATTTACCACCAGCATGAAGTACAGTAAGAACTACTTCAACTGCTGGTTTTCCACTTTCGTGCATATCTACAGGAATACCACGACCATTATCCGTTACTGTAATACTATTATCTTTATGAATTGTTACTTCTATATGTGTACAATAACCAGCTAAAGCTTCATCAATACTATTATCTACTACTTCATATACTAAATGATGTAACCCACGAGCTGATGTACTACCAATATACATACCAGGACGTTTACGTACAGCTTCTAAGCCTTCCAAAATTTGGATCTGATTTGCACCGTAATCGCCTTCTACAGCAGTTACTTCTGCACTTTCTTCATCTAAATGAATCTTTATAGGTTCATCAACTTTAACATCTATTTCATTATTTATATTTTCTTCCAAATTAGCCATGTCGTTCCTCCTTATCCTCTTTAATATTGTACCATTTATAAGCATTTGAAGCAATTAATCTCTATTTTTGTTTATTATTTTCAATATCATCTTCAATATTACCTTGCTAAAATTTCTGATAAAGAATTTACATATTAATCTAACATTCAAAAATAAAATAATCATAGGAAAAATATATACATTATGTTTGATTTTTTTACTTTTGTATCATTTTTCATGATTTTTTATAATTATTTTTGCTATTTTTTAAATTTAAAATGTATTTTTGTGTTTTTTACAGTGACATTTGTCTTTTTTTATGCTATGATAGAAAATATTTTTGTATCACTATACTAAACAAATGTATTTATCTAAGAGGAGGACTTTTTTCATGGACTTTTTTTCTATTATTTCCGCTATTGACAGCTTCCTTTGGGGACCACCATTAATCATCTTATTGGTTGGTACAGGTATTTATCTAACACTGCGTTTAAAACTACTTCAAGTCGCTAAATTACCTTTAGCTATGAAACTCATCTTAAGTGCTAAAAATAAAGGTGATGGTGACATCAGTAGTTTCAAAGCACTTTGCCTTGCATTATCTGCTACTGTTGGTACTGGTAACATCGTCGGTGTTGCTACTGCTGTTGAAATCGGTGGTCCTGGTGCTATTTTTTGGATGTGGGTTGCAGCATTTTTTGGTATGGCTACAAAATATGCCGAAGGTTTACTTGCTATAAAATACCGTTCTAAAGACGAAATTGGACAAGTCGCTGGTGGACCTATGTATTATATAGAACTTGGTATGGGTAAAAAATTCAAACCATTAGCTGTTATTTTTGCTGTTTTTTGTATCTTAGTTGCTTTCTTTGGTATTGGTACATTTGCTCAAGTAAATGCTATTGTAGACAGTGTTTCTTTGACATTTGGCGTTCCAGTTTACATAACCGATATTATTCTTACTTTATTAGTTGCAGGTATCACTTTAGGTGGTTTAAAAAGTATCGCCCGTGCAGCTTCTGCCATCGTTCCTTTTATGGCTGTTTTATACTTTGTAACTTGTTTAGGTATTATTTTACTTCATATTTCAGATGTTCCTGCTGCTGTTGCACTCATTATTGATAGTGCTTTCAATGGTCATGCTGCTGTTGGCGGATTTGCTGGTTCAACACTTATGATGGCTATGAAAAATGGTATTGCACGCGGTGTATTCTCCAATGAATCCGGTCTTGGTTCTGCACCAATTGCTGCTGCTGCTGCTAAAACACATTGGCCTGCTGAACAAGGTTTAATCTCCATGACTGGTACTTTTATTGATACTATCATCATCTGTAGCATGACTGGTTTGACTTTAGTTTTAACTGGTGTTTGGTCTGGAGACCTTTCTGGAGCTGCCATGACTAATACAGCATTTAGCATGGATTATGGCTTCATGGGTGGAATATTCCTCACAGTTTCTTTAGCTTTATTTGCCTTCACTACAATCCTAGGCTGGAATTATTACGGTGAACGTGCTTGCCAATATTTATTCGGCATAAAAGGTATCTTACCTTATCGCATCATCTTCATTTGTCTAGTTGCTTCCGGAGCATTCTTAAAACTTGAAGCGATTTGGGTTTTAGCTGATATTGTAAATGGCTTGATGGCTATTCCAAACTTAATTGCTATCATCGCTCTTTCTGGAGTAATTTCTCTTGAAACTAAAAAATACTTTGAACATCTAAAAAAACAATAAAATAAATAAAAAAGCAGTAGATAAATATCTACTGCTTTTTTTATATTCACTTTAAGCTTTAACTATCTGCAAAATTTCAGTTGGTGTATCAACTACAAAATCCGGTTTAGCTGCTAATAATTCTTCTTTTGTTCCATAACCATAAGTAACAGCTACTGTTTTTAAATTAAAATTCTTAGCACCTATCATATCATACTTCGTATCACCAATCATTAAAGCTTCATCTGCGTTATTTATCTCATTTGTCTTAAGCACATGATCAAGAACTTGAATTTTTGTCACACGACTGCCGTCGACCAAACTTCCACCAATAAAATCAAAATACTTTTCTAAATCATGTTGAGCTAAAATATTATGAGCAAATTTTTCTGGCTTAGATGTTGCCACCATGAGAAAATTTCCTTGTTCTTTTAAATGCTTTAATACTTTATCAATATCTTTATACATTTCATTTTCCAAAATACCTTTTGTCTCATAATACTCACGAAAAACCATAACTGCTTCTAAACTCTTTTCAGCTGAAAAACCATAGCATTTAGCAAATTGTTGGTTTAATGGAGGCCCTACAAAACTTCTGAGTAAAGCTTCATTTGTTTCATCTATACCATATTTTTTTAAAGCATATTTAACGGCATTTATTATACCTTTGCCTGAATCAATCAATGTTCCATCTAAATCGAATAATATATATTTAAATTTATTCATCGCTTTTCTCCTTTTCATTTGTTTTTAGGTACAAAAAAACGTCGCTATAAAAGCGACGTAAATTTCTAAATGGCAGGGGTAGCTGGACTCGAACCAACGCATGCGGGATTCAGAAACCCGTGCCTTACCAACTTGGCGATACCCCTATATCTTATTGACTTATAATATTATAAAAGCCAATAAAGCTTTTGTCAACTAAAATTTTTTTATTTAACAAATACGTGGAATTTGTTCACCTTGTGGCATATCTACAATACGTATACCACCTATAGCTGTACGAAGTCCAACTTCACCGATAGCTTTATCGATGACTTTACCTATTACTCTAGCATTTTTTCCATATTCAAATTTATGCATTGTAGCTAATACTTTTTCTGTATCTTCTTGGTCTACAAAAGCTACTAATTTGCCTTCATTTGCCAAATAAAGTGGATCAAATCCTAAAATATCACAAAAACCTCGCACTTCTTCACGCACTGGAATACTATCTTCTTCTAATAAAATTCCTACCTGAGCTTGCTGTGCTATTTCATTTAAGACAGCTGCTACACCTCCACGAGTTGGATCGCGAAGTACAGCGATATTTGGAGCTACTGTGAGCATTTCTTTCACCATATGATTGAGTGGTGCACAATCTGTTTTTATCACACTTGGCAATTCTAAATTGTGACGAGATGCCATAATTGTTGCTGAATGATCTCCTAAATAGCCACTGACAATAATATTTTGACCTGCTTTTGCTTTCAATGGGGATATTTCTACACCTTCTATGCGTTCACCCACACCAGCAGTATTGATAAATATACCATCAGCACAGCCTTTATTTACTACTTTAGTATCACCAGTAACGATATAAACGCCAGCTTCATCCGCAGCTTTACGCATAGTAGTCACTATTTCTTGTAAATCTTTTAATGAAAAACCTTCTTCAATTATCATGCCTACAGAAATATATTTAGCAATAGCTCCTGTCATAGCCAAATCATTTACAGTACCACAAACAGCTAATTTGCCAATATTACCGCCAGCAAAAAACAAAGGTTTTACTACATATGAATCAGTAGTAAATGCTATTTTATTTGTACTTAAATCTAATTTAGCACCATCGTGCATTTCCCTTAATATAGGATTATCAAATGCTGGCAATAAAATTTTCTCCATAAGCTCATGACCTGCTTGACCACCACTGCCATGTGCCATAGTAATTACATCATTTACACCAAAATTACCTGCCAATATTATCACCACCAAAATTTTTAAACTTATTCAAAATGAAATACTCTCGAACCATATTTATACCAAGCAGCACAAGTTCCTTCAACAGAAACCATACATGAACCGACTGCATGATTTGGTGTACATACTTTGCCAAAGAGAGGGCAATCTGTAGGTTTTACCAAACCACGAAGTACTTCACCACAACGACAACCAGCAGCTTCCTTAGATATTTCCTTATTTACCGGTATCATCTTCAAAGCATCAAATTCACTAAAAGCATCTGTTAAATCCAATCCTGAATTTTCGATTACACCCAGTCCACGCCAATTAGCAGGTGCTTTTTTATATACTAAGTCCATGATTTTTTGTGCTTGTTTATTACCAACAGCTTTTACTACACGTTTATATTGATTTTCGATTTTAAAGTTCTTTGCATGAATTTGTTTTGCAATCATATAAATAGACTGCAAAATATCAAGTGGCTCAAAACCTGCTACAACTGCTGGCAAATGATATTTTTGAGCAATAAATTCAAAAGGCTCTTCACCGGTGATTACACAAACATGACCTGGAAGTAAAAAGCCATCAATCTTTATTTTTTCATCGCAAAGCAAAGCTTCAATTGCTGGTGGAGTCAATTTATGTGCTGTTAACACATAAAAATTCTTTATATTTTGCTGTTTTGCTGCAAGTATTGTAGCTGCTGCTGTAGGAGAAGTTGTTTCAAAACCAACAGCAAGAAAAATAACTTTTTTATCAGGATTATCTTTTGCTATTTGCAGACTATCCATAGGAGAGTAAATAATTCTTATATCGCTACCTTCTGCTTTTACTTTACTTAAACTAGATGATGTTCCTGGCACCTTTAACATATCGCCAAAAGTAGTGATAATAACATCTTCTTGACGAGCATACGCAATTGCTGTATCTAAATAATCATTTGGCGTAACACATACAGGACAACCTGGTCCACTTACTAACTCCACCTTTTCTGGCAATAACTGACGAATTCCCGCACGAAAAATAGATACTGTATGTGTACCACATACTTCCATAATACGCACTGGTCTATCTATCAATCTATCTATTTCTTTAAGCAAGAACTGTGCTATCTGTTTCGTTTCGTTCGCTTGCTGGCTCATTAGCACCTAGCACCTCTTTCAATAATTCACTAGTAATTTTTGCTTCTTCTTCATCAATTATCTGAATGGCAAAACCAGCATGCATCAAGATATAATCCCCTTCATTAGCCTCTGGTAATAACATCAAGCTAATATCACGGCGAATGCCATCAACATCTACAGTTGCTACCATGTCTCTTTTTTCAATAACTTTTGCTGGTACCGCTAAACACATAAAAATCCTTCCTATCTCTTTTCTCTTTAAATATCATCTCATCTGCAAATAACGAGTCAATGCCACCGCCATTTGACCTAAAGCTATCCCACCATCATTTGACGGTACTTTCTCATTGATATAAATATCGTATCTATCTTGTAATTCTTTGTAGATTAAATCCAATAAAGTAATATTTTGACAAACGCCACCACTTAATACCACTTTATTTAAATTACTTTCTTTATTTAATAAATCCACCATTTCACAAATAGCTTTTGCCATAGTCATATGAAAAGATTTTGCTATATAAGCTATAGAATATTCTTGTTTTAAATCATAAATTATTTGATACATTGGCATAAAATCTATGATATATTGACCTGACTCATTTCTTATTGCAAATGGTAAAACTTCACCATCACTAGCATAAGCTGTTTTTTCTAATTCTATAGCCGCTTGTCCTTCATAATTTATCTGATAACAGATACCTAGTAAACTGGCTACAGTATCAAAAATTCTGCCAGCACTAGAAGTAAGTGGTGCATTAAAACCTTTTTGCGTAGCCTTTACTAATAATTGCCAATTTGCTTTTAATAATTCAGGATATTTTTCTTTAATATCCTCACCGTATAATTCATAAGCTATCCACAAACCTAATCGCCATGGCTCTTTTACCGCTTTGGCTCCAGATGGCAATGGCATATATTGAAAATGACCTCTGCGTTCATATCCAGATAAATTTGCTATAAAAAATTCTCCGCCCCAAATATGACCATCATCGCCAAAACCTGTACCATCTAGACTAATGCCGATTACATCACCTTTTAAATCGTGCTCTGCCATGACTGACGCGATATGTGCATGATGATGTTGCACCTGTATTAATGGTAAATCATTATCTTGAGCATAACGCTTAGCAAATTTTGTTGAAAAATACTCTGGGTGCATATCACAAGCAATAAGCTTTGGCTCAATAGTAAATAAACGCTTAAATAAATCAATGCTATCTTTATAAGCATTATTGACTGCCATATTTTCTAAATCACCGATATGCTGACTAAGAAAAGCCCTTTGATGTTTCGTCATACAAAAAGTATTTTTCAATTCTGGTCCACAAGCTAATACAGGAATATCACTTATCAAATCGCCTTTTAACAATACTGGAGAAGGAGCATATCCTCTACTTCTGCGGATTAACATCTGTTTATCATTAAACACTCGCACTACAGAATCATCTACACGCGTTTGAATAATTCTATTATGTGTAAGTATATAATCTGCTATTGTTGACAGATGAGATTTAGCTTCTTCATCTTGATAAACAATCGGCTCATCACTTAAATTAGCACTCGTCATTACAAATATATCATCATCATTTAATAATAAATAATGTATGGGAGCATATGCTATCATCACACCTAAATAAGCATTATAGGGTGCTACTTTAGGTGCTAAATTATAATTTTGTGATTTGTGTAATAAAACAATTGGAGCTTGCATAGAAGTCAATAATTCTTCTTCTTTATCATTCACTTCACAGATTTTTTTTACTATATCAAGATTAGTCGCCATTACTGCAAAAGGTTTATCCTCGCGAATTTTTCGTTGTCGCAAATTCGCCACGGCTTCTTCATTAAAAGCATCACAGACTAAATGATATCCGCCTATGCCTTTTACTGCAATAATCGCACCTTTTTTTATTAACTCATGTGCTTTATCTATACTTTCAATGTCCGTATATACCTCATCAGCTACTAATTTATACTGAGGCCCACAAATATCACAAGCATTTGGCTGAGCATGAAATCGCCTATCTAATGGATTAGTATATTCAGCTTCACATTTTTGACACATCGTAAATACTTTCATTGTCGTATTTTTGCGGTCATAGGGAATATCTTGCACTATAGAAAAACGTGGCCCACAATTTGTACAATTCGTAAAAGCATATCTATATCGCCTATTATTTTTATCCTTTATCTCTCGTTTACAATCTTCACAAATAGCTAAATCTGGAGAAATCAATGTTTCTTTTTGAAAACCTTGAGGACTTTTTTGAATGATAAATGCTTTTTCCCCATCAACTATTTTAATTTCATGATAATTTATGTTTGTTATATACGATGCCTTAGGTGCTTTTATTTTTATTTCTTGGCAAAATTTTTCTATATCTATATCTTCACCTTGAATTTCAAGCAAAACACCTTCAACATCATTTAATACATAACCACTATAATGTTCATTCATTGCTAAACGATATATAAATGGTCTAAAGCCTACACCTTGCACAATTCCTTCTACACGTATTTGATATCTTTTTATCCTTGATGCTGTGCTACCCATTTATCAACTAGCTCCTTAGCTTTTTGAGCTACTTCTGGCACTTTTTCAGCTACTTTTTCTGTCATATCCAATCCCATAGAAACAATTTCTGGTTTAATACCCATTACAATTACTTCCTCAATAGGATTATCTGTTAATTTCAAAACAGCTAACATATCATTAACGCCTACATCATGTATAGTGATTTTATTTTTAAAATACGCATTTAATTCATCGCCAGTAAATTGATAAAAATCACCAACATTACCTTCCACATCTATTGCATCAATGAATAATAATTTTTTAGTACCTGCAATATATGGCATTAAATCCATACCCAAAGTGCCACCATCAATAATCTGCACAAAATCAGGATAATCTGTGATTTTCTGCAAATATTCCGCACATCTTACACCAAAGCCCTCATCTTGCATGATGATATTGCCAATACCTACAACTGAAATATCTGCCATAATTATTCTCCTATTTTTAACTGTTCTTGTTTTTTCTTAAATTCACTGTGAATAAAATCGCACCATTTATCTACACCCATATCTTTCGAAGCAGCAGTTTCCATGATTTCAAGTTGCGGATGAATACATTTTAAATCATGTTTAGCTGATTCCATATCAAAATTAGTAAATGGTAAAATATCAACTTTATTCAAAATAGCTACTTTAGATTCTTTAAAAATAATAGGATATTTCAATGGTTTATCATCACCTTCAGTGATACTTAAAACAGTGACTTTCATATCCTCGCCAACTACAAATTCAGCCGGACAAACAAGATTACCCACATTTTCAATGATTACAACATCTAATTTATCTAAATCTAAATCGCCAAGTACTTCTTCTACCATTGGTGCATCTAAATGACAACCACCATTTGTATTGATTTGAATTACAGGTACATTATGCTGTGCTATTCTATCAGCATCTTTATCTGTAAATAAATCTCCTTCAATTACAGCTAAATTTAAATCATCTTTTAAATGAGCAATAGTGCGTTCCAATAAAGTCGTTTTACCTGACCCTGGAGAGCCCAATAAATTAATCGCTAAAATACCATGTTTATCAAATAAAGCTTTATTTTTACTAGCAATCTCATCATTTCTGCCGAGAATATCTTGCATTACAGGAATATCCATTTAATCCGCCTCCAATGATTCTACTCGAAGCTCTCGTCCTGATATCGTTTCCATGCGCAAAGAACCACAATGAGGACAAGTAAAATTATATCTTTCTATTTTAGTTTCTTTACCACATTCTAAACACTTAGCTACAAGTGGTATTTTTTTCAAAATCAATTTTGCTCCTTCAGCTTTCGTATCTTTAGCTATAGAAGTAAAACAAAATTCTAAAGACTCGTCTACTACACCAGTCATTTCTCCCACTAAAACAGAAATCTCCGTCACTTTTTTCGCTTCGTTTTTATCTGCATAAGAAAGCACAATATCTAAAATGCCTTCTGCTAATGCCATTTCATGCATGATCTAAAATAAAACAGTCGGGTAAAAACCCGACTGTTTTTATCTCCTTATAACAGAGCAGTTAACCCACGCTGAGCAAATTCAGCAGTCAACTGTGTTAGCGGTGTTTTAGCAGGATTATAATTAATCGTTGTTTCACCGTTATGCGCATGAATATGAACGTTATATACTCCAGGTAATCCTAATAAACTTTCTTTAAGTTCTTTAGCATTTTCTTTTGTATATCCTTCAACTTTAAATCTTAATTTATTACCTTTTCCACCAAAAAGGCAACCACAAGTAAGACACATGGAAATTACATCTCCTTAATCTTTTGCTACTCTACCATGTTTATCTTTTAAGTCATCAATATCTGATGGTAATTCTGATATTGTTTTTACACCAGAAAACATACTAGATGCTTCACCTTCACGTTCCATAAGGTCAGCTCTGAATACCATGTATACATGACCCATAGCAAAGAAAATAATGAGCCAAGCAAAAACATGATGAACCCAATGGAAAATCATTTCACCATACATACCAATTGACCAACCAAAAATAGTAGCTGGTACACCTGTCGAATTAGGCATATAATACATAGCAAAACCTGTTACGATTTCTACTAAAACCATAACATATAATCCCAAATAAGAAGCTCTTGCTAATGGATTTCTTATATATTGTTTATGAGAATACTTTAATAGACTATAATGTTTTGCAACTTCTACCATTTCTTCCATAAATTTTGTAGTCCAGAATTTAGGAAGTAAACGGTCACCACGATTGATAATCCATCCATATATTCTCAATACAAATGAAGCTGTGAAAATAAACCCTGCCAAAAAGTGTATATTACGAATTAAATCTAAAGATAAACGCCAATCAGCAAAAGTTGGTTCACTACTTACACCTCCAGGTAATGGATTCATTATTACCTGTCCTGTTATAAATAATACAGCAATACACCAAACCATAATCCAATGGAAAATTCTCAAAAAAGGACTAAATAAATAATATTTTCTTAAATGGCCTTTTCGTTTATGTGGTAATTGTTCTTCTGTATAATAATTTTTAATCATTTAAACCACCCCTAATATAAGGGTCAGTATTTATTGTACTTATTGTTCTTCCCTTCGCATCATATAAGTGAGTAGCACAAGCTATACATGGGTCAAAGGAACGTATAGCTTTGACAATTTCTAATGGTTTTTCTGGGATTTTAACAGCAGTATCCATCATTGAACGTTCAAAAGCACCTTGACCGGCTACTTCATCACGAGGGCAAGCATTCCAAGTAGTTGGTACTACTGCTTGATAGTTACTACATTTTTTATCTTTAATGGAAATCCAATGGCTGAGTGCACCACGAGGAGCTTCATAAAGACCTACACCTTTTACTTCTTCTGTTGGCCATGTAGAAGGTTTCCATTTAGTAGTATTTGCTGTATCTGTATCACCAGCTGAAATATTTTTAATAAGTTTACCTAAGAAATATTTATTCATACAAGCATTAAGCTGAGCATCTAAAGCACGAGCAACTGTACGACCTAAAGTAGATGGTAACCAAACTTCTGGAGCTACATTTAATAATTTGGAAATAGCATCAATTTGATCTACCATCATTTTTTCTGCCCAATTTGGTTGAATAAGATTTTGTTTAACTTTTGTATAAACAATAATATAACGAGCAAGAGGGCCAACTTCTGCCATTTTACCACGCCATAATGGTGTTTTAATCCAAGAATATTTGCCTTTTTCATCAAGCTGATCCCAATGACTCTTATTGCCGTTTTTATCACCAGTGTATTCTGCTTCAGTTTTACCATCCCATGGGTGAAGAGCTTCTCCATCTTTATACCATGCATGAGTTGTTGCTTCTGTCAATACTTCTGGATCTTTCAAGTCATCAGCTGTAACTTCTGTAACTTTTGCATTCATAACACCAGCACTGAAGTTTTCGACTACACCATTGCAATGAATCATGATTTGATTGAACCAATCTCCACCATTAGCTATTCCTGCAAATGGTTCTTCAGGGAATGCACCAAAACCTAATACACGTTCTTTAGCAAGTCCACCACCATCAAGACCAGCACCTTTTTGAGCATAAATATGTCCCATAGCTAATAAATCTGGTAAATAGAAATTATTTACTAAATCCATGCTCAAATCAATTGCTGTTCCTACAGCAGCTAAACGCTGACTATTTATTGGAGCATTCATTTCATCCATAGAAATAGCACATGGCATACCACCAACAACATAATGAGGATGTGGATTTTTACCGCCAAATATAACATGAGGAATAACTACTTCACGTTGTTTATCAAGCATATTTAAATAATGAGCGATAGCCATTAAATGTACTTCTGGTGGAAGAATTTGATAATCTGGATGATCCCACCAATTTGCAGCAAAAATACCGAGCTGACCACCACTGACTAATGATTGAACTTTATCTTTAATTGCTTGGAAATATGCAGGAGTTGCTTTTGGGAACTCTTTTGGATATGCAGAAAAATCATATTCTACAGGACCACTGAATGGTAATTTATAATTAGCAAGTACTGTATTTTGTAAGTTAGCAGTTGCTGTTGGATCTGCTTTTAAAGCTTCAAGTGGACTAACCCAGTCTAATGCATGTAAATGATAAAAATGTACTAAATGGTCATGAACAGTAAGTGTTGCAGCCATTATATTACGGATATAATTTGCATTTTTAGGAATTTTAATGCCAAGTGCATCTTCTACTGCACGAACACAAGCAAGAGAATGAGAACTAGTGCATACGCCACAAATACGTTGAATATATGCCCATAAATCGCGAGGGTCACGATTTTTAGCAATTACTTCAAGACCTCTCCAAGCTGTTCCACTAGAGATAGCATCTGTTACTTTATTGCCTTCTACTTCAATTTCAACACGTAAATGTCCTTCGATACGTGTTATTGGATCTACTACGATATGTGCCATTATTTATCAACCGTCCTTTCTTTCAGAGCTCTTTTTAGCTTCAGCTGCATCTCTCTTCTTTTTCTGAATAGCAGATGTAGCTGCATGTCCTGCGATACCGACAGCCATAGCACCGAGTGCAACAGCACCAACTGTATCAATATGACCAAGACCTAAACTACTCATTCCTGGAACTTCTGGCATACGTTCATATAATGGATCTTCATCCCAGAAGTTTTTATTTGTACAACCAATACAACCAGCACCGGATTGTACAGGATAAGAAAGACCATTCCACCAACGAAGATTACCACAAGAACTATAAGTTTCAGGTCCGCGACAACCTAATTTATATAAGCACCAACCAGCTTTTGCACCTTTATCATTGAAATCTTCAGCAAAAAGACCTGCATCAAAGAATGGACGACGATAGCATGTATCATGCAAACGATTACCGAAGAATTGTTTTGGACGTCCTTCTGTATCTAAAGGTGGTAATTTACCAAACATAGCATAGTGAGCAATAACACCAGTCATTACTTCTGGAATTGGTGGGCAACCTGGTACATTAACAATAGGTTTATCACCAATAATATTAGATACACCAGTAGATTGTGTTGGATTTGGTCTAGCTGCCTGAATACCACCCCAAGCGGAGCAAGAACCATAATTAATAATTGCAGCACAATGGGCAGCCGCTTCTTTTAATTGATCAATGAAAGCGTGACCACCAACCATACAATAACCAGAATCAGCAAGAACAGGTACTGCTCCTTCTACAGCTAAGATATATTGACCATCGTATGCTTTGATGATTTCCTGAAGATGCTCTTCAAAAGGCTGACCACTAGCAGCTGCTAA
This sequence comes from uncultured Megamonas sp., assembly GCF_958438645.1. Classification (NCBI taxonomy): domain Bacteria; kingdom Bacillati; phylum Bacillota; class Negativicutes; order Selenomonadales; family Selenomonadaceae; genus Megamonas; species uncultured Megamonas sp. The sequence goes on from NZ_CAUBSM010000014.1 coordinate 16,384, forward strand.
AGTATCATCATACTCCAAAGCAATCATATTTAATACTACATCAGATGTCATTGGAGCTCCAGAGCGAAGAAAAGCTTCGCTACAACCTGTACATTCATGACCATGAAGCCATACTACAACAGGTAATCTTTTTTCTGCTGCTTCTACAACTTCAGATAACATACTAGGAGCTATGCCAAGCATAGCAGCCATTGCTGTACAAGCTTTGATGAAGGAACGACGACTCATTCCCTTTTTCTGGTACATGTCCCAAATAGAATTATACTTTTCCACAGTACCCCTCCTAAATAAATTAAATACTGGATTTGTCCTAAAAAATTAGATAATAAATGAAAACTCATTAAAACCAATATTTATATAAAAATAATAAGAATATTATCTATTCTCCATTTAAAAATGAATTCAAATATGTAGAAAAACCTTATAAATTAACTGTATAGTTTCATATATTTTTTTTATTAAATCAATACTTACTATAAAATTTTATTATACATGTATTATAGTTCTGTTTTCCTTATATCGTCAAGCATTTTAAATTTTAGTGTTTCTTTTTAAGACGCAATCTTCCACCTACAATATCACTCACTGGATTAATTGTTACAAATGCACCTTCATCTATATCTAAAACCATATTTTTTAATTTATCTATTTCCAATCTAGTTACTACACAGTACAAAATTTTGCGTTTTTCTTTCGTGTAACCACCTTCTCCATGAAGTACAGTTACACCCTTATCCATTTCTAACATTAATTTATTCAAAATATCAGTATGTTGAGAAGTAACTATCATTACAGAATATGTTTCCTCTAGACCTTTTAAAACTATATCAATCATTTTGGCAATAACAAAATATGCTACTAATGAATACATAGCTTTATCCCAGCCAAAAACTAAGCTTGCACTGCTTAAGATAAATAAATTTATAAACATGACAATTTCACCAACAGAAAATACAGTTTTTCTATCCGTTAAAATTGCCACAATCTCTGTTCCGTCTAAAGAACCGCCATTACGGATAATAAGACCTACACCTGTTCCTGTGATAATACCACCAAAAACAGCAGCTAAAAAATAATCCGTTGTTACAGGCAATATTGGCAAAAATACACTTGACCAAAAAGATAACGATATTACAGCAAAAGTTGTCGCTATAGCAAAAGCTTTACCTATATGTTTATAACCTAAATATAGAAAAGGTAAATTAATTAAAATTAAAAATGCACCAAAAGGAAGCCCTGTTATGGCACTGAGCATAATAGAAATACCTACTACACCACCATCAATTATATTATTAGGTATTAAAAATATTTCTAATCCTACAGCTGTAATTATCGAACCAATAAAAATATAAATATATTTTCTCAAATATTGGCTAACTTTACTTTTTTTATTATTCAATATGTAACCTCCTTTTTTTACTCTAATAATATCATATTTTATATATGTATTCTCCATAAAAAATACTTATGACTAAAATAACTATAATTCAATTGATTGATTTTGATATTTTTTGACTGATTCAAACTCATTTTATGATTGACTTTGAATGAGTTTGAATGTTATAATTATTTTGAAATGAGGTGAGTTTATGCTAACACAAGATCGTCATTGTGCTATTTTAAATTTATTAAAAACTAAATCTAGCGTTACTTTATTAGAGTTAACCACTTTATTAAATACATCCGAATCAACTATTCGTCGTGATTTAACAGCCCTTGATAAAGCTGGCAAACTTCGTAAAGTTTATGGCGGAGCAACTAGTCTTGATTTTTATACATCTGATGAAAAAGATATTCATACCAAACATGATTTACAAATTACAGAAAAAAATTTAATTGCTAAAAAAGCTGCTAGTTTAGTAAAACCTCATGATTTAATTTACATTGATGCTGGTACTACTACAGAATTAATCATTGATTATTTAACTGAAAAAAACGCTACATATATAACGAATGGCATTATTCATGCTCAAAAATTAATTGATAAAGGTTTTAATGCTTTTATCATTGGTGGTCAGTTAAAAAAATCTACTGGTGCTATCATCGGTACCACATCTATTGAAAATCTTCAACCTTATAACTTTACTAAAGGCTTCTTTGGTACAAATGGCATTAGTCTACAAGCAGGTTTTTCCACACCTGATAGTATTGAAGCTTGCGTAAAAAAAACAGCTTTAAAACATTGTCAAGAAGCTTATATTTTGGCTGATTCCACAAAATTTGATCAAATCACGCCAATAACTTTTGCTAATCTAGAAGATGCCATCATCATCACAGACATCTTAAAAAATAAAAAATATCTAGATTACACTAATATTATGGAGGTATTGTAAATGATTTATACTGTAACATTCAATCCTGCCATTGATTACATTGTTCGTATGCCAGAATTTGTTGCTGGTGCTACTAATCGCGTTAATTACGAACAAGTTTTAGGCGGCGGAAAAGGTATAAATGTTTCTATTGTCTTAAAAAATCTTGGTATTGACAGTACTGCATTAGGATTTATCTCTGGTTTTACTGGAAAAGAAATCATTCGCCAACTTCATAGCTTTGGTTGCCAAAGTGATTTCATTGAATTACCAAATGGTTTCTCTCGTATAAATGTAAAAATAAAAACTAATGATGAAGAAACTGAAGTCAATGGTCAAGGCCCAGATATTCCTGCAAGTGCTATTGAAGAACTCTTTACTAAATTAGATAAATTAACTGCTGGCGATACTTTAGTTTTAGCTGGTAGTATTCCTAAAACTTTGCCAGATGATATCTATGAAAAAATCATGGCACGTTTAGAAAAGCGCAATATCAATATCGTTGTTGATGCTACTAAAAATCTCTTACTTAATGTTTTAAAATATCGTCCATTCTTAATCAAACCAAATAATCATGAATTAGCTGAAATGTTTAATGTTACTTTAACTTGCAATGACGATATCATCACTTATGCCAAAAAACTCCAAGATATGGGAGCTAAAAATGTATTAGTTTCTATGGGTAAAGATGGTGCTATCTTAGTAGCTGAAGATGGTTCTATAACATATAGCCCTGTTCCTAAAGGAAAATTAGTAAACTCCATCGGTGCTGGTGATTCTATGGTCGCTGGTTTCTTAACAGGCTATATTGAAACAAATAGCTATGAAAAAGCTTTCTATATGGGAGTTGCTACTGGTTCTGCTTCTGCTTTCTCTGAAAATTTGGCAACTCGCAGTGAAGTTGAAGCCTTATTAAAAACTTTAAATAACTAACTTCATAAAAGTTAATAATATTAAGGAGATATATTAAATGAAAATTACCGACTTATTAAAACCAGTTAGTATTCAATTAAATGTTGCTCCACCAAAATCCAAAACTGAAGCTATTGAAATCTTAGCTGATTTAATGGAAAAAAGTGGCAACTTAAATAACAAAGAAGAATACTTAAAAGCCGTAATAGCTCGTGAAGAATCTGGTTCCACTGGCTTAGGCGATGGTATCGCTACACCTCATGCCAAAAGTGCTGCTGTTAAAGAAGCTGGTCTTGCTGCTATGGTTGTACCAGAAGGTATGGATTTTGAAGCTTTAGATGGCAACCCATCTCGCTTATTCTTCATGATTGCAGCTCCTGATACTGCAAGTGATTTACATGTAGAATTATTGAGTAAACTCGCTATGATGGTAATGGATCCTGATTTTAAAGAATCCTTAATCGCTGCAAAATCTGTAGATGAATTCTTAAAATTAATCAATGATAAAGAAAATCCACCAACTGAAGAAGAAACTAAAGCAGAAACTGCACCTGCCGAAGAAGAAACTTCTACTGGTTATGATGTATTAGCTGTTACAGCTTGCCCTACTGGTATCGCTCATACTTATATGGCAGCTGAATCCTTAGAACAACATGCTAAACGCAAAAATATTTCCATCAAAGTTGAAACAAATGGTGCTGGCGGTAGAAAAAATGTATTAACAGACGAAGAAATTGCTAATGCAAAATGTATTATCGTAGCTGCTGATAAAAATGTACCAATGGCTCGTTTCAATGGTAAACATGTCATTATCACTAAAGTAGCTAATGGTATCAATAAAGCTGATGAACTTTTAGATAAAGCTATGGCTCAAGATGCTCCTATCTATAAAGGTTCTGGTGATGATGATGATTCTGCTACAGCTTCTACTGAAAATGAAAGTATCGGTCGTCAAATTTATAAACATTTGATGAACGGTGTATCTCATATGCTTCCATTCGTTGTTGGTGGCGGTATTTTAATTGCTATTGCCTTCTTAGTCGATGTTTATGATCCAGCAAATCCATCAAATTTCGGTTCTAATACTCCTCTTGCTGCTTTCTTTAAAAATGTTGGCGGTGTTTCTTTCGGATTTATGCTTCCTGTACTTGCTGGTTTCATCGGTATGAGTATTGCTGACCGTCCAGGTCTTGTTGCTGGTTTCGTTGGTGGTGCTATGGCAAACACTGGTGGTTCTGGTTTCTTGGGTGCTTTAATCGCTGGTTTTGCTGCTGGTTATATTATTTTAGGTCTTAGAAAAGTTTGCAAAGTATTACCTGAATCCCTTGAAGGTATAAAGACCATCTTAATCTATCCTTTATTCGGTGTATTATTGATGGGTATTGCTATTACTTTCATCATCAATCCTCCTGTAAGTGCTATCAATACATGGCTTGTTGAAACATTAAAAGGAATGGATCCTAGTAGCCGTATTTTAATCGGTGCAGTTGTTGGTGGTATGATGTCTATCGATATGGGTGGCCCATTCAATAAAGCCGCTTATGTAACAGGTACAGCTCTTTTAGCTGATGGTGAATTTGGTGTTATGGCCGCTGTTATGGCAGGTGGTATGGTTCCTCCTATCGCTATCGCTCTTTGTACTACATTCTTTGGCAATCGTTTCACTGAATCTGAAAGAAAATCTGGTATTACAAACTATGTAATGGGCTTATCTTTCATCACTGAAGGTGCTATTCCATTTGCTGCTGCTGACCCTGCTCGTGTAATTCCATCTTGTGTTATTGGGTCTGCTGTAGCTGGTGCTTTGTCTATGGCTTTTGCATGTACTCTTCGTGCTCCTCATGGTGGTATTTTCGTTGTTCCAACAATTGGAAATCCTCTCATGTACTTAGCTGCCATAGCTATTGGTGCTGTAGTTGCTATGATTCTCTTAGCTATCTTAAAAAAACCATTAAATAAATAATGATAAAAAATCAATGCAGAGTCACATCTGCATTGATTTTTTTATTAACAATAGCTAACAAATAAAGCTCTAATACTTGCAAAACAATGTAAACTTATATAAAATAATATTAGGGAATGAACTAACATAATTTTACGTAGTCATTTTACTAAAAATTCTAAAAACCCTAGTTCTAGCTATAATTAAATTTAAAACTATATTAAATTTTATATTAGTAGGCAGATATCGTTATTTTTTTCCAATTTACAATATATTGCTTGTATAGCTAATATATATATACATTATTAGTATTATTTATATTTTTGTATAGCTAAAATTTATTATAATATTATTTTTATTTATAGTCATTAGGAGGTATTTACTATATTGGAAACTCGCACTAATCAAAAGGAAAAACTTCACATTATAGCAATAAAGGGTAAATTAGATATATCTACAGCTCAACAAGCTAAAATTGAAATTTTAGATAAAATGACTTCTGGTGACAATATTATAATCGATATGTCTGGTTGTAATTATATTTCTAATTATGGCCTCTATTTACTTTCTAATATTGCCAACAAAGCTAAATTATTAAACATAAAAGCTATTTTTGTTTCCATAATTGATAAAATATCAGAAATATTTGACTTAACAGGTCTAACAGATACAATTGAACTTGCTCCTTCAATTGATGATGCTATAAAAAAATATGCTCTGATACATTAATGAGGTGTTATCATGCAATTAGATATTCTGCCTACTGATACGTTTAAGCAATTTAAAATTAGACGTGGTTTTTTTCGTTTAAATGGTGCTTCTATCGTCCCTGGTGGAGTCAATTTCTGTATATACTCCGCAGGTGCCACAAATTGTGAATTAGTACTATTTAAAGATAGAGCACCAAAACCATTTGCGATAATTCCTTATCCTGAAAATTATCGCGTCGGCAATGTTTTTGCCATGATTGTACTTGATTTAGATTATGAAAATATAGAATATGGTTTTCGCATTGATGGAAAATATAATAAAGCAACTGGTGATATATATGACCGTCATAAAATTTTATTAGATCCTTATGCAAAAATGATTTCTGGACGTAATGAATGGGGAGTATTGCCAGATAAAAATAATATTTTTCAATATCGTTCTAAAGTCGTAATCAGTGATTTTGAACTTGATTCTGATCTACCTCAAAAAGCTGATCATGGAGACTTAATAATCTATGAAGCTCATTTACGAGGTTTTACACGTCATAAATCATCTAAGGTAAAACATCCAGGAACTTATGCTGGATTTATTGAAAAAATTCCCTATCTTAAAGAGTTAGGAATTAATGCTGTTGAATTTTTACCGATCTTTGAATTCGATGAAAATGAAGATGTCATCAATGACAATATTCGCTATGATAGCAAAGGTAATAGACTTTTAAATTATTGGGGTTATAACCCAATATCTTTTTTTGCTCCTAAAGCAGGTTATGCTGCTAGCGGCAAATATTCCATGCAAAATTATGAATTTAAAAATCTAATTAAGGAATTACATAAAAACAATATCAAAGTCATTCTTGATGTAGTTTTTAATCATACTGCCGAAGGAGACGATCGTGGTCCTTATATATCTTTTAAGGGTATCGATAATAAAGCTTACTATATCTTAGGGCCAAATGGAGAATATTATAATTTTAGTGGTTGCGGCAATACATTGAATTGCAATAACCCTATAGTCCGTCAAATGATTTTAAATTGTCTACGCCATTGGACAGCTGAATATCATATTGACGGTTTTCGTTTTGATTTAGCTTCTATTTTAGGACGCAATCAAGATGGTTCTCCTATGAGCAATCCACCTCTTTTAGAACTATTGACTTTTGATCCATTACTCAATAATACAATTTTAATTGCTGAAGCATGGGATGCTGGTGGACTCTATCAAGTAGGTACATTCCCAGCTTATGGTAAATGGTCTGAGTGGAATGGTCACTATCGTGATGATGTACGCCATTTCTTAAAAGGTGATCTGGGTTTTGCACAAGCTATAGTAAATCGCATTACAGGTTCTGAAGATATATACAATCCTTCGAATAGGGGAAATTATGCTTCCATCAACTTCATTACTTGTCATGATGGTTTCACTTTATGGGATTTATTCTCCTATAATGAAAAACATAATGAAGAAAACGGTTGGAATAACACTGACGGTAGTAATGATAATATCAGCTGGAATTGTGGTGTTGAAGGAGAAACAACCGATCCTGAAATTTTAGCCTTACGTAGAAAAATGGTACGCAATGCTGCAACAATCTTATTCTGTAGTATTGGTATACCAATGCTTTTGGCTGGCGATGAATTCTGCAATTCCCAATTCGGCAATAATAATGCTTACTGCCAAGATAATGAAACTTCATGGTTAAATTGGAACCAATTACAAGAAAATCATGATATGTTCTTGTTCTTCAAACAGTTAATTGCGTTTAGAAAAGAACACCCTCTTTTCCGTCGTGCTTCTGAGGGTACACCTAAAAATTATCCTGCTGTAAGCTTACACGGTATCAATCCATGGCAATTCGATTCATCTCATGGCAATCGTGTTGTCTGTATCATGTTAACAGGCAAAACAGAAGATGGAAAAGATGATTTTATTTATATCGCTATTAATGCTCACTGGGAAAATCATCGCATTAATTTGCCATCACTACCACATGATACGCCTTGGCAATTAATCATCAATACAGAATTTGATGATAAAGCATTTATTAAACCTCAAAATCGACCTAAAATTTATCAACAAAATGTATTAAATGCTAGGTCTGTATCTGTATATAATGCTATAATATAGTTATTATATATTTGAGGAGGGATTTTTATGTCTCAAAAATTTTATATTTGTTCCCACTGTGGAAATATCATCGCTTTTGTCAAAGATAAAGGTGTACCTATCATCTGCTGTGGTGAAAAAATGCAAGAAATTATTCCTGGTACTACTGATGCTGCTGTTGAAAAACACGTTCCTGTGATTTCCCAAGAAGGCAATATCGTCACTGTTACCGTAGGCTCTGTTGAACATCCTATGCTTCCAGAACATTATATTGAATGGATTTCACTTGAAACAAATAAAGGCAATCAACGTAAAGTACTACAACCAAACACTCCTCCAACAGCTCAATTTGCTCTTTTAGATGGTGAAGAAGTAATTACAGCTTATGCTTATTGCAATCTTCACAGCCTTTGGAAAGCTTAATATAAAAAACAAAGCCACTCATTATTTATCATCATAATGAGTGGCTATTTTTATTTTTTATATCCAGTTTCAAAATCGACAATATTTTTTAATTCTTCACCATCTATCAAAGCATGTAAATTATCTTTAGCGATATTCACTATATTATCTAATGTCTTTGCTAAATGATATTGACCTGCTGTATGCGGTGTAATATGCAGATTTTTTGTCTGCCATAAAGCACTTGTTTGTGGTAATGGCTCTATCTGCGTTACATCAATAGCAGCTCCTGCTAAATGATTTGAATTTAAAGCTTCTATTAAATCATCTTCAACTACGGCACTTCCACGACCTGCATTAATAAAGAATGCACCTTTTTTCATCAAAGCGAATTTTTCTTTATCAAAAATCTGATAAGTCGCTTTTGTTCCCGGCAATACAGTAGCTACTATATCAACTTTAGGTAAATACTCATCTAATTTATCTAGACTAACTAATTCATCCACATAGTCTGGTTTTTCACCTAGACGACGCTTAATGCCGATAACCTTTGCTCCTAGAGCTTTTACTCGTTTAGCAAAACAACTTCCTATATCACCTAAGCCTACGACTAAAATAGTAGAATCAAAAATAGAAGTTACTTCTCCTTCATCTTTCCATAGAGATTGTTTTTGATTATCGTGATAACTATATAATTTTTTCTGCATAGCCATCAATACAGCAAGCATATATTCAGATAAAGCCAAACCATATGCCCCTGTAGCATTAGTCAATATAGTCTGCATTGGCAAAACACCTTTTTCACAATATCCATCAGTACCTGCACTATTTAATTGCAACCATCTTAAATTTTTAGCCTCTTTCAATAGATTCGGCTTAATATTGCCAATAATTGCCTCTACATTTTCCACTAATTCTTTTGCTGGATTACGTTCATAAATAAATTCTACTTGAGGAAAATTTTGAGCCATTAATGCTTTATGCTTATCTTTAAATGGCATCACTACTAAAACTCTCATCTATTTCACCTCTATATTTTAATAAAAACCTTCAAAAAACACTCTAACTAATTTTTCTAAAGATTTCTGGTCATCTTTCCCCATAGTTTCACGTGCTGAATGCATAGCTAAAATAGGAATACCTACATCTAATGTTCTCATAGTCAACAAAGCAGAAGCCATGGAGCCTATAGTTGATCCGCCCGGAATATCTGAATTATTTACATACATCTGATAATTTATCTTATATTTTTCACATAAAGCTCTTACGATAGCAATAGCTTCAGCATCTCCTGCATATGATTGACTAGCTGCCATTTTTATAGCCAAACCTCTATTTAATATTGGTTTATTAGTCAAATCATTTTTTTCTACATAATTAGGGTGCATAGCATGAGCTACATCTATGGATAACATAAAACTCTTTGCTAAATCTGCCAAAAATGCTTGTCTAGTATAACCAAATGCCATATAAATGCGTTCAATTACATTTGCCAAAACATTAGAAGCTCCGCCTTGTTTTGTTCTACTGCCCACTTCTTCATTATCGAATAAAACAGCTATATCTAAACCTACCTTGCGTTTATCAGCAATAATTCCTTCAATACAAGCTTTAACAGAAGTTATATTATCTAGTCTAGGTGCTGTCACTAATTCACCGGCAAAACCTAAATAATACGGAGTTTCCACCTGATATACAGTTAAATCATAACTCAAAATATCCTCTTGAGCACAGGATAATTCTTCAGCTAATAATTTAATTAATTTACTATTATCATTTACTAATTCATCTTCATTATTATTTTCAGTTTGCATAAAAGCTAAAGGCAACATTTCCTTTTGTTTACTTATACTTTTGCCTGAATTAATACTTCTATCCATATGAATAGCAAGATTGGGAATAATCATCAATGGTCGTTTAAAATCTACAAATTTTACATCTGGATGATAACAATCTTGACCTTTCAAAACGACTTTTCCCGCTATGGATAATGGTCTATCAAACCATGTATTTAAAATCATACCACCATAAATTTCTACATTTAATTTGCCATAGTCATTTTGCATGATATCAGCACTAGGTTTTATCTTTAAACAAGGGAAATCTGTATGGCTAACAGCTATTTTCATGCCTTCACGCAAATTTTGATGAGGAATAAATGCAATCAATGTTGAATCATATATCTTAGTAAAATACTTTTTATCTGCTTTTAACTGCCAATCTTCACTAAAATCGACTTCTTCAAAGCCATTTTTAATTAAATATGATTGTGCATTTAAAACTGTATGAAATGATGATGTTGAATTGTTAATAAAATTAAATAATGAACCTGTGTAACTCATAAAATCAATCCTCAAAAAAATTTAATAAAAATTCTATTAAATTTATTATACTAATATAAATTTATAACATTCAATAATTATTTATAAAAATAAAAAAGAGTATGGCTTACACCATACTCTTTTAATAATCCTATCTATATCAAATTATTTACCGAAATAACGTTTTAAAAGACCATTGAAGCCACAACCATGACGAGCTTCGTCTTTAGCCATTTCATGAACTGTATCATGAACTGCATCTAAGCCAAGTTCTTTAGCTAAAGTAGCAAGTTCTTTTTTACCAGCACATGCACCATGTTCAGCAGCAACACGGAGTTCAAGATTTTTCTTAGTGCTATCAGTTACAACTTCACCGAGAAGTTCAGCAAATTTTGCAGCATGTTCTGCTTCTTCGAAAGCATAACGTTTGTAAGCATCAGCGATTTCAGGATAACCTTCACGTTCAGCAACACGGCTCATAGCGAGATACATACCAACTTCTGTGCATTCGCCAGTGAAGTTCTGCTGTAAACCTTCGATAATACGAGGATCAGCACCTTTTGCTACACCTACGCGATGTTCATCAGCGAATACTAAATCACCGGACTGTTCTACAAATTTATCTGCTGGTGCTTTACAAATTGGGCACTGTTCTGGTGCACTTTCACCTTCATATACATAACCACAAATACTGCAAACCCATTTTTTCATTATAAATTCCTCCAATACTTAGATATATACATATTTAAATAAAATTGATAATTTCTAAATTCCTTATCAATATTGTTTGTTCCTTATGTGTATATTATATGATTATCTTTCCAATAAATCAAATACCAAAAAATAGTTATTATCTCTTATTATCTCTTATTTTCTCCATAATCCTTCATTATTCTATGTTTTACTAACTAAAATTTATTTTTTATAGCTTTTTTTTAGTTTTTAATAATTATTATCAATTACTCTTTTTATATAAAAAATATATTAAATAAACTGTAGTTATATTTATTTTATGATACAATTAGTATACAAAGATTTTAAAATTTGAGGATATTCACTCTAAGGAGGTTTTTTTGTTGATAGGTATTATAGTTACAGGTCACGGTAACTTCGCATCTGGCCTAGCTTCATCTATTGAAGTTATTGCTGGCAAACAAGAAAAATTTGAAGCGATTGATTTTCCTATCGGCTCTACAAATACAGATTTAGCTAAGCAATTACAAGAAGCAGTAGACCGTTTAGATTGTTCTGATATTATTTTCTGTACAGATATCGCCGGTGGCACACCTTTTAATCAAAGCGTTATTTTATCCACACATCTACCAAATAGTAAGGTCATTAGTGGTACTAATGTTCCTGTGCTATTAGAAGCACTCTTTAGTAGAACTAACCAAACAGCTTTAAGCTTATCTGAAATTTTAGTTGATAGTCATCAGTCTAGAATTCAAGTATTCCAATCTCGTTCCCAAAATAAAAAAAATCGAGGAAGTGTTCTTAATGACTAAAATTGCTATTAAGGCCCAAAAAATTTTTACTGCCGATTTTATCGAAAGCGATAACTATCTAATTATTGAAGACAATAAATTTGCTGGTTTCCTTTCTCAAGAAATGGTGGAAAAAGAAAATATTCCTGTAAAAGAATACAATGATTCCTTCATCATTCCTGGTCTCATTGATACTCACATTCATGGTGCAGTAGGTAATGATACTATGGATGCTACCCCAGAGGCTTTAAAAAGTATAGGAGACTATCTTTTGACTCAAGGTACAACTACATGGATGCCAACTACAGTAACAGCACCACTTGAAGACATCTATAAAGCGATTGCCAATGTAGCTGAATGTAAAGACACATTAAATAGTGCCCGCATTCTTGGTATGTTCATCGAAGGACCTTATATCACCAGCAAACACAAAGGGGCTCATCCTGAAGAACATATTCGCCCATTAAATAAAGAAGAAATCGAAAAAATGGCTGAATATAACACTGTAAAATCCATTATCATCGCTCCTGAAAAAGAAGATGCTCCTAAATTTACAAAATGGATAACACAAGATTTAAAAATAAAAGTTTCCTTAGGTCATAGCAGTGCAAACTACGAAGAAGCTTGTGCATGTTTTGATATGGGTGCTGATGCTGGTGTTCATACTTATTGTGCTATGGAACAACTTCATCATCGCAATCCTAATTTATTAGGTGCTATCATGACTCGCAACGATGTATATGCAGAGCTTATCGCTGATGGTATCCATGTTTCTTTGCCAGCTATGAAAATTCTCTTACAAAACAAACCAAAAGATAAGGCTTTACTTGTAAGTGATGCAATTCAAGGCACTGGTTTAAAAGATGGTCGCTATATGCTTGGTACATTACCATTTAATGTAAAAGATGGTATTGCTCGCATTGATAGTGGTAATCTCGCTGGCAGTACAACAACTCTTTTAAAAGAAGTACGTCGTTTAATTTTAGAATTACATGAAAATCCAATAAATGCTATCAATATGGCTTCATTAAATCCAGCAAAACGCTTTGGCGTTGACGATGAATTAGGAAGTATTGCTATGGGCAAAAAAGCCGATTTTCTCATAGTTACTCCAGATTATGAAATCAAAGAAACTTGGCTCGATGGAAAATGTGTATTTAAAGCTTAATAATTAACGAAAACACTTTCTAATTTTTATATTAGAAAGTGTTTTTAGTTTTTGCAGTAATATAGTTTTTATATTATAATTAAGAATTAAGGTTTATCAATTATTAAACTAATTCTTAATGAAAGGATTTTCTTATGAAAAATACTAAGCTACGACCTTTAACTGAAAGTAGCCTGTTAACTGCCATAACGGTAATCATTGCCATGGCAGGAATTTATATACCTTTTATTATTTTATTTTGGACTTTACCTATTACAATTATCACAGCCAAACATAATCTTAATTATGGTATATTTAGTGTTTTAATTGCTAGTATTTTATTGTGTATATTCTTAACACCCGTTACAGCAATACCACTAATCTTAGGTTCGGCTCCATTAGCTTTAACTTTAGGTTTCGGCTATAATCATTGTTGGTCAGCTGTAAAAATTTTTACTACATCTTTTGTAGCTTCTATTTTGGGTGTATGTTTATTTCTAATATGTACATTTTACCTCACAGGTATCAATTTATTCGTAGATCAATTAGATGCTTTTAAAACAGCTATGCTCGATACAAATGAAATCTTTAATTCTATGGGCGTAACTTCTGAAGCTATGATTGATGCCCAAAGGCAAACTCAACATCTAGTAGACACCCTTGCTCTTGTTTTGCCTATGATTTTTATTTTAAATGCAGTAATAAAATTAGTGATCAATTATATTGCTAGTTCTTTTTTATTAAAACGATTAGGAACTACAAATATAAATTCTTTACCACCATTTAGTTTATGGCGTTTTCCTAAAATTTTTATCTATATTTATGCATTTTCTTTAATTGGCATGTATTGGGGCGATACTCGCAGTATTACACTACTTTATCAAGTTGCTTTAAATACTTATTTATGTGCTAATGTCTTAGGTTTAGTGCAAGGTTTATCTGTCATTAGATTTTTCTATAAATTAAAGAAATGGCCAACCGCTGTTTGGATTTTCATCATCGTTATGTTATGTCTAAACATGGTAATTGCTCAAATCATTGCTCTTGCTGGTTTCTTTGATATGATTTTTGATTATCGAAAAAAGTTTAGAAATAGCAATGATGTTTAGGAGGTAATTTTATGCCTAATAAATTATCCACTTGGATTGATATATGTGTTGCTTTAATTAGCTCTTTAATATTATTAGTCATATTATTTCAATACAATTGGTATATATTTAGTGGCGGTGTTGTTTTATGGATATGTTTATTTTTCTATTTAAAAGAACGCAGTATTGAACGACGAAAAAATTTAAAAGCTTACTATGAAAATGTCATCAAAAATGTAAATGAATTATCTAACTTTGCTCTAGAACAATTACCTCAAGTAATTATGGTTATCAATAAGGATTTACGTCTAGAATGGTATAACCATGAATTAGAACGCTGGCTCAATGAACCACCGGAAATAGGCTCATTCATAACTGATATCTGGCCAAACATTCCTATTGATAATATCTGGAATCGCAGAGGTCAATATATATTTTCTCAAGATAACAAGTTTTATATGGTAATCTATCGTCCTGTCAACAATGATGATGATTCACCTCTAATGACTTTATATATCTATGATATTTCAGAACATGAACGTTTCAAGCTCGATACAGCTATGCGTACTATGGTCTTTGGCTATATCCAAATAGATAATTATGACGACGTTATGCAAGGGCTAAGTGAAGCTCAACGTACATCTATTTTATTTGAAGTCAATAGTCTTTTGGATAAATGGTCTCACTCATTAGGCGGTTTACTTCGCCGTATCTCTGATGATATGTATGTAATCATCTTAGAACGTCATGCACTTGATTTAGCAGTCAGTGAAAAATTTGATATCTTAGATAAAGTACGTAATCTCCATGGAGATAATAAATTTCCAGTTACTTTAAGTATCGGTCTAATCCAAAGTAGACCAAAAACCTCTATGGAAGAACTTGGTGCACTTGCTCAATCTCATCTAGATTTAGTATTAGGTAGAGGTGGTGACCAAGTAGCTGTAGATTTAGATGGCAAAGTTCAATTTTTCGGTGGTAAAGCTAAAGCTGTAGAAAAACATACTCGTGTAAAAGCTCGCGTTGTCGCTCATGCTGTTTTTGAACGCATGGAAGCTGCTGATATAGTGTTTGTCATGGGGCATTTAAATGAAGATTTTGATAGCTTAGGCTCAGCTATCGGTGTATCTCGTATGGCTCGCCAAATGGGAAAACCCGTATATATCATATTAAGTGATATGAATGAAGGTGTAGACAAATTAATCAATCTTTGTAAGACTGATAAGGATTTTGAAAATCTCTTTATCACCCAAAAAGAAGCTCTAGCCATGACAGCTTTAAATCCTGTATTATTTGTTGTTGATACACATATACCACATTTAGTAGCTAGTCCTGATTTATTACAATCAATAAATAATGTCATTGTAATCGACCATCATCGCCGTTCGGAAAATGTAATTAAAAATGCACTTTTAATCTATATTGAACCATACTCTTCTTCTACAAGCGAATTGGTAACTGAATTATTGATGTACTTTAACGAAAATATTAAGTTATCACGTTTAGAAGCTACTGCTCTTTATTCTGGTATCGTTGTTGATACGAAGAATTTCCGCGTCAATACTGGTGTTCGTACATTTGATGCTGTATCTCATCTGCGTCGTTGTGGTGCAGATCCTGAAGCAGTCCATTATTTATTCCGCACAGATTATGAAACAAATCTTGCTGAATGTACAGCTATCGCTAATTCAAACTTCTATCAAGAGGGCTTAGTCGTAGCTGTATGCCCTGATAATACAGCTAATATTCAAGCTGTATCCGGAAAAATAGCTGATGATTTATTGCGTATTGAAAATGTGCGTGTAAGCATCGTATTTTTCAAATTAAGAGACGGTGTCATTGGTGTAAGTGCTCGCTCTACTGGGGAAATCAATGTTCAAGTCATCATGGAACAATTCGGTGGTGGCGGTCATCAAAATGTGGCTGGTTCACAGATAAAAAATAGACCATTAAAAGAATTAAAACAAGATGTAGTAAATACTACATTGTCATATATGAAAGAGGCTGATAAGAATGAAAGTAATAATGTTGCAAGATCTTAAAAAAGTTGGTAAAAAAGGCGATATCGTAGAAGTTGCTGAAGGATATGGTAGAAATTTCCTCATCGCTAAAAAATATGCAGTAGAAGCAACTAAACAAAATATAAATGTAGCTCAAGCTCAAAAAAAATCTGCTGAACGCAAAAAACAACAAGCTAGTGATGAAGCTCGTTTGATGGCTGCCCAATTATCTCAAGTAGAAATCACTATTCCTGTACGCGTTGGTGAAGGAAGCCGTTTATTTGGTTCAGTTACAAGTAAAGATGTTGCTTTAACACTCAAAGAAAAACATAATATCGACATTGATAAACGCAAAATTGATATAAAAAATATAACTTGTCTTGGCGATTATACTGCAACAATTAAAGTGCATCCTGAAATAACAAGTACAATAACTGTACATGTTGTAGAAAAATAAGAGGCAATTATGAGTATATTTTCTCGTTTTTTCAAATCTAAAAAAAAATCTAGAACAACTAAGGCTGCTGTAAAATTACAGCAGCCTGCTATTTCTATAGACAAAAATACTGATGATGTACAAAAAATTGATATTGAACCTATAGATCATGATATAAATGCTCTATATGATATCTTAGTTGATATCGAAGGTGCTGACCAACTTGTATTAAAAGCTGGCAAATTAGAAGCTTTATCCTTAATACGCTCAACCATTCGCAATGAACGTGTCCTAGGATTGCAAAAAATAGTTTATGAAAATCCTACATTGGATAAAATACCTACTAATGATGAAATGCCTATACTCTTAAAAGAAATGACAGATTACTTAGCTAATATCATGGCTCGTCGTTCTTTTGAAGATGAATTAGAAAAACGCATTGCTTTAAAGATGGAAGAAAACCATCAGGATTATATCAACGATGTAAAAAAACAAATTCTTAAAGAAGAAAGTTCTGCTAAAGAGTCTACTCAATCATTAGAAAAATTAAAAGACTTAGAAGCCAAAAATAAAATTCATTTAACAAAATCCATCATGGAATTATTAAGACCACAGGATTTATCAGAAATCATTGGACAAGAACGTGCTATCAAAGCCCTAAAAGCCAAACTTAGCTCTCCTTATCCACAACATTTAATACTTTATGGCCCTCCGGGTGTTGGTAAAACTACAGCTGCTAGATTAGTGTTACAAGAAGCATGTCTACAGCCACATACGCCATTTAATACCGATGCACCATTTGTTGAAACAGATGGTACTACGCTTCGCTACGATCCACGAGGTATAACCAATCCTCTACTTGGCTCTGTTCATGATCCTATTTATCAAGGTGCACGTAGAGATTTAGCTGATAGTGGCATCCCCGAACCTAAACCTGGACTTGTCACTGACGCTCATGGCGGTATTTTATTCATCGATGAGATCGGTGAACTTGATGATATGTTACAAAATGAATTATTAAAAGTTCTCGAAGATAAACGTGCCTATTTTGACTCAGCTTATTTTGAGCCAAATGACCCCAATGTACCTGAATATATCAAAAAATTATTCACTGAGGGTGCTCCTGCTGATTTTGTTTTAATCGGTGCTACTACACGTGATAATTATTATCTAAATCCAGCACTTCGTTCTCGCTGTGCGGAAATATATTTTGAACCATTGACACCGAAACATATTGAAACAATTGTATTAAATGCCGCTAATAAATTAAATGCTAAATTAGATGATAATGTGGCTAAGATCATCAGTGAATATACTATCGAAGGCCGTAAAGCTATCAATATCTTAGCTGATGCTTATAGCAATGCCCTTGCTCGTCAACAAAATGATATGAATAATATATCAATCACTGCAGAAGATATCTACACTGTAGCTCAAGTAAGTCGCTTAACGCCATTTGTCACTAAAAAAGCATCTGCTACCAGTGAAATCGGAAAAATTTTTGGCTTAGGTGTTGCTGGTTTTATCGGTTCTGTCATTGAAATCGAAGCTATAGCTTTTAAAGCGAATGAAAAAGGCAAGGGAACCATTCGTTTTAATCAAACAGCAGGCTCTATGGCTCAAGATTCTGTCTTCAATGCTGCCGCAGTCGTTCGCAAACTCACAAATGAAGATATCCACGATTATGATATTCACATCAATATAATCGGTGGAGGCAATATCGATGGGCCGTCTGCTGGAACAGCTATATTGATAGCATTGATTTCAGCCATCACCCAAAAACCAATTCACCAAGATGTCGCTATTACTGGTGAAATATCCATTCAAGGACTAGTCCGCCCTGTAGGTGGTGTCTTTGAAAAAGCTTACGGTGCCAGTCAAGCTGGCATAAAAACTCTTATTATTCCTGAAGAAAATGCTAAAGATATCCCGTCTGACTTACATGGTTTGAAAGTCTATCCTGTTAAAACAGCCAAAGAAGCTTTAGCATTAGCATTAAATTAAAGCCTGTGAGGTGATCATTTTGATAGACAGAGTACCTCCTCAAAATATCGAAGCTGAGCAAGCAGTCCTAGGTGCTATGCTCATCTCCAAAGAAGCTATCGCTGAATCTGCTCAGATTTTAAATCCGCAAGATTTTTATCGTGAAGCTCACCGCATTGTTTTTGAGGCAATGCTTGATTTATCTAATCGCAATCAAGCAGTAGATAATTTAACTGTCATCGAACAATTAAATAAAACAAATCAATTGGAAAAAGTCGGCGGGATTGCATTCGTTACAGCCCTTGCCAACACTGTTCCTACAGCTGCTAATGTAGTTTTTTACGCTAAAATAGTCAAAGAAAAAGCTCTTATGAGACATCTCATCAATACAGCCACAG
Organism: uncultured Megamonas sp.; assembly: GCF_958438645.1. Classification (NCBI taxonomy): domain Bacteria; kingdom Bacillati; phylum Bacillota; class Negativicutes; order Selenomonadales; family Selenomonadaceae; genus Megamonas; species uncultured Megamonas sp. The sequence goes on from NZ_CAUBSM010000014.1 coordinate 35,626, forward strand.
CTATCGCTGCTATGGGTTATGAAGGTGCCGAAGATGCAGATACCATCATGGATAAAGCTGAAAAAATGATTTTAGAAATCGCTTCCAACCGTAAAACTGGTGATTTCACACCTATCAATCAAATCGTCATTGACACTTTCAGCAAGATCGAAAGCCTATATGAATCTAAAGGTGGGTTAACTGGTTTATCTACTGGATTTAAAGATTTAGATAAATTAACTGCAGGACTTCAACCTTCTGATTTAATCTTAGTCGCAGCTAGACCTAGTATGGGGAAAACAGCATTTACCCTAAACATAGCCTCGCATGTAGCTTTAAAAGAAAATAAACCTGTAGCTTTTTTCTCTCTTGAAATGTCCAAAGAACAGTTAATGCAACGTATGCTTTGTGCTGAAGGACTAGTCGAGTCCCAGCGATTACGTGTCGGTGATTTAGATGAACAGGATTGGCAAAAACTAATCGCTGCCGCTGATAAATTTTCTAAAGCACCACTTTATATTGATGATACTCCTGGTATCAGCATCATGGAACTACGCTCCAAAGCTCGTCGACTTCAACAAGAAAAAGGTTTAAGCTTAGTATTAATTGACTATTTACAGTTAATGCAAGGTAGAGCAAATAAAAATGGCGACAATCGTCAACAAGAAATCTCAGAGATTTCTCGTTCTTTAAAATCTCTAGCTCGTGAACTCAATGTTCCTGTAATCGCACTTTCTCAGCTATCTCGTAGTGTAGAATCTCGTCAAATCAAAAAACCAATGCTCAGTGACCTTCGTGAATCAGGCTCTCTAGAACAAGATGCCGATATCGTTATGTTTTTATATCGTGAAGATTATTACAATGCTGAAACAGAAAATAAGAATATAACCGATGTTATTGTCGCTAAACATCGTAATGGCCCTGTAGATACAGTTCAATTGTTCTTTCACAAAGAGTTTACAAAATTTGCTGATTTACTTCGTACACAAGATAATATTTAATAAAAAACAAGCTATATTGATGTTAACATTGATATAGCTTTTTGTTATGTCTAGCCTCCATTGTAAACTTATAATCCCCATTTTCATTGACACTAAAGTACATAAAATGCTATTATATGAAGGTAAAAGCTACATATAGATTTTACAAATAAAACTCAAATCTTGGACATATATTGTCTATTTGGGTTCTTTTTGCTGTTATCAGTGGAAAAATTATGCTGGTTTTAAATATGAGGAGGAAATTTTTAAATGATTGAACGCTATACCAATCCTGAAATGGGAAGAATTTGGACTCTCCAACATGAATTTGAAGTAATGCTTGAAGTTGAAATTACAGCTTGTGAAGCTATGGCTGAACTTGGTCAAATTCCAGTAGAAGCTGCTAAAAATATTCGTGAAAAAGCACAGTTTAACTTAGAACGCGTTAAAGAAATTGAAAAAGTTACTAATCATGATATTATCGCATTTTTAACTAACGTTGCTGAATACGTTGGCGAAGATTCTAAATATATCCATAAAGGATTAACTTCCAGCGACGTAAAAGATACAGCACTCGGCATTATGATGAAAAAATCTGCTGAGCTTATTTTAGAAGACCTCAAAAATTTACGTGATGTTTTAAAACGTCAAGCTAAAAAATATAAACATACAGTTTGCATCGGTCGTACTCATGGTATCCATGCAGAACCAATGACTCTCGGTTTAAAATTCGCTTTATGGTACGATGAAGTTTGCCGTGATATTGAACGTGTTGAACACGCTAAAAAAATCGTTGCTGTTGGTAAACTCTCCGGTGCTGTAGGAACTTATTCCAATATTGACCCTCGTATTGAAGAAATCACTTGCAAAAAACTTGGCATTGAACCTGTAAAACTTGCAACACAAGTTATTCAGCGTGATCGCCATGCAGAATATATGACTACTCTTGCTATCGTAGCTAGCACATTTGAAAAAATCGCTACAGAATTACGTAACCTTCAACGTACAGATATCCGTGAAGTTGAAGAATACTTCCAGCCAGGTCAAAAAGGCTCTTCCGCTATGCCTCATAAACGTAATCCTATCACTGGTGAACGTATCTCTGGTATGGCTCGCCTTGTTCGTGGTAACGCTATTGCAGCTATGGAAGATATCACTCTTTGGCATGAACGCGATATTTCCCATTCTTCCGTTGAACGCGTAATTTTACCAGACAGCACTATCAACGTTGATTATTGCTGCCGTAAATTAACAAATCTTTTAGATAAACTTCTCGTTTATCCAGAAGCTATGATGGAAAATCTTAACAAAACTGGCGGTCTTATTTTCAGCCAACGCATCATGCTCGCAGTTGTAAGCAAAGGCGTACTTCGTGAAGATGCTTACAAATGGGTTCAAAGAAATGCTATGGCTAGATGGCTCAAAGGCGAAGATTTCCGTACAAATGTAGAAAAAGACCCAGATATCACAAAATATCTCACTAAAGAAGAAATCGACAACTGCTTCGATTACAAATGGTTCTTACGCAATGTAGACATGATTATGGCTCGTTTCGGTATTGAATAAGCAGTTAATATTAAACTTGAGTAATAGAGAGGAAGTTTTCTTATGTCAACAGTTGTTGTAACTGGTACCCAATGGGGTGATGAAGGTAAAGGTAAAATCGTAGACTATTTAGCAGAAAAAGCTGATATAGTTGTACGTTATCAAGGTGGTAGTAATGCAGGTCATACTGTTACAGTAGACGGCAAAGAATTTAAACAAAGACTCATGCCATCTGGTATGCTCTATGATAATAAAATCTGTGTGATTGCAAATGGTGTAGCTTTTGACCCTGAAGTAATCCTTCAAGAAATGGAAGCTCTAAAAAAAGATGGTTACTCTGTTGACGGATTACGTATCTCTAATCGTGCTCACGTTGTAATGCCTTATCATCGTCTCATGGACGGTCTTGAAGAAGAAAACAAAGGCGAATTAAAAATCGGTACTACAAAACGTGGTATTGGCCCATGTTATATGGACCGTGATAACCGTATTGGTATTCGTGTTTGTGATTTAATCGATGAAGAAACATTCAGTGAAAAATTAAAAACAGCTCTCGATGTTAAAAATCGTGAACTTGTAAAACTCTATGGTAAAGAACCATTAAACTACGAAGACATTCGCACTGAATATCTCGGTTATGCTGAAAAACTAAAAAAATATGTAATCGATACATCTGCATTCTTAAATAAAGAAATCAATGCTGGTAAAAAAGTAATGTTCGAAGGTGCTCAAGCTACTATGCTTGATATCGATCATGGTACTTATCCATATGTTACAGCTTCTCATCCAACAGCAGGTGGCGTTTGCTCTGGTGCTGGTGTAGGCCCTAACAAAATCGATAAAGTAGTAGGTATCGTAAAAGCATATTGCACTCGCGTTGGTGAAGGTCCATTCCCAACTGAACAGCTCAACGAAATCGGCGATAAAATCCGTGATTGTGGTCATGAATATGGCACAGTTACAGGTCGTCCTCGTCGTACTGGCTGGCTTGATGCTTGCGTAGTTCGCTATGCAGGTTACCTCAGCGGTATTGATTATATGGCAGTTACTCGCCTTGATATCCTCGATACTTTCGATGAAATCAAAATGTGTGTGGCTTATAAATACAATGGTGAAATCTTAGATGAAATGCCTGCAAGCTTAAAAGTTCTTGCAAATGTAGAACCAGTTTATGAAACATTCGCTGGTTGGAAAACAGACATTTCCGGCATCAGAAAATATGAAGATTTACCAGAAAATGCACGTAAATATTTAGAAAGAATGGCACAGGTTACAGGTATTGGTCTTGGATTTGTTTCCGTAGGTCCAAACCGTGACCAGACAATCATTCTTCATGATGTATTCTAATTGACTTACAGAAAAACCCGAAGATAAAACTCTTCGGGTTTTTTTATTTTTATTGTGCACACTAATATAGAATATTTAGCTATAAATCAACGCTTATTTATAACTATAACTAATATTTTTAGCTTTATATGTTGGATATGAAGATCCCGGCATATATCCCACATATTCATAAACAGTTGTAGTAGTTAATATATTAGCATTATGCATTTCCATTCTATGCAATGTATCTTCTAATACATTTGCACTCGCTTGCAATAAATCAAGAAGCGAAGTTGCTAATACTACTGGCGGTTTATCTTTAAAAATATAACCTATCAAGTTATTAGCTACTAAAAAAATTGTTGAACTTGTTACATCTAACAAAGTTTCAGCCTCATCAAAAACACTAAGTAATTCATCTTTAGTCGTTTCTGTAGTAAACATAAGATCATCCATAATAAATATCTCCTTAAACTTATTTTGTAACCGATTACATTTATATAGAGTATTATTTCTCTTTATTTTTAAACCTAAATACTTTATTTAATTTTTTTATTTCTGAAGATACATTTATATTAACTATTATTGTTATCATCAAAACTATTATTTGTATACAAATCCATAATGGATATATATTGACAAATACATTATAAGTTAAATGATATGTTTTTACTGTTATATATACAAGTACGCAAAAATTTAAACATGTATCTACTAAAAGTAACTTTCCAAACAGATAAACGGTTTTTTTATAATCTATACTTAAGGCATTTTCATACTTATCACTAAAAATCATAAGTTTTCTATAAAAAAACAATAATATCTTACTACACTTACTTTTTGTAAAAATTGTAAAACTTATTCCTGATATAAAACTAAATAAAAGAAAAAAATATATACCTATCATAAATATTTCTAATGAATGATAGGTATAATATATTATTATCATTAATAAAATTATCACTGATGTTATAATGTATCGTATCATTTCAATCCCCTTCAATAATAAATTATTACACAAAAAATTTGATATAAAATCGATATATATTTTTAAACTATATTAAACATATATTATCATAAAACTTTATTTTCTTACTATTAAGCTTATCTGCATAATACTAGCCACAATCTTGTCTCCCCATTTTTTACCATGATATTCCTAAATCAACAGCATTAAAATATCTCCACCAATCAGGTTGCTGTTTAAAACCTGAATAAGCATTCGTTAATTGTACCCAACCTTGTAATTCATCCGTTTTTTTCAGATATAACCAGACATCTGCATTTCTGCGAGGATAATTTATAACATAATATTTACGGTCAACATATACCATATCTACAATAGCTCTCGGGTTCCCGTCATAATCGTATTTAGAAAAATAACCTTCATATACAGCATAAATATAATCATTAAAATTATTATCCATATCAGGAGTTTTCACTCCTTTTGACGGCAATTTTATAAATTCATTATTATACCAGGCTATCGCAGCTCCTGTTGGTTCCTTATAAATAATATAAATAAAATCTCCTGTTTTTGGCGTATTTTCCTTTATTTTATACTCATACGTTTCTTTAATTGGCGATATGATTTCTGTTTTTCCCATACGTGGATAAATGTAAGCTTTTGCCTTAACAACAGGAATTAACATATCTGATGATAAATACGGATTTGCCATATCTTTCGCTTTCTCATCAGCTAAAATCTTTCCTACTACAGCACTATTTAAAGACGGTTCCTTATATAAAATAACATCTTTCTTTATAATTACTGATGGAGATTTTGTCCAATCAATATTTATCCCTGCGTATTTTACATCATCCGTTTCAATCACAAGCGGCGGCAATTCATCATTAGTCTGAGCATTTGCTACATTAAAACTCAGCAATATACCGAAACATAACAGCATAACCAACTTCTTAAACATATAATCACAGCCTTTCTTTTTCATCATAAATAGAATTTCTACTATCATTATACTACCTATAAAAAAAGAACAACCCTGAAAATTCAAGGTTGTTCTTTTCATTATAAAATTAAGCACGGATAACACCGATAATAAAAGGTGCTGTGGATACAGCTGTTAATGCTGTAAAGAAACTTACCGAAACAGATTGTCCATTTTCTATCGTTCCTAAATCTATCATTTCCATTAAATTCTTTGCAGTATCAATCCTTCTTCCCGGATAAGCAAATACCCCATCAAGTGAAACAAATGGATAAATTGCCCCACCTGTACTCGACATAACAACCTTGAAATTACCGACACTACCAGTATTATTGGTAAAATTAAGTCTTACGTCCATTTGTACGCCGTAATTTCCGGCTAATCCTTTAACTGTAATCTGCCCGGAAGAATCCGTCATCTGAATTAAATCTTTTCCATCAAAAGAATCTCCATCATTACTTGTATCGGTTGTTTTATCTTTACCAAAAGAAACAACTTTTGCCTTATTCTGTTCATCTGAACTCATTGATAAATTCAATGTAAATGTTTCATAAAAACCAGCTCCTACACCTCTATGCGGATCTGATTTTGCTCCTGTAACACTTGCTTGTGCCGGTTCTGTAGCATTTCCAGATTTAGCTTCATCAACATAAGCCAAATCAAAGAAAGTAACTGCCGCAGGATTGCCTTGTTTATCTGCAATTGATACTCTGCTGATAACTCCGAAATTACAGTGTGCTGGTATCTGTCTGCTAAAAATATTAGCATATTCATAAGGATGAAGTGTAATTTTTACCGGATTGTTAGCAGCTGTAAGATAATCTCGCCAAGCGTATACATCAGAAACCCAGTTTGCATCAATTGTCGTCCCGATATTTGTGAAATTTAATTCAATATCAAAATCATTTGGATTATACATCAAAATAAGCGATGTTATCGTTCCTTCGTATTCATTTCTGTGCCAAGTATATATCTGACCATTGCCCTTGACCGTTTCACGGCAAAAATACTTTCCGCTATCAGCAAAGTCCTTATAATATACACTTTCCGGATTATTTGAATAAAATAAAAACTCATTTGTATTTACTGCACAACTAATTTTATTTTTCTTTTCTTCGTCTGTAGGATATATTAATTCTAAATTATATTCACCAAACTTATCTACTATTTTAGCCATATAAATTCACTCCTAAAGTTAATTTTTCATTACCCAATAACTATAATAAAAAGATAAATCAAAACTTTCCCTATCGTCCACACTAGGTTGTCTCCACCATATCTGCTTATATGTTTTTGAACCTAAATGTGCATCAAGAAATTGTACCCAACCTCTCGTTACTTTATCCGGTAATTCCACATAAAGCCATATATCGGCATTACGTCTAAATTCTGTTCCGTCTACTAATGTCCATGTATTCATTGGCGTATGCGGGTTATCATTCGGATATTCTATATACAATTCAAAATCAGCTTCTGTATCCTGTTTATTTGTATATCCTTCATATTCAGCATATTTACCTTCCCCATCACTATCAGAATACGGTGCAGGCATTTTTATATTATGCGTTTCTGTTGGCATAAAGAAAGTATCTTTATACCAAATAGTATTTTCTCCATAAATATTATGAGATATCAAATACATAACATCCCCTGGTTTTAAAATTTTTTTATTACCAAACTCATCTACCAAAGTCATATCCTTGATTATTTTAGTTTTTCCCATACGCGGATAAATATAGGCTTTCGCTCCTATAATTGAAACTTTATCATTTCGCTGCATTGTTCCTACTACAGGGCTATTCGGTGAAGGTTCTTTATGAATAGCCGTTTCCTGTCGTGCCGTTATAGTCGGGTTCTTATCCAACTTCAACATTATCCCTGCGTATTTTACATCATCCGTTTCAATTACAAGCGGCGGCAATTCATCACTAGCCTGAGCACTTACCACGCTGAAACTTAACAAAATACCGAAACATAATAGCATAACTAATTTCCTAAACATACAATCACAGCCTTTCTTTTTCATCATAAATAGAATTCCTATTATCATTATATTCTCTATATATTAGAAAATGATGAAAAACTGTATTCATATTTCAATTTTTTACACAGATAAAGCGAATTTCTTTTGTATTATCTTCACTTAATTTATGTTCCGGACAATTCGGGCTATGCTGTACATAATATATCTCGCCGTTTTTTATTTCCGTGATAATTGCCAATTTATACCAAATATCAGCATTATTTCTAAATTGAATTAAATCTCCAATTTGAACTGAATTTTTATCTCGGCAAATTCGGGCAACAGGTTTATTTTCATCAGAATAATAGACTGAATATTTCGTCATATATCGCACGAACTTTTTCATATCTGTCCATGACTTTGTATGATTTTTGCGATTTTGCCAGTACCAGCCGCCGTTTTGTTTAATTCCGCCCATATACCAGCATTGCGATACAAAATTTGTACCGTCCTGCATGAAAAACCAGAAATCATCTTCTGAACCGATATTGGGTACAAGAGCATAATTCAACGCATATTCCACTGCTATTTTTCTATCTAATACATCGGCACTGCACCTCCCAAATTTTCTTTGTAACCGATTACATTTATATAGAGTATTTCTTCTAACCGAATTTAAACCTACTCATTTATTTTTATTTTGAATACGCTCCAATATTTTCTTCAATATATTCGGCAAAGATATATTCATGGTTACAGCATTTTCTAAAATATTTAATCCTTCACTGCCGATAAAAAAACAGATTGTTACATTTCTTATATTCATATCCTCACCGATTATAATGTCCAATTCATGTGCAAGTATTATAAGCAGCAATATATACAACTTTTTTATTAATCTCTTTTTAATATTATCATCATCAAATTTTAATGTATCTTTACTATAGTATGTTATAAATAAAATAGTGATAAAATCTATAACCATTATCACTACCAATGCAATAATAAATTTATCTAACACACCAAATAATAATATAAATATCTTACTTAAATAATCTATATTTATAGTCATAAGTCATCCTCCAATTCATATTAAGACTATAAATATAGATTTTTTTATGCTCGAATATTTAAACCTCAAAATCTGAAAAAATTTTTTATTGCCACGGTTTAAAATCCACATATCAAACAACTCTTTATGTATGACAGGAAGTGTTATACATGGATAAACATATATTTGAGTTGATTGATACTATCCAAAAAGGCAATAAAGAAAAATAACGGATATTCTAACCATCTTTCAAGGTCAAATTAAATCTTACAGCAGAAAAGCTCAATCTGAAGATATACAGCAGGACTTATATATTTTCCTAATCCATCTTATTAATACAATATCTTTAGATAAAATGAATAACACTAATGACAAAACCTTGATTTCATATATATCACATAGCATTAAATTTAAGTTCTATAAATACTTTAAACAGCAATATAATCAATCTAACACTGAACTTAATTTTCTTGATGAAATAAATTATGAAGAAAATCCTGCCAACTGTGTATCAGAAAACGTGATATTCAGTGATTTGGAATTTCTAAATCTGTTAAAAGACTTAACTGCCAAAGAAAAAACTGTCATCATTCTAAAATACAAATATGGATTTTCCACAAGTGAAATTGCCAAGAAAAATAAGGTTTCAGTTCAAGCAGTATACAAACTAGAAAAACATGCTCTAAACAAACTAAGAAAATTATTGCCTTAAAACAAAATGCCAATCCCTGCAAAATATATTAATCAGTGATTGGCATTTTGTTTTAATTTGACAATTTAATAATCTTATGCAAAGATATATGTGAATTATAGGAATTATGGATTTTTAGGGAGGTAATTACTTTGAAGCTGTTAAAAACCTTATTATCACTTCATTTTTTAAGCGGTGTCATTCTTATTTTCTGTTTTCCTGCACTTTATTCATTCTCTATTCCTCCACATGAAAAAAATCTCTATCAACTATTGTTTTTATCAATTCCTTTAATCTATATACTTTTTCCCGTGAACAAACTGTTTAAATCATCAAAAATAATCTATACAAAAATACTGGCAAGCATTATCTATTTATTTACTTCGGCAATCCTATTCATAATTCATGGGGCATACTCTGCATAATATGTTTGACTGTAAGCATTTTATTTTTATATCTGCCGCATAAAACAAGCAGGAATATTTATCTCAAACCCTTGTTTCAAGTTATGTTATGTATGATTTTCCTCGGTATGTCCGCTTTTAATATGATAATTCCTTCAACTATCTTCACTATCAGATTTATAGAAGCTCATCAATTCTATACTTCCTATGTCGATATAATCCCTACTATAAAATACGCTATCACTACACAAAACGGCTATGATGAGAAACTTGCCGAACATATGCCAGAAAAAATTTTTAAACAGCTCAATCAAAAAACACAATATCCTGAATTAGACCATTTCTCTGCATTTGAATTAATGGAATTATCTCAAACACAGGACAAAGACGATACGAGAATTATTTATGTAGATACCCGTACAACATTTCATTTAAAAGACAAAGACAATAATGACCTTAACGGTGGATGGGGCTACCAGCAGTTTACTGTCCTAATAGAAAATAATACATGGTATCTTATTCGATATGACGATCCAATATCTACCGATTGGAGATATAAATAAAAAACAGTTCCGATAAAATCAAAACCGCTTTATTTTGCCTTATATTTCATTAGATTGGAGGAGTTTATCTATGAAAAAATTTCTAATGTTTTTCTGTTTTCTTTTGCTAATGCCTATCAATTCTGCTTTTGCTCAAACAGATAAAAACGTATATATTTATAAACCGCTTCCTAATAATCCGCCTTTTCATTATATCTATGACGATATTATGCACAATGATTTCAATTTGGATTGGAATGATGATTTAATAAAAATAAATCAGCTGTACAATCTTAAATACTACGGCTATAAAGGCAGATATTACGAATCATACGTTTTGCTTCCAACAGAAAAATATTCGCCTGATGAATCGTTTATTATTTTATATATGTATAACAACAAATTATATAAAGCCGCCCTGTTTTTTAATAAAAAACTTAATTCAGATAAACAGCAGTATGCAAATTTCACGAAATATTATCTTCTAAAACGCGCTATGACAAAAAATTTTGGTAAACCGACTGCTGTAACAAATGACGGCAAACTGACCGTATGGCAGGGCACGGCGGTTGATGAAATTTCTGTACAGGATATCATCGACGGCGTTCCTGCATTCTATGAAAAATACTTTAACTATTTGTATGAAACACATCAAATATAATATTTGCCTTATTTTTTATTACATCTTATGGCATACGATAAAAAAGACCTATAAAGCTGTTCATTCAACTTCATAGGTCTTTTATTTTATTCAGCCTGAGTGCTTATTTTATTTATTCTATTCACTCTGCACTGCTGTCTTAATTTACCGATACGTTTTATTCTTATCTTCAACAACGTATTCATGAAGAATTTAACGAGAATACCGGTGGATAATGCTGAAACAAGTGTTCCTTCTCGTATTCCTTCAATAGTGCCAAAATAATATAATGATAATCCACCAGCTATAGCAACGAGTGACCAATCAAAAATAACCTTTATCTTGCCAAAGTCTAATTTCCAATGAGTAGCAATCGCATTCACTAAACCTTCACCAGGAAGCATAACCACACGTCCTAATAATTGACATGTAACACCTATTCCCATACAGATACAACCGATTAACAATACTAAAATATGTTGATAATAAGCTTGAGGATGGAGCCAACTAAATATATACATAAATAAATCAATAAAAGCACAGAAAATAAAGGTCATTGGCACTTTTGACATACTCCCCATGCCTAAATGCAGGGGATTCTTGGATACAAACGATACTTGCCTACTAAAATAGCAGGTCTTACTATATC
>NZ_CAUBSM010000015.1:0-44418 GCF_958438645.1 uncultured Megamonas sp.
TTTTTATTTATTTTTTGTTTTTAACAATTTTCTTCTTTTTGAGTTGCCCTCTCGTCGAGTGCTTAATTATTATATCTAGCTTTTAATCTTTTGTCAACACTTTTTTTATTATTTTTTCACTTTATTTTTGTAAGAAAAATTTACTTTAAAATTACATTATATTCTGACATACATATATTCAGATTTATGAGATAATTAAAAAAATACAATTAATCTTTAGGAGATGAATACAATGAATAAAATATCTAAAAAACTTCTATTAACTGGTCTAGCCGCATTAACAATCTACAGCGGATTTAATAATATTGATATTTCCACTACTTATGCTAAAGTCAATTATGATGTATTTGATTTAGAAGCACATCGTGGAGGTAGAGATGTTAGACCAGAAAATACTTTGTATTCTTATGCTTATGCAATGGAACTAGGTGCAACTTCTATTGAATGTGATATGCAACTTACTAAAGATGGTCAAATTGTTATGAGCCATAATCCTATCTTAAATTCAGATATAACACGCGATGAAAATGGTAATTATATTGAAAATAATAAATATGATATTCGTTTAATGACTGTAGATGAATTAAAGAAATTCGATGTTGGTGTAATGAATCCTAATTGCGGTGAATACTATGATTTACATGGTAAAACACAATTTACTTACGATGCTAAAATTCCTACATTAGAAGAGTTAATGCAACTAATTCAATCTTACGACAACAAAGATATCATTTTAAATATTGAAACAAAATCTTATCCTGATCCAGAAAGTATCGGATATAAAAATAATGCTGATCCTAAAAAATTCGTAGAAACATTTAATAATATTGTAAAAAAATATAATATGGAAGATCGTGTCGTTTTACAATCTTTTGATTGGCGAACATTGATTGAAATGAAAAAATTAAATCCTAATATCTCTACTAGTGCACTTTGGCAAGAACAACCTTCTTGGGGCCGTGATAGTGAATCTTTACGCCGTTATGAACAAGAAAAATCTCCATGGCTTGGTGGATTAGATATTAAAGATTATCAAGGAGATCCTGTAAAAGCTGCTCATGCAATCGGTGCTGATATTATTTCTCCTTATTATACAGAAATCTCCAAACAAGATGTTGATGAAGCACATTCTTTGGGCATGAAAGTTGTTCCATGGACTGTCAACAATGAAAAAGATATGAATATGTTACTCGATATGGGTGTAGATGGTATTATTTCAGATAAACCATGGCTTTTAAAACAAGTATTAGAAAAACGCAATATAAAATTGCATGCTCCTACAGTAAATGTAAATAGCCCATATCATACAGGAATAGAACATAAAGATACTGCCCCTACAGAAGCTAGTAATGGCAATGATGCCGCTTACTAAGCATTAATCATAAACCCCTTACTAAAAAGCCCTACTAAAAATATTTTTAGTAGGGCTTTTTTTATTTATTGCTATTTAAAACTTCTTTCCATTCATTAACTATAGTTTCAGGAAGTACATATTCCCTTTCTATTATTTTCATATCATCATCATAAGATTTCTTTTCTATTTTATCTTTTTTCTTATTGAAATAATAGATATTATTTTCTGCTTCTGGCAAAATTATGCTTATTGATTTAGCATTTTCAATTTGCTCCATCTCTTTTTTAGTTAATTTAAAGCTTATCCAATATGGATTATCATATTTTGTTTTAGCAAAATTTAATTTATACTCATTATTATTAATATCTTTTATGATTAAATACGGTGGACATTCATTATCAAAAATATAATTTCTATTTGTATTATGTGATGTAAATGCCAATTCTATATTGTCTCTATATTTATTATCATCTTTATAAAATCTATCATTATTAAGAAAAACTCTAAATAATGCTACTGGTTCTTCAATTTTCTCATCAGTTTTATTTTGCTCTTGCAATAATTTTTGCTGTTCATAAATCTTCACTTGTTGTGGGTCTTTATAGGCATATACAGAACGAATACTTTCTACATTTGCCACTTTCGATTGATGTACATTAGCTAAAGCTATAGATTGCATACAAATAAATAGACCCAATAAACATATTACTATTTTTTTCACTTTATCAACCTCGACAATATTATCTGTTATTATTTATTATATATCTAATTGTTATAAATTTAAATAAATTTATCTTTCATAAGGTTAATTTACTTTTAAACTCTATTTAATTTTGCTATGCTATAATTACTTAATTAAAAACAAAAAGAGGTATCTTTATGAAAGCATTTATTTTTGATATGGATGGTGTAATTATTGATAGTGAACCTATTCATAATAAAGTAATTAAAGAAGTTTTACTTAAAAGTAATGTCGTTGTCGATGATAAGGAATTCAATAAACTTATTGGCATGACTTCCACATCTGTTTTTTCTTACTTCATCAATAAACATCATCTACCTTATACACCCCAAGAAATGACTAATAATCATATGACTTTCTTTAAAAAGTATATTGTTGAACATCAACTCAAACCTATTGATGGAATTACTGACCTACTTGAACAATTACAAAAAGCAAATATTCCTCTAGCGATAGCTTCATCTTCACCTTTAAACGTCATTGAATTTATCGTAAAAACTTTCAACATTGATAAATACTTTAAATTTTTAGTCTCCGGAGAAGATTTAGTCCATGGCAAACCTGCTCCTGATATATATTTAAAGACAGCAAAAAAACTATTCGTTAATCCTAAAGATTGTGTCGTTCTTGAAGACTCTAAAAATGGTAGTATTGCTGCTAAAGATGCAGGCATGTTTTGTATTGGTTTTGCCAATCCTAATTCCGGCAATCAAGATTTATCTAGAGCAGATATTATCATTAAACAAATATCTGATATAAAACTCACTCAATTACCATAACAAAAAAACTTAGCGAATAACACCAAATATTATTCGCTAAGTTTTTCTTTTTATCTACTTAAAATTTTATTTAAATTGACAATCTAAATATAATACTGCCTGCAATAGAGTCATTTCATTTGTATCTGATGTAGCACTAAAACCGCCAATTAAATTGCCATTTATATCATAAATATACTTACTTCCATAAAGATAATATCTTTTATTTGATGTACTATCTTTTATTTTACTTGCACTAAAATCATAAAATACTACATATTTTGCATTTAGTGATCTTGCTTTAACAAAAGCATTTACTTGATCATCTTTCTCTACAAAACAATTTTCATTTTCCCTAGATAATTTATCTGTTAAAGCTAAATCCATATATTTTATTTCTGACTGTACTTCTTGAGGAAAATCATATTTAATCTTAGCTACATATATATCACAAGCTTTAATGTCTTCTATTTGTTGTACATCTACTTTACTATCATAATAATTTTTAATAGCTCGATCAAAATAAAGTAACATATTATGGGCAAATTTATCATTTTCTAATTCAGATACTGTCCATACCTCATTAGTTTTAAACTGCACAAAACGCTCATTTGCTATTTGTGCTAAATTTTTTACAATATCACCTTTCATAGTGATACGCGTTAAATTCATTTTAGGCTCATACATATCCACAAAACATTTATTACCTACAGCAGGTGCCCCAAAAGTAACAGTTTCTATTTGCTCACGATTTACTCCCATATCTATTAATCGAGCTGTCAATAACTCAGCTACAGCTCCACCTAAGCTATGTCCTGTTATATAAATTTTATCTTCCGGATATAATTTTAAATGTTCGACTAAGTCAAGTCCCAAAATCTTTCCTGTACTATTAGGCGAGAAAAAACCGTCTTGTACATATTGTAAAAAACCTTTATGTACTAATGGTCTATCCTCCCTTAAATCAGTATCATTTCTACTAAGTAAAAACTCTTCTATACTGTGACCTTGAAAAACCGTTGCTTCTACTGCTAAATCTGTTTTTACATCTTGCCAACTACTCGTACCACTTATAGATAAAAAATATATATCTTTATCATTTATTTTTTTATCAGCTAATAAATATTTAACATCAGACTTTGCTATTTGTTCATTATAAAAGCGAATATTCCAACCATCATTTTTTAAAATATCTCTTGCTAATAAACTAAATTTATCATTATATACAGCAAGTGAAGTCCATGCTGATAAATACTGTATATCCTGCTTTTTTAAATTACTCTCATTATTTTCTAGATTTTGTGCAAATACTAAATTTAAATTTAATACCAATAACATTATTATTATCAAGATTATTTTCATAAAAACCTCTATATTTCTGCATATACAAAAAACAGGACTTTGCAATGCAAAATCCTGTACCTATCAATTATGGCGGAGAGTGAGGGATTTGAACCCTCGATACGGGGACCCGTATACACGCTTTCCAGGCGTGCTCCTTCAACCACTCGGACAACTCTCCATGTGCTCTCAAACAATATTATATTGTTGCTGACAGAAATATATAATATCAGATGAATTTGTTTTTGTCAATAAGTTTTTTATAAAAAATAGACTACTTTTTAATATTTTATAAAAAGTAGTCTACTAAACATAAAAATTATGCATTTCATGCTTCTCCACGTAAATGAGCTAACTCTGCTTGTTTTTCGCAGTAGTACCACCTAACAGATTTACCAATCGCACATCTAACAGCATCCAATCTACCTTGAACAGCTAATTTTTTTAATCTTATAGCATCTAAACCACTAACTGATAAATAGCTCGCGGAGATAAATCCTCCTCTCTTCAAATAGTTACGGTAGCTTTGACAATCTCTACGGTCAACTTCAACATTTTTAATAGCCATCTACTATCACCTCATGATTTCTTTGTGAGAAATAATGTTGCATTTAAAAAATCTAATGCTGTTTATATGAAATTTTCTGTTAAGCTCATTATTATTATACAATGCCTATGTAAAATTGTATAGTTTTACATAGGCATCGTTTGTAAAATATATATAAAATTTTAAATAAATATACTAAAATTACCGTTTAAACCAACTTTTTGAATACATAAATATTACTATAAAAATCTTTTTCTATTCTTGGTATCATCAAGCCAGCATACATCAATTCACTACCGCTGAAAACTTTATCTGTACCGACTAAAGTATATAAAGCGTCTTCTTGCAATCCTTTTAATTTCAAAATTAGATTTGTATATATTGGCTCTACTAAAACCTGATAAAAATAACAAATAATAGTATTTTCATCTTCAGAAACAATATTCCAACTAGTATTATTTCCTGCAAAAGGACTCTGTATTCTGTAGAAAGTCCCTTTTTGTATAATATCTCTATATTGTTTATACCAAACTACTTGTTTTTTTATCTCTTCTTTTTCCTCACCACTTAATTTATTTAAATCCAATTCATAACCCAAATTTCCTGAAGAAGCTACAGCAAAACGCGTTTCAAGTGGTGTTATTCTACCTACTTGATGGTTTGGCACTATAGAAACATGTGAGCCCATTGTAATCGCAGGGAATAATATACTTGTACCATATTGTATTTTCAGACGACAAATGGCATCTGTATTATCGCTAGCCCATGTTTGTGGCATATAATAGAGCATTCCTGCATCATATCTACCGCCACCACTAGAACAACTTTCAAATAAAACATTTTTAAAACGCTGTGTTAACTTTTCTAAAATATAATATAACCCCAATACATATCTATGTGATAATTCTTTTTGTTCCTTACTATTCAAATAAGCAGAACCTAAATCTGTCAAATGTCTATTCATATCCCATTTAACATAAGATATCTCTACATTTTCTAATATATTAGCTATTTTTTCTACAAGATAATTACAAACTTCTATATTCGATAAATCCAACACATATTGGCATCTGCTCAAAATAGGCTCATAATCCATACTTCTAATCACCCAATCAGGATGATTTTTATATAACTCACTATTTTTAGATATCATTTCTGGCTCAAACCATAAACCAAATAATAATCCTTTTTCCTTAATTTTTTGAGCTAAAGTTTTTAATCCATGTGGGAATTTTGCTTCATCTTCTAGCCAATCACCTAGCCCTTGCGTATCATCACAGCGATTTTTAAACCAGCCATCATCTAATACAAATAGCTCTATACCCAATTCACCAGCTTGTCTTGCTAAATCCAAGCAATTATCTTCATTGACTTCAAAATGACAAGCTTCCCAACTATTCAACAAAATAGGACGAACTTTTTCTTTATATAAACCTCGACAAAGTTGATTTCTATACAATTTATGAAAAATCTGAGACATAGTATTTAAACCTTTATCTGTATAAACTAATACAGCTTCTGGAGAAACAAATTTTTCTTTACCGCTTAAAGTCCAACCAAAAGTCGTAGGGTTCATACCCATTTGTACTCTAGTAGTCTTATATTGTCCCACTTGTACACTAGTTTGGAAATCACCACTATAAATAAAATTAAATGCCCATACAGAGCCTATATCTTCATTAGTATTTTTATCCATCAAAGCTATAAATGGAGTTGCCTGTGGACTACTTGTTCCTCGTATGCTTTCTAATACAATACTGTCAGATTTTATAGCTCTGCGATAAATATTTTTTTCATATAAATGAGCACCGGATAATGTCATCACATCATAATCACTATCAGCAAAATCTATACTAAAGCTCATTACTTTATCTAAATATATACTCTTATCACCATGATTTACAAATTCAGTATGTCTACAAATAACATCATAATCAGCAAAAATTGTATAATATAAATAAATGCTTGCATTCATCACCTTGTCTTTTAACATAATGCACAAAGTTTTAGCTTCATTTTCATTATCTACATAAATAGACGGTAATCCCTCTAATTTAGGTTTTCCATCAATGATATTAAAATTATCATAATAAAAACGATTTACACGTTTGCCATCTTCCGTTTGAATTATATAAGCTGGATTTCTAAAATCCCCTTGATTAAAATCTGGATATTCTTGCAATAAGGTATCTAACGAAAAATTTCTATCTGTTGCAATTGGATTTGAACAAAAACCTCTATCATAAAATAATTGAGCATTACTTCCATTATATGATGATAAATATTTGCCAAAATAAATATGTTTTACATAACAATCTTTTTCAATGCCTAAAATATAACTAATTTTGCCGTTGGATAAATTAAATATCTTTTGTTTCTCATCATAGTTGATAGATAACATATTACTCTCTCCCTCAAATTTATTTCTTAAATAATATTTTAAAATATCATCAACCATATTAAAATGATAATAAAATGTTATCTACTGTAATTTTTTGTCATCTTTATATTTAAATTTAAAGGAGCTTTTTATGTTTAAAACATTGCCTTATAAAGCTATAAAATATCAATTTTCCTCTGATTTGCCATTAATAACATTAACAGGTATCGGCTTTCAAAATATCACTGACCATAGCTATTCTTGGCATAATCTACATCGTCATGATAAACATTGTCTTATTCAATATTGCATCAGTGGACAAGGTATTTTAAATATAAATAACTCTACCTATACAATCACAGCTGGCAATGCTTTTTTACTTAATATTCCTAGCAATTCCCATTATTACTTACCCAAAAATTCTACTCATTGGAAATTCATCTATTTAGAATTCTCTCCAGAAGTCTTACCCTTCTTATGTAAAATATATAACAGATCCGGTCCTATTATATCTTTAAAAAACCAACCTAATCTATTAATCCAAATAATAAATCTCTATAAAAAAGCTCTCAATAATAAATTACAATCACTATTTATAAATACAAAATTAGCCTATAAATTTTGGATAGACCTTCTAAATTATAATTTAACCTCTAACTCAAATAATTTAACTAAAATAGATATAGCTAAAAAATTCATTGAAGAAAATTATCCTAAAAGTACTTTAAATATAGATATAATCGCTGAACAAATCGGTTACTCTAAATACCATCTTTGCAAAATATTTCATAAAAACTTTGGCATATCACCTATGAAATACTTACAAAATCTAAGAATTTCTGTAGCTTGTAAGCTTTTAATCAATAATCCTACATGGACGATAAAAAAAATAGCTCACCATGTAGGCTATAATAATGATGATTATTTTTGTAAAGTATTTAAAAATTTAAAAGGCATCACACCTAATACCTTTAGAAAACAATCTCTCCATTACGATACCCTTCAAACTATTTATGATTTTTCTCCCTCAAATAAAAAAAATACACTTATGTAATCACATAAGTGTATTTTTATATTATTTACCATTATTTACTAAATGTATATGTTGTAGTAGTATGAGTTTCTTGTCCTGCTTTCAATACTGGAGATGTGAATTTATCACAATTTACAGCATTTGGTACATATTGAGTTTCAATGCAGAAAGCATCACGACGATTGTAAATATGACCTTGTTTACCTGGTTTTCCTTCTAAGAAATTTGCAGAATAGAACTGTGCACCTGGCATTGTTGTAGCTACGTCCATAATAATACCAGTTTTTTCAGATTTAGCTTGTGCAAAAGTATATAAACCATCATGTTCTGGTAATAATACTGTATGGTCATAACCAGCAGCAATAACTAAACGTTCATCATCTTTGTCTATATCCTGACCAATAGGTTTAGCTTCACTAAAGTCAAATACATCGCCTTTTGTGATAGTGCGAATTTCACCAGTTGGGATTAATCCTGCATCAGTTGGAATCATTGCTGGGCAATCCAATTTTAATGTTTGATCATAAACACTGCCACTGCCTTCACCAGCTAAATTGAAATAGCTGTGATTTGTTAAGTTAACTACAGTGTCTGCATCAGTTTTAGCTTTATAATCAATACGCAAACAAGAATTATCGTCAAAAGTATAAGTTACTTCTACATCTAAGTTTCCTGGGTAATTTGCTTCACCATCTAGAGAAGTACGTCTCAATGACACACTATTTTCACCAATTGTGAAATCACTATAAACTTTTGTATTGAAACCATGGGAGCCACCATGTAGATGATTTGCTCCATTATTTGTTTCTAATTCATAAGTTTTACCATTTAAAGTAAATTTACCATTAGCTATACGGTTACCACAACGACCGATAAATGCACCATAGAAGAAAGTACCATCTTCATATTCTTTTACAGTATCATAACCTAAAACAACATCGTGTAATTTACCATCTTTACCTTCAACTACAATAGCTTGAATAATGCAACCATAGTTAATGATATTTACATATTCACCTTTAGAATTTTCAATTTTAAATTTATAAACTTGTTCTCCTGTAGAAGCTACACCAAATTCACTTTTTACTACTGCCATCTTTTTTACCTCTTTTACTTATTTTTCTTACACGGACCTGTAGTATCACGTAAGACTAAAGTATTTTGTAATACTACTTGTCTACTTGTTTTATTATCACTAGCTATTTTTTCCATTAATAAACTAGCTGCCGTCCATCCCAAAGTCATCATATTTTGGTCCATTGTCGTAAGTTTTGGTTCTAAAAAGTGACTTAATGAAACATTATCAAAGCCCATCACAGAAATGTCTTCAGGAATTTTTAAATTTAAACGTCTACAAGCATTCACAGCACCAATTCCCATCAAATCATTACAACAAAAAATAGCTGTAATATCTTTATGCTTAGGCAGAAAATCTGTAATCTTCTTTGCTGTCAATTCTACTGTATCTATACTATTGCCCGCACTGACATTTAAAATATTTTCGGCTCTAAAACAATTCATTTTTTTCATAAACTCAATATATACATCTTGCTTAAACTCATAAGAATCACTTCGTTCACCGCGAACAAAGCAAATATTACGATGACCTAATGATATTAAATATTCTAAAGCTATCTTTGCACCAATTCGTTCATCATTATATACATAAGAAATAGCTGGCCTTTTTATATACGAATTAATAAATACCAGCGGTATCCTAGATGCCATCTGGTCAAAAAAACTACAATCTACACGCTCTGTATTTGGACTAATATTTATAATTCCTGATACATTTCGCATCAGCAATTCATTCATACATTCTTTTTCACAGACAGGGTCATCTTTTGTGTAAGTCAACAATAACGAATAGCCACTACTTGTTGCGAAACTTTCTATTCCACTCACTACCTCAGCAAAAAAAGTATTAAATAAACTAGGCACAATAATCCCAATAATTGAAGAATGTTGTGTATTTAATTCTCTTGCTTGAATATTTGGAATGTATTTCAACTCTTTTATTGCTTCTAAAACTCTTTTCTTCGTAGCTTCTTTTACCGGATAATTACCATTTACTACACGAGATACCGTTGCTACTGATACTTGTGCCTTTTTGGCTACATCAATTATCGTAGTTGACTTCATTCTCTCTTCAATCCTTATTAAAATAATATATTAAAATATAATAATATATTAAAATATAATAATATATTATTTCTATATTTTCAATATTTTCTTGATTAAATATATGCCATCTATAAAATTTATAGATGGCATAATTATTAAAATTATAAAGTTGCTACAAATTTATTGAAAGCTTGAATACCTTGTATATTGCGTTTGAATACACCAGCATGAAGTAATACAACCATAAAGATTTTACCAACTTCAGCTTTAAGCATATCTTCAACTTCATCATCTTTAATATCTGTATATTTTTCACGAAGTTGTTTATACCAATCTGCATGTTTAGCAATATCTGCATCATCACTGATATCTTCTTTACCAGCAATAAAGCATTCTTTTACTTTTGCTAATTCGTTTTTCAAACGAGCTGGAAGCACTGCAAGACCCATAACTTCAATTAAGCCGATATTTTCTTTTTTAATATGATGAACTTCATTATGTGGATGGAAAATACCTAATGGATATTCTTCAGTAGTACGATTGTTACGTAAAACTAAATCCAATTCATATTTACCATCACGAACACGAGCTATTGGTGTAATTGTATTATGTGGTTGTCCATCACTTTCAGCTAAGATATCTACACTTGCATCAGAATATCCACGCCATGCATCTAATACATGTACAGCAAAATCAATTAAATCTTGCTTATTAGAAGAAGCTGCACGTATTACAGACATAGGCCATTTTACACGACCAACAGTAACATTATCAAAACCTTCGATTTTGAAAGTTTCTTCGATTGGAGCTTTTTCCATAGCGAATGTATAATGTCCACCTTGATAATGGTCATGAGATAAAATAGAACCACCAACGATTGGTAAATCTGCATTAGAACCTAAGAAATAGTGTGGTAAATAATCCACAAAATTTAATAAGTTTTCAAAAGTAGCACGACAAACTTTCATTGGTACATGCAAGGAATTTAATAAAATGCAGTGTTCATTATAATAAGTATATGGGGAATACTGCATAAACCATTGATGACCTTCAAAATCCATAGGAATTAATCTATGTGTTTGACGAGCTGGATGATTTGCATGACCTGCATAACCTTCATTTTCACGGCAAAGCAAACATTTTGGATAAGAAGAAGATTTTACAAGTTTTGCTTTAGCAATATCTCTTGGATCTTTTTCTGGTTTAGATAAGTTAATAGTAACATCTAAATCTCCATATTCAGTATTTGCTTTCCAAATAATATTCTTATCAATGCGATCTTTACGAATATAGTTAGAAGCAATACTTGTTTTATAGAAATAATCTGTAGCTTGAACTTTAGATTTTTCGTATAACTTTTTAAAATTGCCTACTACTTCGGAAGGACGAGGCATAACGCAATTCATAATACGAGTATCAAATAAATCACGCTGTGTTACAGTATCTTCACAAAGACCTTTTTCCACTGCGTAATCTAACATATTTTCTAAAATATCATGAGCAATTGGTAATGTTTCATTTACTTCTACTACTTCAAACTCATCTACACCCAATAAATCTAAAAGCAAATTTGCACTATAGTATTTATCTTCTGGTGCAATAAGACCTTGTTGTAGAGCAAAGTTTAATAAACGATTTATTTGTAAATTCATATCCATTATTTAAAATATCCCCTTTTACTAATTAAACCAAAAATTAGTCTTCATATCCGTTTGGATGGGATTGATGCCATTTCCAAGCAGTTTTAATGATATCTTCCATGCTTGTATATTTTGGATGCCAATTAAGGATTTTTTGAGCTTTTTCACTAGAAGCAATTAAACGAGCAGGGTCACCAGCACGGCGTTGACCATATTCTACTTTAATTTTTAATCCTGTAGCTTTTTCAGCTGCATCGATCATTTCTTTTACAGAGAAGCCTTCGCCTGTACCTAAATTGAAGATACTGCTTTCATTACCTTCACGTAAGTAGTTAAGAGCTTTCATATGTGCATCTGCTAAATCCATTACATGAACATAGTCACGAATACAAGTACCATCAGCTGTTGGATAATCTGTACCAAATACAGTAATATGATCGCGTTTGCCAAGTGGAACCTGTAAAATGATTGGAATTAAGTGAGTTTCTGTTGTATGAGCTTCACCAATATGACCATCTTCAACAGCACCTGCTACGTTGAAATAACGTAAGGATACATATTTAATACCGTTAGCCATATCTACCCATTTCATCATTTTTTCCATCATGCGTTTAGATTCACCATATGGATTAGTAGGATTTGTTTCATCAGTTTCTAAAATAGGAACACGTTTTGGTTCACCATATGTTGCAGCAGTAGAAGAAAATACGATTTTCTTAACATCATGTTTTACCATAGCTTCAAGAAGAACTTCCATACCGCAAGTATTGTTGTTGAAATATTTTAATGGAACTTGCATACTTTCGCCAACAAGAGAATTTGCAGCAAAATGAATAATTGCTTCAATGTTATTTTCTGTGAAAACTTTATCAAGGTCTGCCATATTGCGGATATCGCCTTTATAAAATTTTGCTTTTTCATGAACAGCAGCTAAATGACCTGTTTCAAGATTATCGATTACAACAACATCTTCGCCATTATTAATGAGTTCATAAACCATATGAGAGCCAATATAGCCTGCTCCACCACATACTAAAACTGCCATTTTAAAATCCTCCTAAAAAATAATATTATTAATAATTTTTAATTAACTTTTTCCATTTACAGTAAACGTTTTCTAATTTCCATTATACATCAATAAAATATAGAAATCAATACTTTTTCAAATTATTTTATTTTTGAATTTTACTGAAAACTTTTTCTTTACTATTTTTGATTTCTTGGTTTTTATATTATTTTTATCAATTTATCTACTACTATCAAATGTATCAAATATAAAACAACATTTAAAGATAAAATATATATTTTATTTCAAAAAAATTTTTATTATTTTATTGATAATATTAAATAAAATAATAAAAATTTTAATATAAACATAAAGCTGTAACAATTAGAGATATTCTCTTTTGTTACAGCTTTTTTTAATATATTAAATGTATATCATTTTCTTTAATATAATCAAACCATTTACTATTTGGCTCTTCATTAGTTACAATAGTATCTATTTGCGATAAATCACATGTTTTTGTAAATGCAGTCTTGTCAAATTTCGTACTATCTGCTAATAATATGCTTTTTTGTGCCTGCTCTATCATTTGACGTTTAATAATACTTTCAGGCTCATTTGACTCCATTAATCCTTTTTTTATATCCAAAGCTTTACAACTTATAATAACAGTATCTACATAATATTTTTTTATAGTTTCACAAGCTATAGGGCCGGTCAATGCATATGAATGAGCTCGTAATTCTCCACCAGTAGAAATCATTTTAAAATCACTATTCACAAATTCATTTATAAGTCTTATAGAGTTTGTAATTATTGTTAGGTTTTTTTTATCTTTTAAATATCTCAACAATGCAAGGCAAGTAGTACTTGAATCCACCATCAAAGTATCGCCATCATTAATTAAATGCTCTGCTCTTTTTGCTATATAGATTTTACTACTATTATTAATATCAATACGCTTTAAAAATGAAATATCTTGACTTGTATGGTCATTTATCACCGCTCCACCATAACAACGTTTAACTAAATTTTGTTGCTCTAATTTCTCTAAATCACGCCTTATTGTTTCATCTGTAACATCAAATAATTTACTTAAATCTTGTACATAAACTTTTTGATGTTGATTTAATAGTTTCATTATCTCCCTACGTCGTTCAATGCCTAACATAAAATCACCTCAAAATCTATAAATATTATTTATAATCTTATAATAATTATAGAATATCCCTATAAAAAATACAAACAAATTACTATCATATGAGATTTTTATATCTAATCAATTTATTTAAATAGCTATTTTTAGATGATAATAAACTTTTTATATTTCCCTGCTCTATTATTTTCCCTTCTCCGCAAATAATAATATTATCAAAAAATCTCAATAAGCTTACATCATGAGAAGTGACTATCATCGTTTGTTTTTGACATTTACTTATAATCTGATTACAGATATCATTTGCTGTTTTTATATCTAATCCTGCTGTAGGTTCATCTAATAAGATTATATCTTTTTGTTTTGCTAAGCAAATTGCTAATTGCAATCTATGTTTTTGTCCACCAGACAAATTACTGCCATTATTTTCTAATCTATAATCCAAACCTACCTGTTTTATAAAATCCAACAAATAAACCTTTTCTAAAGATTTATATATTTCTTCGTCGGTGATATCTTCATAAAGCATTTTAAAATTATCACGTATAGATACATTGAAAATATGATGTTCTTGAAAAGCTACCGCAAAATGTTCACGTATGGATTTTTCAACTAAATCATCATAATTTATGCCTTGTACAAAGATATTTCCTTTCAATGGATATAATAATCTCATCAACACATAAAATAATGTTGATTTTCCACAACCGCTAGTACCAACAATTAAAGTCTTTTGTCCCTTTTTTATAGATAAATTTATATTTTCCAGTAAAACTTTATCATATCCATAAGCTAAATCATTCAGCAATAACTCTACATTTTTATCTTGCTCATCTTCTTGATTTTTGCTTTTCACACCATTATTTATATTAGAAATAAACTTCTTTTCTTGCATAAAAATAGCTAAATCTTGCCAACGCTTGCTAGCTTCATCAAAATGTTCCACCAATAATGGCATAATAGCTAATGCTTCTAATACAGCTTGAAAAGTCAATAATATGGTAATCGCCATAATGGGATTAAAGCCTTGAGTATTTACTAAATAAATACTTATAGCTAAACAAATGACCATATAAATTCCCATTATAAATTCACTACATAAATTAACTTTTAACTTTATTTTAAATAAATTTTGTCGATATTGTTGATACTGCTCAATACTTTGATGAATATTTTTCAATCGATATTTACTATAATCATAAAAAGTTAATTCTCTATTACCTTCATAAAACTCAATAATTTCCTGTATTAACAAAAATTTATGATTACTGAGTTTTAAATACAATTTCCATGTAATATAAGGTATCACTATCATAAAGATAATCCATGCACTAATCAGCAACAATACAAAACTATAATCATATATGCCAAACCATAAAATTACAATAAATATACTTACGCTTGTAATAATAGGTGGCAAAAAAAAGCGAAGAAAACTATCTCTCAAATTATCTACTGCATTTACAATTAAATCAAAAGCATCTCCACTTTCTGTTTTTTGTTCAAAAGGCAAAACTTTAATAACCTGTTTCAATACAAATACTCTAAAACGAGTAAATAATGAAAATCCAACTTTATGCGTGAGATATCGCTCTAAATAACGAAAAACAGCTCTCATTACACCGCAAAAGCGTACACCTACAATAGCAAGTGATAAGACATAAAGTGGCGGTTGCAGAGCAGCACTAGCTATCAACCATGCTGAAAGTCCCATTAAACTTATTGAGCTTAATGTTGAAATAGTACCTACCAATATTGCTAACAATAAACTCCATATTACAGGTCTTATCATACTCTTCAATATCTGTACCATTTCAAATGCTCCTTTCACCTTCTACTATTTCACTATAATAATTTATTTTAGCCTGTATTTCCTTGCTATCTGCTAGTTTTCCCTGTTGCAGATAAATCAATTCATCAGCATTCTTTAAAGTCTGCAGACGATGACCTATGATTATCACTGTTACTTTACCTTTTAAATCAAACAAAATTTTTTGTATCAACTTTTCATTATATACATCTAAATTTTCCATAGGCTCATCTAACAATAATAATTTTGGTCTACCGATTAAAGCTCTAGCCAATGCTAAACGACGTTTTTGACCAAAACTTAATTTTATCGCGGAAGTTATCTCTGTATCATATCCTTGAGGTAAAGATTTTATAAATTCATCTAAATTCACCAACTGACAAATATTTTTTATTTCATCTAATTTAATATCTCTACCCAAAGTTATATTTTCTCTGATTGTCGCTGAAAAAACATATGGCTCTTGAGCTACCCAACCAATTTGACTTTGCCACCATTGTTTATCTAGCTCAGCTAAATTATAATCATTGACTAAGATTTCTCCAGATTGATATTTTTCTATACCTAACAATAATTTAAATAAAGTGGATTTTCCTGCACCATTATCCCCAGTCAATACAATTTGCTTTCCAGCTCTAATTTTTAAACTTAAATTATCTAATGCCCATTTATCGCTATCTTTATACTTATAACAAACATTTTTTAATTCAATCTGCACGATATCTTCATCGTTAAATTTTAAATTTATTTTATTTTCTTTAGCACAATTCAATCTATCGATCATAGCATAAATTTCACTAGAAGCTGTAATCCCATTCATGGCATCATGAAAAGCTGAACCAAATTGACGAAAAGGCTGATAAAATTGTGGTGCTATCAATAAGATAAAAAATACTGGTAAAAACTCTACTTGAGCATAAATAAGTCTAAGACCAATATTTACGGCGATAATAGCTATACTTAATGTGGAAATAAATTCTAACATAAAAGCTGAAATAAAAGCTATGCGTAAAACTTTTAATGTCGCTTGACTAAAAAGCTCTCCATTTTTATTTATTTCACTTAACTGTCTTTGCGTTTGATTATATGCTTTAACAATCAATAAACCAGGCAATAAATCCGCCATATACATAGTTAATCTTTGAAAAACTTGCCACTGCTTCTTATTTTCCTTATCGGCAATCTTACCAATTAAAATCATAAAAAATGGAATTAAAGGTGCAGTGATTAAAAAAATCAACCCAGATATCCAATCATTAATAAAAGTAAATATCAATAAAATAAGGGGAATTGTACTCAATAAACCTAACTGTGGTATAAATGATGTTAAATAAATATCTAATTTATCTACACCTTTTGTTATCAAAGCTAACCATTGTCCTTTAGCATATTCTTCTGCTAAAAAACTACGTTGAGCCAACACTTCAAATAATTGTTTACGTAAATTGCTTTGTACATTTAATGATATTTTCTCCATTTGATAATGATTAAAATAATTCAATATCGCCTTTATACCAAAAAAGAAAAACAGCAACACCAATAATGGAGTTGCTGTACTACTTTCTAAGCGAGATAAAAGCAATTTATCTGCTATATAAGCAATAATATATGCTATAGCTACAATCATCATAGCTTGCATAATATTTGATATCATCACCAAAATCAACTGACGTTTAAAAGGGAAAATATCTTTTAATAAATTTTTATCTATCATCTTGTTAAATTAATATTCTAAGTCGTGATGACTTACACGTTTTCTAAATACCCAGTAAGTCCAACCTTGATAAATGAGTACTACTGGTACAAAGCAAACAGCAGCAACTGTCATTATAGTCAAAGTATATTCAGTAGAAGAAGCATTATAAATTGTTAAGCTCCAATCTGGATTTAACGTAGATATTAAAATACGTGGGAATAATCCTGCAAATACTGCAACTGTTGTAAATACAATAGCTAAAGATGAACCGATAAATCCTTTAACATATTGTTGTTTTTTATAAACTAATGCGATAGAAGCTACAAAAGAAATAGCTGCTAAAACAAATAAAATAACAGAAGAAATTGACGCAAACATATCTGTATTTAATCCAGTTAAAATCAAACAAACTACATAGAAAATAGCTGCTGTTCCACCAAGACATACAGATAAAATACGCAATCTATCAATCATTTTTGTATCAGCAAGACGAAGAGTCAAAAATACTGTTCCATGGTAAGCAAATACCAATAAGAAAGTAATACCACCAACAATAGTATATAAAGATAATAAATCAAAGAAAGTACCTTTATAAATCATTTCACCATTGATAGCGAAACCTTTCATCATATTACTTACAGCAACGCCCCATAAAAATGCAGGTAAAGCACTACCAAAGAAAATCATATAATCCCATAAGCTTCGCCAAAATGTACAATCATGTTTACTTCTAAATTCAAATGCCACACCGCGAACAATTAAACCTAAGAGCATTAAAAACAATGCCATATACAGCATACTAAACATAGTAGCATATACATGAGGAAATGCTGCAAACATAGCACCGCCAGCAGTAATCATCCAAACTTCATTACCATCCCAAACTGGGCCAATAGAATTAATGAGCATACGACGTTCTACATCATTTTTCGCAAAAAACGGTAAAATCGTACCTACACCATAGTCAAAGCCCTCTAAGAAGAAGAAACCTACAAATAAAACTGTTACAAGTATAAACCATACAATTTGTAAATCCATTATGCCTGCCCTCCTTCATCATCCATCTTATGAGCATCTTTTTTCACGAACTTAAGAGCTATAAAGATAGCAGCTACAGCTAATAAAGCATAAATAAGTGTAAAACCTATTAAAGTAATTAAAACTTCTGTACTAGTGATATTTTGAGATACAGCATCAGAAACTTTCTGCAAACCTACAACCATCCATGGTTGACGACCAGCTTCTGTGATGATCCAACCAAAAGAATTTGCAATAAATGGCAATGGCAATAATAATACTAAAATATTTAAGAACCAACGAGTATTTTCTAAACGTTTTGTATAGAATAAAAGACCTGCTAAAAGCATCGCTCCAATCATAGCCACACCGCAAGCTATCATAATTCTAAAGCTCCAGAATAATAAAACTACATTTGGAATATAATCATCATAACCATATTGTTGAATATATTGTTCTTGCAATTCATTTATGCCTTTTACTTCACCTTCTGGACTATCATAAATAAGTAAAGATAACACATAAGGCACTTCAATAGCATCATGATTTACCTTATTTTCTGTATCAATATTAGCTATTACAGTAAATGGAGCTGGATTTTCTGTTTCCCATAAAGCTTCCATAGCTGCCATTTTCATTGGCACATTTTTACCGATAAATTGAGCCTGTAAATGACCGCTACCCATTACTAAAAATAAACCTACTAAACTATAAATAATACCTGATTTTATCGCCGTTTTGAATGTATCTATATTTTGACCAGACAATAAACGATAAGCACTTACAGCTACAACTATTACACCTGCTGTAACAATACCTGACAATACAGTATGAGCATATTGACCTACAACATAAGGATTAGTTACTAATGCGAAAAAGTCTGTCATCTCAGCTCTACCATTAGCAATAGTATAACCTACAGGATGTTGCATAAAAGAATTTGCTACTAAAATCCAAAAAGCGGATAAATTACTACCAAAAGCTACAAGCCAAATAGATAAACAATGTAATTTTTTGGATAAACGACCTTCACCAAAAATCCATACACCTAAAAATACAGATTCCAAGAAAAATGCAGTCAATGCTTCTAATGCAAGCGGTGCCCCAAAAATATCTCCCATAAAACGGGAGTATTCAGACCAGTTCATACCAAAGTGGAATTCTTGTACAATACCAGTCACTACACCCATGGCAAAAGAAATAATAAATAATTTTCCAAAAAATTTTGCTAAATGCTTGTAGACTATATTATCTGTTTTTAAATACATAGTCTGCATTATAGCAACAAAGATGGATAAACCTAATGAAACCGGAACAAATAAAAAATGGTAAATTGTTGTGATTGCAAATTGCAATCTAGATAGAGTTATAACATCCATAATATAAACCCTCCTTTGTATTGTATATTTAAGTTAAGTATACACTAATTATTCATAAATACGCAAGATTTATTATTTATAGATAATTATTATCACTACTTTTAAAAAATACTCTTTATAAAATTACATAAATAATATATACTCGTTATTATCTAATTTATTATCTAATTTTTATTATTTTTTCTAGGTGATTTATGTGAAAAAATTTCTTCATTCTTTCATTATTTTTTTTATTGGTCTTTTTCTTGGTATTATTTTGACATTTAATACTTTAGGCTTGATTTTAGGTAATATCTTATATATGGAACTTAGCAATCCTCAATTAAATATTAATTTGACTAGTATAGTCAACCATTCGCAAGATTTAACTAGAATTCAACAATATCAGCAAGAAAATCCCAACGCTCAAAAAGTAGCTCTATACAATCCTTATGGCGATAATACCCGTGAATTAGTCGGTACCTTCATAAATAATAACTCTAAATACAAAAAAACTGTCATTTTAATTCATGGTCTTTATCAAAATCGTTCGATGTGCTTAAACTATATCAATATCTATAAACAGTTAGGGTTCAATGTCTTATTGATTGATTTGCGTGGTCATGGTGAAAGTGATGGCATCATCACCTGGGGACAAACAGAAATACGCGATATTGATATGTGGTGCGATTATCTTCGCAATACAAAACAACAAGAATTAATCGGCATTCATGGGATTTCTTTAGGTGGAGCTTTTGCTCTTTTACACAGTGGATTATCCATTCACCCAGCCGATTTTTATATTGAAGACAGTTCTTATAGTGATTTAAAAAGCCTTTATTATAATCATTTACACAGCATGATACAATTACCTAATGACTCTAAATTCCTTGATATTTTATGGATTTATTCTCAAATATGTATGTATTGGCATACAGGTTCAACTTTAGATAAATTATCTCCGTTAAAAGCAGTCACTCATTCTACAAGTCCTACATTATTTTTACATGGCAGTGCTGATGCTTTGATACCACCAAGCACATTACAAGAATTATATGATAATTGCCATGCAAAAAAATCCATGCATATGTTTAAAGACTCTACTCATGCTCAGGCAATTACTAATTATCCTAAGGAATATTTCAATGTTGTAAAAGATTTTCTCGTCAACAACAATTTTACAACTATACAAAACCAAAATTGATTTTGTATCTTGACAATAAAATTTGGTTTTGATATTATGAACACATATTAATATATTTAAAATCTATGAACAAGAATAGTAACTATGATAAAAGCTTTACAGAGAGTCGACGATGCTGAGAGTTCGATAAGCACTTATGATAGCGAATGGACTTGCGAGATGTAGCCTGAGCCATAAATTATTTATGGGGTAAGCACTATCGGCCTTTTCCACCGTTATACGGAAACGAGTATCGGATCTAAAAATCCCGCACTTTGTATTTTAGTAAATAAATTGCTACTTAGATTGACTAAGGGTGGCACGAGTATATACCTCTCGTCCCTTTTTATAGGGATGAGAGGTTTTTTATTTGTTTAATTGGAGGTATTATTTATGGAATTGCGTTGGATAACTACTACCACTTTATTACTAGCCATCGGTGTAATTTTACGCATGGTTTCACCAAATATAGGTGGTGTTTCTCTAAATTGGAATATCGTAATGTATTGTATGGCTATATTATTATGTAGACCTACAATAAAACAAGGTTTTGGCATCGGTTTAGTCTCTGGCATCATCGCTATGATGACATCTAAAGCTGCTCTACCTTACGCTAATTTAATAAGTGATCCATTAGCTGCTACTGTCTGTGCTTTAATGGTCAAAAGTAATCTTCTTAACACTAAAAAGCTTACTTTTTCTTTAGTTCCTTTTATCATTGTATTTATCACTACCTTTATCAGTGGCGGTACTTTTGTTACTTTGACAAAAATCTTTTTGCAACTTCCTATGAATATTTATCTTTATGCTATGCTTCCTGCTGTAGCTTTAGTTGCTCTTTTAGGTGCTGTCGCTGGACAATTATTATATTTACCTGCATTTAAAATCTTTAATGCCAAATTAAATACAAATGACAAACATTTTTCCCTACATGATATTGATTTAACTATTCCTCAAGGCTCTTTTAGTGTAATCACTGGCATAAATGGCAGTGGTAAAACTTCTTTGATTTTAAATATAGCAGGCGTTAAACCTGCCTATTTAAGTGAAATCACGACTAGCAAAATAAATATAGCTGGTATTGATATCTTAAATACACCACCTAAAAAACTCAATGAATTGATTGGTGTTGTCATGGCTGATTATAATGCTCAACTCGTAACACAAACAGTAGGCGATGAAATCGCTTTTTCTCTTGAAACATCTGGTCTTAACGCTCAAGAAATCATACAAAAACGACGTGAACTTTTAGCTAGTGTAGGTCTATCCGATAAAGAAGACATGCCAATTTCAGCTTTATCTGGCGGACAAAAACAACGACTTGCTATCGCATCTGTAATGGCAATGAATACACCTATCATCATTCTCGATGAACCAGTTGCAGCTATTGATCCTGAAGGAGCAAAAGATATTTATAATTTATTAGTCAATCTCAATAAAAGATATAATAAAACCATAATTGTAACTGAACATGATTTAAAATATGTACTTGATATTGCTGACCAACTTTGTGTAATTGACAATGGTCATCTAGCTTACAGTGGTAATGTAGATGATTGTTTAAAATTCATGTATGAAGAAAAAATTTATCCTGAAGTTATTCCTCTTCGCTGGAAAATACGCTATGAAATAGGTGATAATCATGTTAACGCTCAATAATATTTCTTTTAGCTATCAAAAAAATAGATTTATCTTAAAAAATATCTCCACAAATATAGATGATACAAAAATCACTGCTATAGCTGGCAGAAATGGCAGTGGTAAAACAACACTTACTAGACTTTTAATGGGACTTGTCCATGCCAATAGAGGTTCTATACTTTTAGATGATATCGATATTACAAAAAAAGAACCATATGAAATGGCTCAATATATCGGCTATGTATTTCAAAATCCAGACCAACAATTATTTGCTCCTACTGTATTTGAAGAAGTTGCTTTTGCTCCTCGAAAATTAGGTTGCAATGAACATACTGTAAAAAAACGCGTAGAAGAAGTATTAAAAATCACAAATCTTGAAGAATTCATTTGGGAAATGCCTCAAATTTTAACCTTAGGGCAAAAACAGCGATTATCCATTGCATGTGCCTTAGCAGCTAAACCACGAATATTAATTTTGGATGAACCAACATCTGGTCAAGATTGTAGAGAACGCACCATGTTATTGCGTTTGATGCGAAAATTAAATGCTCAAGGTCTAGGTATCATCATGGTAACACATGATATGGATATCTTAGCTGAACATGCTGATAAAGTCATCGTCATCAATCAAGGAGAACTTGCTTTTGATGGCACACCACTTGATTTATTTTCTCAAAAAGACTTGACGCTAAAACTCGGCTTAGAATTACCTGAAGCTGTTTGTATCAGTCAAGAATTAGGCCTTGATATTTGCCTTACCCCTATGGAAATTTACGCTCATTTGCACAAACGAGGTTGATTATAATGTATAAATTAACTGCTTTAACAAAATTAATTTTAGCTATTATGATTTCAATAGCATCTTTAATCACTAATGATTTATATATTTTAACTATATTAGCTATTATAGAAATTTTTTCCTGTTTTTGTTTACCTAAAACAAAATTACTTTGGAGTGCTCTTGGCATCTTAACCTTTTTCAGTTTTATATTGTTTTTAATTCAACTTGTTTGCGGTACTGATTTAAATACTTCCATTGCTTCCGCTCTCAAAATGTTCATCATGGCAGTATCTTTATTATTGCTCTTACAGACCACTTCTGCTAGAGAACTCACCGCTTCATTAGTAAAACAATTACATTTACCTTATCAATACGCTTTTATGATCACTGCTATTTTACGTTTTGTACCTGATATATTAGAAGAAAGCTCTGCCGTTCGTGATGCCCAAAGTTGTCGTGGTTTTAAACCTTCATCAAATCCATTTCGTCGCATTTTTGATTATATGATGATTATAAAACCCATGGTATTTCGCTCTATTTCTCGCAGTGAAAATATGGCACTTAGTCTTCAAATGAGGGGCTTTTCTTCTCCTAAGCCAAGAGTATTTATCATTGATACTAAATTAAGAGCTATAGATTATATCTCTATGATTTTATTTTTTATCATCTTAATTTGTCTATTTTCTTTGCTTTAAAATCAAATAAAAAACTACACCTTAAAATCAGCTAAAATTAGCTTTTTAAAGTGTAGTTTTTTTATACTCTTTATTATTTCAAAATAACATCTACAAGACCTACTGCATATGGTGTTATATCATATCTTTGAAACAATACATGCAAATTCATATCTTCATCTAAATAAAATTCTTGAGGAAAATCCTTTACATCTTCAAAAAAATCATATAAATATTGTCCTACTTGGGATTTTATTTCTTTATTTAAATTTTCTACTGTATAAGTATTTTCTCCTGTTTGATTATTTACATTGACTATCTGTGAAAATTGAATTAAATTGCCCTGCTCATCAAAGCTCAATCCATAAGCATACGTATTTGGATGAGCTGCCCCTTTATACATTGTAGAACAATTTATAATCACACTAAAAATTTTATCGCTATTTGCCTTTACTTCATATCCTACAAAACCAGTTACTTCATCACCATTTTTATTTAATTGCTGAACATTTTGATCAAAGTCATTTACAATCTTAGTAATTTGTTTATTTATCCTAGATTTTATTAAAATATTATCTGCATTTACTACTGGATATTTTCCCTGCACATACTCACTACTTAAAGTTTGATCTTGCACTTCATAATAATTTGACTGAGCAAAAGTAATTGATATCGAAAAAACCATTATCATCAATACACCCATTAAAATCTTCCAAGATTTTTGCATAAAAACCCCTCCCTTAAATGCACTTTTTTTCATTATAGCTTAACAATATTAAAAAATTCTTAAAATTACTTGTTATTTACTAAGATTTATATTATTATTAAATTAATCCTTCCTAATTCTAGAAGATATAAGCAAGATAAAAGTCCTACGTTCGGCAATTTCGTAGGACTTTTTATTTTTATATGATTAAATTATTTCCCTTCAAAAATAGGTTTACGTTTTTCTTTAAATGCTAAAATGCCTTCCTTACAATCATTTGTACCTAAACAAAAAGTCTGTACTAAAGCTTCTTCATCTAGAAAGTCTTTTAAATTTGCATATGATTTATTTAACATCTTCTTCATATACATAATAGCCATTGGTGCACCTTGAGCTATTTTTTGTGCTATTTTTTCAGTTTCTATTTTTAAATCTTCTTTAGTGTAAACATGCATTACCATTTTTAACTTTTCCGCTTCTTGGGCACTGATTACATCTGCTGTAAACATCAATTCTTTTGCTTTTTGTAATCCTACTGTTTCTTTTAATAAATACATACCGCCACAATCAGGTACTAAACCAACGTTGACAAAACTTTGAATAAATTTTGCATCTTCACTACTACATACAATATCACAAGCCAACATTAAATTTACCCCAGCTCCAGCAGTAACACCATTTATCATAGCAATTACAGGCTTAGGACAATTTCTTAATTTTAAAGTCATTTCACCTACGCGTTCAATAAAAGCTTTTCTCTTATTATCGTCATTCAAGCTTTCTAAATAACCTAAATCACCACCAGCACAAAAAGCTCTACCTGCACCAGTTAAAATAATTACGCGAATATCTTCATCTTCTACAAAAATATCTAATGCACGATGAAATTCTTCCACTAAATCTGCATTCATTGCATTTAAACTTTTAGGACGGTTTAATGTAATTATCCCTAGATGCTCATTTTTTTCCATTAAAACACTTTGCATATTTGCCACCTCATATTTTTAATAATCTTAAAATATTTTCCATAGTTAATATCATATTTTCTTTGCTTTTCAAGGCTGATTTACTAAATTCCATAGGTTCTTTATTAATGCTAAATATAGCTGTTATACCTTTATTATACGCTTCTTGAATATTTTCACCAATAGCTCCTGTTACCACAATTACAGGAGTTTTATATTTTTGACTGCGATTTGCCACACCCATGACTACTTTTCCATGCAAAGATTGACTGTCAAATTTACCTTCACCTGTAAATACAATATCTGCCTTTGAAACTAACTCATCAAATTTTATCGTATCTAAAATAACATCTATGCCTTTAGTTAATTTACTTTGCAAAAAAGCCATACTGCCTGCACCTAAACCACCAGCAGCTCCAGCTCCCTTGATATCTTTCACCTCAATATGTAAATCTCGTTTAATTATTTTTGCTAAATGAGCTAACCCTTCATCTAATAATTTAACCATATCTTCATCAGCACCCTTTTGAGGAGCAAAAACTGCCGACGCACCTAGTTTGCCACATAAAGGATTATCCACATCACACATAGATATAAATTCTACATCTTTTATCTTTGAATATATATTATTCATGTCAATTTTATAAATTTGAGACAATGTCCCACCTGTTGGTATAAATTCTTGGTTTTGTTCATCTTTAAATTTCACACCTAAAGCAGCAGCCATACCACAACCGCCATCATTTGTCGCACTTCCACCAAGACCTAAAATTATTTTTTTAGCCCCACTATTTATAGCATCTATGATTAATTCACCCACGCCGAAAGTAGTTGTTTTATCTGGCTCTAAGCGATTTTTCACCAATGGCAATCCCGCACAAGCAGCCATCTCTATGACAGCTATATCATCTTTTAACATAGCATAATGAGCTAATATTTTCTGCTCATTAAAAGCATCACTTACCCAAGCACTTTTCTTTTCACCACCAAGAGCATATAAAAAAGCATCTACGGTACCTTCACCACCGTCAGCTACAGGAATACTGATGATATTTGCATCTTCATATAAGTTTTTTATTGATGCTTTCATGATATTACAAACTTCTATAGCAGATAAAGTTCCCTTAAAAGAATCAGGTACTAAAATAAAATTTTGCATAAAATATTTCACACCTCTATTATATTTACTATTTTTTCTATATCTTATATTATATAGTTAAAATTTTTATTTCATTGTATTTATATAGGAGGTTTATCTATGGCTGTAAAAATCACAGGATATTATAAATTACCTAATGAATTTGAACCACAATTAATAGAGTTTGACAAAGTATTCGATATTTCCTTTATGCGTAAATATACTAAATATAAAACTTTTGCCAAATTCTTAGCAGGTGGAAAATTCAATATCACTTGTCAAAAAGATTTCGAAGACTTACCTGAAGAATTAATGGATAAACATGTAGCTAAAAATACTCAATTCAAAACATGGCAAGAAATGCTTGATTTTGCCACAGATAAATATATTCTCAGCCAACAAAAATAATAGTAATATCATCAATTCCTCAATACTCTACTTTTGGATAATATTAAATAATATAATTTTTATGTTATAATTTTATTTAACAAGTAGAATTCAATTGAGGGATTTATATGAAAAGTCTATTACAACAAATACAACCTATTGTGCAAAATACGGCAAATGCTATCGCTAAAGTTATTCAAATGGAAGTCGAAGTAGCAGATAATAATTTTATACGTATTGCTGGAACGGGTAAATATGCTGAAAATATTGGAGAACTCATGAATGCAGGTTTTGTTTATCATCATGTCCTTCAAACAGGAAATATCATTATGATTGAGCATCCTGGTTTTCATATATTATGTAAACCCTGTCCTTATTATGAAAAATGTCCCGAAGATACTGAGCTCGCCGCACCAATTATTTTTCATGGTGAAAATGTTGGTGTTATTGGACTAGTCAGCTTCAACAAACAACAAACGGAACATTTTATAGCACATAAAGAATGGATGATACAATTCATTCAAAAAATGGCAGAACTAATAGCTAGTAATTTAGAAAATATCGCTATCAAATACCCATCTAAAACACCTAATTTAGATACATCATTAAATCTTGCACAATTGGAAAGGAATGCTATAAAAAAAGCCCTTGATTTAGTAAACAACGAAATTAGTAAAACCGACAAAGCGGCTAAAATTTTAGGTATTAGTAGAGCTACATTATATCGTAAAATCAAAGAATATAATTTATAAAATTATTCTTATTGACTTTTGTCTCAAAATGAGATAATATATTCTCGTAATAAGACAAAAGCAACGGTGCTTAAAAACTTATGTTTTTTAAGCACCTATTTTTTTTAGGAGGGAAACGATTATATGCAAATAACAAAAATTTATTCTGATAATAATATAGCAGATGATATAAGTTTTCTCGATTTAACTCATGTTCAAAAAATAAGGGCATTTCATCAGTCTTTTCCTTTATATAAAGAAACTCCACTTGTCAATTTAAAAAATTTAGCAAAAAGAATTGGCTTAAAAAACTTTTTTGTAAAGGATGAGTCCTATCGATTTGGTTTAAATGCTTTTAAAGTTTTAGGTGGCAGTTTTGCTATCGGAAAATACATTACTCAAAAGCTCAATATGGATATATCTGATTTATCCTATGAAAAACTTGTTTCTCCAGAAATACATAAGCAAATTGGCAATATCACTTTTGTAACAGCTACAGACGGAAATCATGGCAGAGGTGTTGCTTGGACTGCAAATCAGTTAAAACAAAAATCCGTTGTCTACATGCCTAAAGGAAGTAGTCTTGAACGATTAAAAAATATTCAAGCTGAAAATGCTGATGCTTCCATCACCAATTTAAATTATGATGATGCTGTTCGTCTGGCTAATGAAAATGCTAAAAAATACGGTTGGGTTGTTATTCAAGATACATCTTGGGAAAACTATCAAGACATACCTCGCTGGATTATCCAAGGCTATAGCACAATGGCTTATGAAGCATATACCCAAATCACTCAAAAGCCTACACATATTTTCATTCAAGCAGGTGTCGGTTCACTTGCCGGAGCTATTACAGGCTTTTTTGCTAATGCTTATAAAGAAGATAAACCGATTATCACTGTTGTTGAACCTGAAACGGCTGATTGTATTTTCCGCACAGCTAAAGCCAACGACCAAAAACTTCATTTTGTAAAAGGCGATATGCCTACAATAATGGCAGGACTTGCCTGTGGAGAACCATGTGATATCGGATGGAACATCTTAAAAAGACATGCTGATTTTTCCATTGCTTGTGCTGACAATATTTCTGCAAAGGGCATGCGCTTACTCGGAGCACCTCTATCTGATGATACTCGTATTATCTCTGGTGAAAGCGGTGCTGTAACTAGCGGACTTGTTGCTGAACTTATGACAAATGACGAATATAAAGATATTCGTGATGAATTACAATTAAACACAAATTCTGTTGTTTTATGTTTCAGTACAGAAGGCGCAACCGATAAACAAAATTATGAAGACATCGTTTGGAATGGAAAATACAGTAATTATTAAAAGAACTCATTAATTGAAGGTGAAGCTATGAACACTACATTCAAACAAGAAGTTATCAATTTATGTCAAGATTTAATTCGCAAATCCAGTTATTCTGGACATGAACAAAATGTAGCTGATATTTTAAAAACCTATATGCAAAAAAATAATTTTGACAAAGTTTTTACTGATAAATACGGCAATATTATCGGATGTATTAAAGGTAATAGACCGGGTCCTAAAATTTTATTTGATGGTCATATTGATACTGTACCTGTTGCTAATGAATTAGAATGGACTTATCCTCCATTTGCAGCAGAAATTCATGATGATAAAATCTATGGACGCGGTACTTCTGATATGAAAGGTGCAGTTGCTGCTATGTGCGTTGCTGCAAAATATTTTAAAGAAGATTTTGGTAATGATTTTGCAGGAGAACTTTATATAGCTGGTGTCGTTCATGAAGAATGTTTTGAAGGCGTTGCTTCTCGTGAAGTCAGCAAAAATATTAAGCCTGATTATGTAATCATTGGTGAAGCTTCTAATTTAAATATCAAAATAGGTCAAAGAGGTCGTGCTGAAATCATTGTAGAAACATTCGGCAAATCTTGTCATTCTGCTAATCCTGAAAAAGGTATCAATGCCGTGTATAAAATGGCAAAAATTATTGAAGCTATAAACACATTAGAGCCACCACATCATGAAATTCTTGGTGATGGAATATTGGAATTAACAGATATAAAATCTTCACCATATCCTGGAGCCTCTGTTATACCTGATTATTGTCGTGCCACATATGACCGTCGCTTGCTTGTTGGTGAAACAAAAGAAAGTGTTCTTGCTCCAATTAAAAAACTTTTGGAAGAAATGATGGCAAAAGATAGTACATTAAA
Source organism: uncultured Megamonas sp. (assembly GCF_958438645.1). Taxonomy (NCBI): domain Bacteria; kingdom Bacillati; phylum Bacillota; class Negativicutes; order Selenomonadales; family Selenomonadaceae; genus Megamonas; species uncultured Megamonas sp. The sequence continues at coordinate 30,373 of NZ_CAUBSM010000015.1, forward strand.
AGTCAATGTTTCTTATAGCGTAGGCAAAGAAAAATGCTATACAGATAATGAAATCACTGGCGAACGCTTTTTTCCTGGTTGGCTTTACAGTAAAAATGATGAATTCGTTCAAAAAGCATATGTACAATTAAAAAACAATGGATTTAATCCAGAAATTACACAATATAATTTCTGTACTAACGGCAGCCATTATGCTGGAGAAGCTAATATAAAAACATTTGGATTCGGTCCATCTAAAGAAAATTTAGCTCATACAGCAAATGAATATATTGAAATTAATCAATTAATAAAAGCTGTCCAATGCTATTACAATATGAATATAGCATTTTTAAAATAAATAAAAATAGCAACGAAGCTAGAAGAATTTTTACTAATCAATAAAAGTAGAAATTTTTCTAGCTTTTTTATTTTTAATAGGAGGTTTATTATGACTGCTTCATTTACTGTTATCGCAATTGTCATTGCTTATATGGCAATTATGTTATTTATTGGTTGGTATTCTAAAAATATGATATCTAGCAATAAAGATTTTATGGTTGCTGGTAGACGACTAGGACCTATTTTAATGGCTGGTACACTCGCTGCTACAGAAATTGGCGGTGGTAGTTCTTTAGGTGTAGTTCAGCAAGGTATGGATAAATTTGGTATTAGTGCTGCTTGGTACGTTATTACAATGGGGTTTGCCTTTATAATCCTAACTTTCTTAGCACCAAAATTTCGTGCTTCTACTGTAAAAACAGTTCCAGAATATTTTCGTCGCCGTTATGGTAAAATTCCTGGATTTATTACCGCTATCATCATGCTCTTGCCACTAATCGGTCTAACCGCTGGTCAAATGATAGCTTCTGCCGTAATTCTTTCTACAATGATTGGTATTTCTTTTAAATTAGCTGTCATTGCAATCTGCGTAATTGTAACAATCTATTCGGTAATGGGTGGTCTTTGGAGCGTTACATTAACCGATTTCATTCAAGTATTCTTCATTGTATTTGGTATGGCTATAGCAATTCCATACGCATTTGATTTAGCTGGTGGCTGGCAAAATGTAGTTAATAATGTCCCACCCGAAACATTTGATTTATTCCATGGTTATAACATCCTAGACATCATCTCATTAACAATTATGTATATAACTACTTTCACAATAGGGCAAGAAGCTGTTTCTCGTTACTATGCTGCCCGCGATGGCAAAGCAGCTCAACAAGGTTCTGTTTTAGCTGCCATCATCAATTTTATATACGGTTTTATCCCAGCAATTTTAGGTGTTTGCGTTTTAGCACTCATCAATATGGGTTCTTTTGATGCTTCTTTATTCAGCGAAGTCGGATCCCGTTATGCTTTACCAACATTAGCAATCCATGCTATGCCACCTGTTATCTGCGGCATTTTATTTGCTGGCGTTATCTCTGCCACTATGTCTAGTGCAAGCTCTGATTTACTCGGTACTGGTTCTATATTTGCAAATGATATTTACCGTGAATTTATCAAACCATCAGCAACAGATGCAGAAGTCATGAAAGTAGCTCGTATAGTTATGATTTTAAGCGGCTTATTATCTCTTTTAGTAGCTTTATTTAATACATCTAGCATTATTACAATTTTAATGTTCTCTTTTTCCTTACGTGCTGCTGGTGCCTTCTTCCCATATGTTCTTGGACTTTATTGGAAAGGTTCTTCTTTTGCCGGAACTATCGCTTCATTAATCTCCGGTACAATCGTTGTCGTTTATATAGAACAAATTTCTCATGGTATGCTATTTGGCTTTAAAATAGGCCAGCCTATTTTACCTGGACTTGTTGTAGCATTTATAGCCTTCGTCGTATTTTCTAAATTATTCCCACCAAAAGAATTTACAACAGAATTAGCACATGATGAACATGAATCTTAATTTACTTTAAGGAAGTCTTATTTATGAAAACACTATTAAAAAATGGACTTATTGTAGATGGAAACAATACTAAACCATATATAGGTAATGTCCTCATAGAAAATAATTTTATAACAGCCGTCGGCAATATAAATACAGATGATGCTGATAATATCATTGAGCTTAACGGTCTAACTATAGCTCCGGGATTTATCGATACTCACAGCCATAGTGACTTAGAAATTTTAAGTCAACCTGACGTTCTGCCAAAAATCATGCAAGGCATTACAACAGAAATTTTAGGTCAAGACGGTATATCCATGGCACCACTACCTATAAAATACATCAATCCATGGTGCAAAAATCTCGCTGGACTTGATGGCGAAAATGATACCATCGATTGGAATTACCAAACTACTAAAAATTACTTAAAAATGATTGATAATATTAAACCTGCATTAAACGAATGTTACCTTGTGCCACATGGCAACATTCGCATGGAAGCCATGGGATTAGATAATCGCCAACCAACTGATAAAGAAATACAAAAAATGTGCGATATAACGCAGCGTGAAATAGAAAATGGTGCTATTGGTTTATCCAGCGGTCTTATTTATATGCCTTGTGCTTATAGTAAAACCGATGAAATCATTGCCATGTGCAAAGTCGTTGCTAAATACGATGGTATCTTTGTTGTTCATCAACGCAGTGAAGCCGATACTATCATAAATTCCATGAAAGAAATCATCGATATAGGCAAAAAATCAGGAGTTAAAATCCATTTTTCCCATTTTAAAGTTTGCGGTAAGAAAAATTGGCAATATGTTGATACTATGTTACGCCTTATTGATGAGGCTGAAAAAGAAGGAATTAAAATCTCCTTTGACCAGTATCCTTATGTAGCTGGCAGCACCATGCTTGGTGTAATCTTGCCACCTTGGGTTCATGACGGTGGAACAAATAAAGTTTTAGAAAGACTCCAAGATAAAACACTCCGCAAAAAAATGATTTATGATATCGAACATGGCATTGATGGATGGGACAATTTTATTGATTTTGCTGGTTTAGATGGCATTTATATAACGAGTGTAAAACATAAGCAAAACGAAAATGCTGTCGGTCTTAATCTCGTCGAATTAGGAAAATTAAAAAATAAAAATCCATATGATGCTACTTTCGATTTATTACTCGAAGAAGAAAATGCAGTCGGAATGGTTGATTTTTACGGCTCTGAAGAACATGTAAAGCGATTTTTACAGCGTCCAGAAATGAATGCTTGCACTGATGGTCTTTTAAGTGGCAAACCTCATCCTAGAGTTTACGGTGCTTTTCCACGTATCCTTGGAAAATACGTACGTGAAGAAAAAGCTCTTAAATTAGAAGAAGCTATTTATAAAATGACAAAAAAACCTGCTAATACATTTCATATCGCAAAACGAGGTCAATTAAAAGCTGGTTATTATGCTGATATCACTATTTTTGATAAAGATACCATTATTGATAAAGGAACTTTCACTAATCCTGTTCAGTATCCTGAAGGTATCCATTACGTATTTGTTAATGGACAAATAGTCATAAAAAATAAAAAACATACTAGTATACGTTCTGGTAAAGTTTTACGCAAACAAGGAATTGATGTTATATTATAAGTTTATAACATGATAAAAATCAATTCAGGAAAAAACACTCCAAAAGTAAGGTTATATTCAAACTTTTGGAGTGTTTTTTATGCACATAATGTTTCTTTTTTATTTTGTAAACGTCTAACTACACAAGATAATGTATAATTTATTATAAAATATATTAGAGCTGCACAGCCAAATAAAACAAATACATCAGATACATTTATAGTATTTGTTCCGTTGTACAAGCTAGCATTACTTAAAATTTTCTTTACACAAGCCATCAATTCAATCGTTGCTACATTAGCTAAAAATGAAGAGTCTTTTATAGTCGTTATAACTTGGCTTAATAATGTTGGTACTACATTTCTATAAGCCTGTGGCAAGATTATATATACCATCGTTTGAAAAGTATTAAAACCTTGTGAATAACTAGCTTCAAATTGACCTTTCGGTACAGCATTAAGTCCACCACGAATTATTTCAGCAATTACAGCTGATGTGAATAATGTTAAAGCTAATGTAGCTTTAAATAATAATTTAGTTTCTACTGAAGACAAACCTAACATACTATGACCAAAAAAACGAGGTACCGGAATGACTATTATACCAATAAAAATCCAAAATAATAATGGCGTATTTCTAAAAATTTCAATATATGCAGTAGCTAACCATTTAAATACAATATCTTTCTTCTTTGTACAATAATTTCTCACCAAAGCCAACACAGAACCAAATATAATACTTAAAAGAACTGCAATCACTGAAATTATTAAAGTGAATACAACACCTTTTAATATAAATACTAAAATAGCTGGCTTTTGCAATATAGATAAACTCGCTAAAAATTCATTCATAATTAAAACATCCTTTTATCATGCCATTACATCTTTTTTCTTTAATCTATTTTCCCATATAGTAGCTAGAGTTGATAATGGGAAACAAATTATAAAGAACAATATACCACAGACAATATAAGCCGGTGCATATGCTCCGCCAGTAGTTGAACCTGTAACAAAATTATATGTTAAGGAAATTAAATCTGAACCACCTATGATATACAAACAAGATGTATTTTTTATTAAATTCACAACTTGATTTACCATTGGCGGTAAGATAATTTTTATACTTTGCGGCAAAATTATATAATACATTTTTTGAACATAATTAAATCCTTGTGATGTTGCAGCTTCAAACTGTCCTCTTGGTATAGAACTTATACCTGCACGAAATACTTCTGCCATATAAGCTCCATGATAAATACCTAAAGATATAATTCCTGCAAATAATATACTTACCTTATATCCCGAAAAAGCCAATATATAATAGAAAACACATAATTGTAATAATAGCGGAGTATTTTGAATAACTTCGACATAGATGCGATTTATCATGCGAAAAAATTTATTAGAACTTGTACCCATTAATCCAATTATTATACCTATAATCAACGATAAAATAATGCCAATAATTGCTGTCTCTAATGTATTTAAAAAACCTAAAATAAAAGTATCTTTATAATTCCATACCATTATCCAATCATTTTTAGAAAAAATTTCTGTCATAAACTTCACCACTAAAATCATTTATAATTTATAAATTACTACATAATAATAAATCTAAAGCCTTATAAAGCTTTAGATTTATTATCATATTTTTGGGGTTTATTAATTTATTTTAAATTGTTTTCAGTAATCAAAGTATCAACTGTACCATCACTTAAACTTTTTTGAACAAAATCTTCTACAACTTTAGATAAGCCAGAACCTTTTTTAGTTGCTATACCATATTCTTGTGGAGCAAATTCTTCTTCAATATAAGAACGGCCAGGTGTATTATAAATAGCTAAAATAGATTTATCTACACAAAATGCATCTACGTCACCAGCACTCAAAGCTGTAGAAATTGCTGGATAATCATCATACTGTTTAAAGCTTACAGCTGTTGTCCATGTTGCTGGATCGAATGTCTTAGCATCATAACCATCTCCAGAAATAACACCTGCTTTAATCATTGCTTCTACTAAAGATTTTGCAGAAGTAGAACCTGAAGATACACCTACTGTTTTACCTTTTAAATCAGCCAATGTTTTAATTCCAGAAGAATTTTCAACTAATACACCTACATGGTCTGTATAGTATGGAGTTGTAAAATCCCAGCTATTTTTTCTTTCATCTGTAATAGTAAATGTAGCAATTACACAGTCAATATCACCAGAATCAAGTAATGCTGTTCTTGTTGCAGCTGTTACTGGAGTAAATTCTACATCAACACCTAAACTTTCTGCTAATTTTTTAGCTAAAGAAATTTCCAATCCAGAATATTCACCAGTTGCTGGATCTTCATAGCCAAAACCTTTAGTTACGTTTTTTACACCAACTTTTAAAGTTCCTCTATCAATGATTTCTTGCACATCACTTGGTACAGAACTAGATGCTGTTTTATTATCAGCTTCACTTCCACAACCTGCCAACATCATAACAGACATACATACTGTTAAAATTCCCATTACCCATCTTTTTAAAATTCTCATAAATAATTACACTCCTCTACACTTTGCTATCTGTTTATATTTAATGAATAATCTTGCCTAAGAAATTCTTTACTCTTTCATTATTAGGATTATCAAAAAATGTAGCTGGTGAACCTTCTTCAATGATTTGTCCATCTGCCATGAAGATTACTCTATCTGCTACTTGTCTAGCAAATCCCATTTCATGAGTTACTACAACCATAGTAATATTCGCTTCTTTTGCTAGTTTTATCATAACATCTAAAACTTCTTGAATAGTTTCAGGATCTAAAGCTGATGTTGGTTCATCAAATAAAATAATCTTTGATTGCGTACATAAGGCTCGTGCAATAGCGATACGTTGCTGTTGTCCACCTGAAAGTGTTAAAGGATAAACATGTGCTTTATCTCTCAGCCCTACTTCATCTAAGTAATGATAAGCTAAATCTTCCGCTTCTTTTTTGCTCTTATGATGTAATTTTATAGGTGCCAATGTTAAATTTTCCAAGACTGTCAAATGCGGATATAAATTAAATTGCTGAAAAACCATTGATATATTATTTTTTATAATCTCTGTTTTATTTTTATGTGTTAATTGTTCACCATTAATAAAAACTTTTCCCTTAGTAGGTTCTTCTAAAAAATTCATACATCTTACAGTCGTCGATTTTCCAGAACCTGACGGCCCAATGATGACTAATTTTTCTCCTTCTTTTACTTCCAAATTAATATCTTTTAATACATGAATACTGCCAAAATATTTTTCTACATGTTCTAGTCTTATCATAAAATACCACCTACTAAATAAAAAAAGGCGTTTCATTGTTATAAACAACAATGAAACGCCTTTTTTTCTAATTTAATATTAAACTTTATTATATTATTAATAATAAAAAATCAATATATCTTATATCCGTAAATTATACAATTTTATTGAAAAAATATTCTTTTTATCAATCTTTTAAAATTTACCTTACAAGATTAAATCTAGTATAGTTAACTTTTATCCGCTTGTCAAGTAATGTAGCTATCTCAAAAATATTCATAAATCAAATTTTATAAATCTTTTAAACTACGAATACCATTTTTTACATAATCAACAGGACGGCTCCAATCAACATGTACACCTGTTGTTTCCCATAAACGAGTAAGTGCTAATTGAAGTGTATCCAAATTGTCTAGTGGATTAATTGTTATTGTTGTGAAATCATGTAATGTTTCATGTGGAATTTGTAAAGTCAATGAAGTATTTAAAAATTCTTCTACATTTTGTTTAGCTACTTCATTTGCCAACACAATATTTACAGATTTTGCACTAGCATCATATTCAATATATCCTAAGTCACTACGACAAGAAATAGCCACACTATAATTGTTTTCCATAAAAAAATCCCTTCTTTTATCAAATAACGTTATATTTATTTTAACTGAGCCTCATGATCTGTGCAAGTAAAAATACAATTACAATTATCCTGCGTTTTAATCTTGCGTAGATTTCATCTTTATGCTATTATATTATCAGTTGATAACGGAGATATGCCTGCAATGTGCGTAGGTCTTTTTATATTGTCTAACCTTACTCTTTCTAAACGGGAATCTGGTGTGATACTTGTACTGCTGAATCGTCTTGAACGAATAGCAAAGCTCTTATCCAGGATACCCACCTGCACCAAGCAGGTCTAGGCGAATAAAAGATAACGGCATTATGGGCATATAAAAAAGCATTGTTTTACTTATCGTAAAACAATGCTTTTTTGTTTATTAAACAAAATACATATTTTGTTAAAATTAAAATATAGCCAAAGTAAAAACTATGTAAAAAATCAAAACATCTCTTGTAGTAAGTATTAAAAAATTTTATACTGATTGTATATGAATATACTATTTATTATTTATTTGAATATATAAATTAAATTATGAGGTGTTCTTATGCAAAAAATTTACTGCGTTGAAGACGACGAAAGCGTTCGTGAGTTAGTCATCTATGCCTTACAATCCTCTGGATTTGAAGCTCAAGGATTTGTAAATGCAGAAGAATTCTTTCCCGCACTAAAAAATAATATACCAGATTTAATTCTCTTAGATATCATGCTTCCTGGCATCGATGGTATTGAAATTCTTAAAGAAGTTCGTAAAAATCCTAAAACACAACATACACCTATCATCATGCTCACAGCTCGTGGCAGTGAATATGATAAAATAACAGGTCTTGATAATGGTGCTGATGATTACGTAACCAAACCATTTGGCGTTATGGAGTTAATCGCACGTATAAAAGCAGTTTTACGTCGTAGTACAAAAATCAATCTAAATGAAAATAAACAAAATGCTGATTTAACAGCTGGAAATGGTTTACTTGTATTAAATCATGATTTTCATAAAGTATATGTAAATAATGAAGAGGTAATTCTAACTTTAAAAGAATTTGAACTTTTACATTATCTATTAAAAAATAAAAATATCGTTATTTCCCGCGATAAAATTATGGACGAAGTATGGGATTATAATTACGCTGCTGAAACACGTACTGTCGACGTACATATAAAGACACTTCGTCATAAATTAGGAGTAGCCAGCAAGTTAATTGAAACAATCCGTGGTGTTGGCTATAAAATCATTGATTGATATGAGTATGAAACAAAAAATATTTAATTATATGTGTTTTTTAGTCTCCATGTCTGTTATTTGTACATTTATCGTAACCTTAACACTATGTTATCCCTTATTTTTTGAACATACAAAGCAAGAGGTTAAAGATGAGGCTACTTATTTAACTTATGTATTTGACCATCATTTAACAGATCCTAAAGATTTACTAAAAGACGCTCAAACCCAAACTCGCATTACTTGGATTGATTCAGATGGCACTGTCTTATTTGATAATAGTGCTGAACCATCTACCATGGAAAATCATCTTTTACGGCAAGAAGTTCAATCTGCTATAAATGATGGTATAGGTGAATCTTATCGTATTTCTACTACACTAGGTACTAATACATATTATTATGCCGTAAAACTAAATGACAAATCCATTTTACGTCTTTCACGCAATAATGTAAGTGCCTATGATATGGTACAAGAAGCATTGCCTATCTTATTAGCAATGATGTTATTAATCTATTTGATTTCCTTATTAGCCGCTCGTCGTATGGCTAGAAATATCATTGCTCCTATCAATGCTATCAATCTTGAACATCCTATCATGAATGACTTATATGAAGAATTAAATCCGATGTTAGTCCGCCTAGAAAATCAAAATGAACAAATACATCAGCAGATGAAGACTTTAAAAAATCAACAACGTGAATTTACCATGATTATCAATAACCTTGAAGAAGGTTTAATCTTAATCAATCATTCCTACAAAATTCTTGCTATTAATCATAGCGTATTGAATATTTTAAATGCCGAAAAAACAGATTACATTGGCAAGAATTTATTTGCATTAGTAAATAATGAGACACTTTATCAAGCAGCTCAAAATGTAATGCGTGGCGAACGACAGGAATTTTATTTTACGCTCGACAAAAAAACTTATCAAATTATCGCTAGTCCTGTAACTAAACACAAGATAGTAAAAGGTGCCTTAATTCTCTTTGTAGATATCACAGAAAAACGCATGGCAGAAAAAATGCGTCAAGAATTCTCTGCTAATGTTTCCCATGAATTAAAAACACCACTTACTTCTATTTCTGGATTTGCTGAACTATTACAAAATAATATGGTCAGACCAAATGATATACCTCTATTTGCAGGCAAAATTTATAAAGAAGCTCAACGTTTAATCAGTTTAATTCAAGATATAATCAAGCTATCTCAACTTGATGAAAAAAATAGTACTTTTATGAAAGAACCGCTTAATCTTTCTGCTATTTGTAAACAAATCATTCTACGTTTAAACGACAAAGCTTTAGCTAAACAAGTGAAAGTCATCTTTAAAGAAAATCCAAATAGTGAAATTATTGGTGTTCGTCAATTAATAGAAGAATTGATTTATAACCTTATTGAAAATGCCATAAAATATAACAAAAATAATGGCTCAGTGAATATTTCACTACTAAATGAAGAAAAAAATTATCTCATTTTACAAATAAAAGATACTGGTATAGGCATAGCGTCAGACGATTTACCACATGTATTTGAAAGATTTTATCGTGCAGATAAATCCCGTTCTCAAATCACTGTCGAAGGTACAGGTTTAGGTCTTGCTATCGTTAAACATATCGTTGAATTTCACCATGCAAATTTAAACATTCAAAGCAAACTTAACGAAGGTACTTGCATTCGCATTCGCTTTTCTTTAAAATCAGATTAAAAAAATTTTTAAACCCCTATTTTAGGGGTTTTCTTATTGTTTAAGCTAAAATTTTTGGTATAATAAGAGAGTAATAATTTTATACTATATAATGAGGGTGCATACTTATGCGATTAATAAAAAATATAATATGTTTAATGGTATTAATGGTTTTCACTTTATTCCATACTCAAATCAGTTTTGCTGCTGATTCAGAATGGTATTGGATTAGTTCAGATGATAAATATAGCAAGTATTTTTCTATGACTAGAATAACGACTGTATCTAGTCAAAATAATATTCCTACTTGTATTGAAGATTGGATAAAAACGGGATATGCTCCTGGTGGTGCAGCTGAAACTATCGCTAATATGAAACTTCCTATCAATGATCCTAATCAATTAGTTTATAGCTTAGCCCGCGTCCAAATTAATCCTCAAGAAAGAACTTTACGTTATATGGAAGAAATCTTCTACGATAAAGATGGTAAAGCTCTTTATACTTTAAAATATGACAATCCTGTAAATAAAGACATCAATTCTCAATCTTTTGATGAAAAATTTTATGCTATGATTGTTGATCGCGTCTTCAATAAAGGTGAAGGTGGTCGTCTCATTTCCAATGCTCGTTGGCTTGGATTATGGAGTAATGAATCTGGCGAAAGCAGTGCTGATACTGCAACACTTCGTCAAATAGATAACAATATCATCGTTTGGATTTGGCAAGAAAATAAAGATTCTGCTGGTAACGTATCTTCCATTCAATTTATGAAAAAAGAATATAATGTCCAAAACTTAACAGCTAGAACATTAAAATATCATTTCTGGTCTCCTGATACTAATTGGATTGATAAAACACCAAATCTTGATCAAAATATGCATTCTATCATTCCAGAAAGCACCGAAGATGTAGAATTCAAGAAAATAAGATATTATGCTAATAAATATCCTGAATGGGCTACACGTTATCAAATAAACAAAACAACTGCTACAGTACCAACTAACACAACAACTAATACCGCAACAACAACACCAACTAATACAACTCCAGTGAATACTACTACTTCACCAGCTGCTAGCGGTGTTACTAATCCAATTGGTTCTGTAGGCCCTATTGGTGCTCCTATAAATTAAAAATTTGCGACTTAAATTTAGTTGTGCTAAAATTTAGCTTATTAACTAAAAACTGCGGCTGTAGCTCAGACGGATAGAGCATTCGCCTCCTAAGCGAAGGGTCGCGTGTTCGACTCACGCCAGTCGCACCATTAACTCAATCATAAATAGTTAAAAATTTAAAGGATATCTTTTTGATATCCTTTTTTTATTTATAATCTTCAACCTTGTTTTTTCTCTAATAATAAACTATAATATAAGAAAATTGAAAAAAATCCACTAGGGGTGCTTTTGAAGCTGAGAGGAATTATTCCGACCCTTAGAACCTGATTTGGTTAAAACCAACGTAGGGAAGTGGCAAATAAATGATAATCACAGCAGATTTGCAACTTTTCTTTGCAATCTGCTTATTTTTTTGCCATTTAGATTTAATTTATTTATGGAGGCAAAATTATGACAATGACACAAATGCAATCAGCTAGAGCTGGTAAAATCACTGATGAAATGAAAATCGTAGCTCAAGAAGAAAAAATGGATGTTGAAACTCTTCGTGAACGCGTTGCCAAAGGTACTATCGCCATTTGTGCTAATATCAATCATCAAAATTTACATCCTTATGGTGTAGGTGAAGGACTTTGTACTAAAGTAAATGCTAATATAGGTACATCTAGTGCTTTTCCAGACCCAGCTCCTGAAATTGAAAAATTAAATGTCGCTATCACATCTGGTGCTCATTCTGTAATGGATCTAAGTACTGGCAATAATATAGATGCTTCTCGTCAAGCAATTTTAAAACACTCCACTGTCATGGTTGGCACTGTACCAATTTATCAAGCAACAGTTGATGCCATCAAAGCCCATGGTGCTGTAGTAAAAATGACAGAAGAAGACTTACTCCATGCCATCGAAAAACAAGCCAAAGATGGTGCTGATTTCATGACCATTCATTGCGGTGTAACTATGGATGTAATCAATCGCATGAAAGCAGAAGGTCGTTATATGGACGTAGTTAGTCGTGGTGGCTCATTCATCACAGGTTGGATGCTCTACAACGAAAAAAATAATCCACTTTATGAACGCTACGATGATATTTTAGATATCTGTACAAAATATGATGTCACAATGAGTCTTGGTGACGGTCTTCGCCCTGGCTGTCTTGCAGATGCCACTGACCATGCCCAAATTCAAGAACTTCTAAATTTAGGCGGACTAGTAAAACGTGCTTGGGATCGAGGAGTGCAAGTAATGGTTGAAGGACCAGGACATGTACCATTTAATCAAATAGCTACAAATATGAAATTGCAAAAAAGCATTTGTCATAATGCTCCATTTTATGTTCTTGGCCCACTTGTCACTGATATAGCTCCAGGATATGATCATATCACTGCCGCAATCGGTGGTACTATGGCAGCTTCTTGTGGTGCAGATTTTCTTTGCTATGTAACTCCTGCTGAACATCTCGCCTTACCAAATGTTCAAGATGTAAAAGACGGTGTCATTGTAACTAGAATTGCCGCTCATGCTGCTGATATTGTAAAAAATGTACCAGGTGCCAAAGATTGGGATTTAAATATGGCTAAAGCCCGCAAAAAACTTGATTGGGAAGAACAAATGAACTTAGCCATTGATCCACAAACAGCACGCCAAAGACGTGCTTCACGTAATCCAGAAGGCACAACTGCTTGCTCTATGTGTGGCGATTACTGTGCAGTAGAAATCGTCAATAAATACCTCGGTGCTACAATCGAACATTGTTAAATTAAAAATGCAGGATAATTCCTGCATTTTTTCATTTATTATGATAAAATTTTTATAGATATTTCAATATATCATTTTAAATTACTATTATTACTATTATTGAAAGAAGGTATTCTCATGAGTAATCATATTGAAGCTAAAATTGGTGAAATTGCCGATGTTGTCTTACTTCCTGGCGATCCATTACGTGCAAAATACATCGCTGAAAAATTCTTAGAAAATCCTGTTTGCTACAATCATATTCGCAATATGTTTGGTTATACTGGAACTTATAAAGGTCATAAAGTTTCTATCCAAGGAACTGGTATGGGTATTCCTTCTATTTCTATCTATGCACATGAATTAATCTGCGATTATCATGCTAAAAAATTAATTCGTGTCGGCACTTGCGGTGGTTTAAAAGATGATGTTCATGTTCGTGATGTAGTCATCGCACAAGGAACAACTACTGATAGTGGCATCGTTGTTCGCACTTTTGGCGATGGACTTCATTATGCTCCACTTGCTGATTTTGAATTGTTAGGCAAAGCATATCATCATGCTAAAAAATTAAATATCCCTGTAAAAATCGGTAATGTATATTGCCAAGACCGTTTCTATGATGAAGAAGTTGACTTACAAAAATTAATTCAATATGGCTGTCTTGCTGTAGAAATGGAAACAGCTGCTCTTTATATGCTTGCCGCTCGTCACGATGTACAAGCACTTGGCGTATTCACTGTAAGTAATCACTTATTTACAGGCGAAGAAACTACAGCTAAAGAACGTGAACAATCCTTTGATTATTGTGAACCGCACACTTGTGGTTTTAATCATGAGTTAGGCAAATAAAATAGTCAGCGTATATAGAAATATGTACGTAGAGATAGACAAAGAGCTAT
>NZ_CAUBSM010000016.1:0-37286 GCF_958438645.1 uncultured Megamonas sp.
CCACAAGTGTGTGGCTCACAATAATCAAAAAATACAGAACCAATAATCAATAAAGTACCAATCGTACCGTCTGACATAATATTCAACCCCATTATTTATTTGAAACAGTATAAGTTCCTTTTTTTATCATGATTAAACCACTTAAGATTACCATAAAAGCTAAAACTTTTAATAAAGATAAGTCTTCATTAAAAATAAAATAAGCGACAGAAGCTGTGCCGATTAAGCCTATACCTTCCCAAATAGCATAAGCAGTACTGATAGGAATTTTTACAATGGCTTTACTTAATGCAAAATAGGAACAAAATATAAATAAAAGCATTAAGATATAACCTTCCATACCACCTTTTATGGCAAAAAGTTTCATTAAAGCTGTGCCTGTTATCTCCAAAATAATTGCTAGTAATAACATTAACCAGCAATATTTTTTCGTAAACATAATAACAAATCCTTTCATAAACTAGAAATAAAATATTTCCTAATTTTAGTATAAACTATGGTGTAAAACTATAGTCAATAGATAGATTTTGAAATAAATAATGCAATTAAGTTATAGATTGAATAACAAAGCAGTATTTGAATTTAATTTTTATTTGTATGATAATGTAAATAAATTAAGAAAAAGTTAAAAGTTTAATCGTTGAAATTTCTATGGTTATAAAATGATTTATGCTATTAGGTAATAGAAAATAAAAAGATAAAGATATAGAGGTTAAAACATATGAAAGATTATTTGGAGCATAATAATTTAAAAAATTTGAAAGATGATAGTGAACTTGAACGAAAAATACAATTGATCTTACGTGTGGGCAAGGTATTGATGGAAAGTGGGGCTGATACAAATCGTATCGTGCGTAATATGAAACGCGTGGGCGTATTTATGAAAATTCCAGAACGAAGATTACAAATACATATCACATTTACTACTATTATGATAAATATTAATACGGGAGATAAATCGATTACTAATTTTCAGAAATGTTATAGGCATGGAGTTGATATGACAGCTATATCCGGAGTTAGTAAATTATCATGGAGAGCTATTGAGCAAGATTATTCTTTATATGAGTTTGAAAAAGAATTGAGATTTATTTGTTTACGTAAAAGATACTATAAAAAACCACTAGTAATGATTAGTGCAGGACTAGCTTGTGGTGGTTTTAGTTTATTATTTGGTGGTGATCTATGGGCGTTTATATATACATCTATTTGTGCAATGATAGGATATTGGACACGATTGAAATGTAATTTATTGAAATTCAATCCATATGCATCAATAACTATTTCTGCTTTTGTAGCTACTATTTGTGCATACTTTATACATTTTATGCCAACTAATACGCCATGGCATCCGCTCATTGCATGTAGTTTATTTATTGTTCCAGGAATTCCTTTAATCAATGCGATTGATGATTTAGTGGATAATTTTATTACTGCTGGAATGACAAGAGCGATGAATACTTTACTTATGATTGGCAGTATGACTTTTGGTATAGCTTTTGCTATAAAATTATGTCAGGTACAAGATTTCACTAGTTTGAGTCTTTCTTCAAATTCATTTTTTATTTGTGCTATTGCTGCAGCTGTGGCAGCAATTGGTTTTGCAACTATTTTTAATATGCCACCTAGATTATTAATTGTAGTAGCCTGTGGGGCGATAATTTCAGTGGGAGTACGCAACTTTTTAATGTTAGAATATGATTGTTCACAGGCAACTGCTTCACTTGTAGGTGCTGTTATAGTCAGTTTATTATCGTTAAAAGCAGTGCATATAGTACATGCTCCTAGCCATGTATTGACTATTCCTTCAGTAATTCCATTAATTCCAGGAGTTTTTATGTATCGTTTATTATTTAGCATCATTAATTTAGAAAATGTGGATAATATGAATTATCATCATGTTTTAAATAATGGCGTTAATACAACTTTGATATTACTGGCAATAGCTGTTGGTGTAGCAATTCCTAATATCTTTTTTCGCAATTATATCAATAAGTTAAAAGAAGATAAATTGATGTTTTTAGTAAAGGCTAAATCAAAATAAACTTTAATATAAAAATTTAATATGTTGGATAAAAGGCTATATTAGATAAATTGTAATAAATATAGTCTTTTTCTATTTTAAGTATGAATTTATAATCAATAAATTTTACTTTGAGCTATTTGAAAGTTGTTAATAAAAAATAATTTTATATACTATTATCTTAGATTAAATAATATTATAATAAAATAGGATATTTATTTTATGATTAAGAAGGGTATTTATACTGATGAAGAACGTACCAATTTCTAAAAGCATACCATATAATATAGATGAAAATTATTTAGAATTGACAAGAAAAGTTCATTTGATATTACATGTAGGTCGTTTAATGATGGAAAATTCAGCAGATACGAGCAGAATTGTGCGAACAATGCAACGTACAGCAGCTTATGCGGGGATTTTTGGTGATCAGTTGCAGATACATGTTACGTATACAACTTTAATGGTCAGCGTGAGTATAGGTAATTACCATATGACTAAGTTACAAAAATGTTATCAGCATAATGTTGATATGAATGTAATTTTAGAAGTTAGTAAAATGACATGGGAAGCGATTGAAAGAGATTATACTATTGAACAATTTGAGGAAGAATTAAGACGTGTAGAAAGTAAAAAGAGTAAATACGCGACTTTTATCATTAATCTTGGAGCAGCATTAGCTTGTGGTGGTGTAGGTAAAATGTTTGGTTGTGATATAGTAGCATCATTATATACAGCATTGGCAGCTTTTGTGGGGTTTTTTATACGCAGTCAATGTTTAAAAGTTGGTATAAATGCATATATGGCAATCGTAATATCTTCATTTACAGCCACGGTTATAGCATATTTTACACATTTTTTGCCATTTTCGGATACATCTTGGTATACTATGCTGGCTTGTGCAATATTTATTGTTCCTGGAGTACCCATGGTAAATGCTCTTGAAGATATGCTTGATTGTTATATTACAGCTGGTATAACTAGGGCTATGAATACTTTGCTTATGGTAGGTAGTATGACTTTTGGTATAATATTTGCCATAAAATTATTTAGTGTGGAAGATTTTACTCATTTGGCAGCAGTCAATCATCAGGCTTATATTGTCTATGTAATATCAGCTTTTATAGCAGCATCAGGTTTTTCTACAATGTTTAATGTTCCGCCGCGTTTATTATGGGTTGTAGGTCTAGGTGGAGTTATTTCAGTATGTATACGAACTTTGGCTATGGATTTTTTAGGGGTAGGTTTGCCAATTGGAACATTATTAGGGGCAATGACGGTGAGTATGATTGCTTTAAAAGCTGTGCATTGGTTTCATGTTCCTAGTCATGTGCTTACGATTCCTTCAGTAATTCCGCTTATGCCCGGTATTTTAATGTATCGTCTATTATTTAATATAATTGATATTGATACTTTAGATGTAAGTACATTTTTACAAGCTTTTCAAAGTGGAGTAAATGCGACTTTGATTATTTTAGCTATAGCTGTAGGGGTAGCATTACCAAATATTTTTGCTCAGAAATATATTAGTATTTATGATAGTAAACGATTGAGTAAGGCTTTGTCAGAGAGAAAATATCGTCAACGTCATTTTAAAGAAATCAAACAACTAAATTTGTTTAAAGAATAAGAAAAACCTAGGATATATAGAATATAAATCTGTATAATCCTAGGTTTTTTTGATGGATATTATACTAAATCAATTACGCCATAATGAATGGGTGCATATTTTCCGCCACAAATTTTAGTAAAACCAAGACGAGAAAATTCAAGACTGCGACTATTTTCTTTGAAAATTATGCGATATTTAGCAACGCGTTTTGCTTCATTTAGTGCTTCGTGGCTAACTGCCCTCATATCTGCTAATTGACGTAGTGGATTTAGACTTTTACTATCTGTAAGTGCATGGCGAAACATAGGGTCAAAATAAATGACATCAAAACTATTATCTGCTTGTTCCTTAAGAAAACTTAAATAATCTTGATTGATAACAGTGATATTATCCATAGCAGATTTTAAATCATAATTAGTAGGTAGATAAGTTTTTAGTCCATCTTTGACGATAAGAGCGATTAAAGGATTTACTTCAAGACCGATGACTTTGCCTTTAGGGCCTACGCCATAAGAGCTGATAATTGCATCAGAGGCAAAACCTAAAGTGCAATCTAAGATGGTTTTATTTTGTAAAAATTCTCGTCCTCCCATAGCTTCAAGCATATTATCGGTATCACCACAGCGTAAGCGTTTCATGCGAACTTGAGCCATATTGGGATGAAAAAACATCTCTCCTGTAAGTAAATCTAGAACTAATTTATCTTTTTTTACAATGATTACAATATCAGTATTTTCCTGTTTTTTTATTTTATCAATACCGAGATTATTTCTTGTTACATAAGGAATGGATAAATCTTTAGCAATTTGTTTAGCTTTATTTTCTAAATCAATAGTTACTTTGCGAATAGTGGTAATTACAGTCAAAATAAAAGCTCCTTTTAGATATTACGATGTACAAAATTTGATATAGGTTTATAGATAAAATAAGTTATTATTGCATTAATTGTAGCTTTAATCAAATTGAATGGAATAATGGCAGGCAAAAGAAGTTCAATGACTTTTTCCATAGGTGCACCTAAAAATATTGGAGTCAATAATAAATTACAGATGACCATGATTAAAGTCATACTTAAAGCTCCACAGACTAAACCGACAATAGCAGCACGTTTTGTTCTCGTGCGTTGGTAGATAAATCCTGCAATAAGAGCAAATGTTCCTGTAGCTAAAAAGTGCATGATAATGCCAATAGGGCCACCATCTCCACTGATAAATAATCCTTGCAATATAGAAACGATTGCTGTTAGGATTATTCCACCAATGGGGCCAAAGAGAAAACTACCAATGAGAATAGGAATATCAGCAGGATCATATTTCATAAAAGGAACTGCTGGTAAAATGGGAAAATTAATCAACATTACTAAAATCAAAGACAAAGCTACAAGCATTGCCATATTTGTCAATATTTTTATTTTCAATACACTAACCTCACTATATTTAATCTTGTATAGTATTATATCGTTTATTTTATTTTTTTGCAGAAAAATTTAAAATAAAGTAAAAGCTGAATTAATATGTTTTGGGATAATTTGGGTAATAGATAAATACATTTATTTAATTGTAACGATATTTATAGTATATTTAAATATATTTAATATAAAATCAAAATAATAAGGATTTTTACATTTGTAAAAATTTTAGATGTAATAGGATATACATATTTGATTCAATATAATAAATAAAAATATCTAAATCTTTTTGTTAAAGAATGCGAGCTTCTATTCTCATTAAATAATAGTTGAAATCTGTTTCAGAAAGATAATTGAGCATATCTTCTTCATATAAAGCACCTATGACATTGTAATTCATATTATGTAGTTCTTCTACGAATTGAGCATAAGCTTTGATTAAATCATTATAAGAACCACGAATATATTTTATGGCATATAATCCAGCAGGTTTTATCAATAATTGTTTATTGTTTACTTTGCGATTTATTTTCGTGCAAAAATACGTAGTTCGAAAAGTTTTGTCTTGAATATGTTCAGCAGAAATGATTTCACCTAAGGAAAAAGTATAGTAAAAATTATGCTTATTACAATAATTGACATGTTGAGAAATAGCTGAAAAAACATCTTTATCATCAGGGGTTTTAGGCCCTTGTGTTACAATAAAATATTCTTCTTCTTTATGCGTGAATGTAATTTTATCAATTTCTACATTGAAAGAATCAAGTGTGATATTCATTGTATTTTTTAATAAGCTACGCAATCTTTTTAACCGTTCTATTTCTTGATGGATTTTTTTATCCTTTTCTTTTAACATGGATAAAAAAGTTTTAGCATCGCGATTATCCATATATATTTTGATTTCTTCTAAGCTAAGACCTACTTCTTTTAAAAGTGAAATCATATCAAATAAAAATGCTTGATTGGCTGAATAATATCTGTAGCCATTAGTAGCTATTTTGGCAGGTTTTAATAAATTAATATCATCATAGTGAAATAATGTATCTTTTGTTGTATTGCAAAATTTAGCAAATTCGCCACTGGTGAATAATTTTTGTCCCATGATAAAATACCTTAATTGTTTTAATCAGTTTTTAAATCTTCATTAGAAAATAAATTTGCTTCTTGATAGAGTTTTTCTCGTTCTTCATAACTCATATTTGGCAATTCTGGCAAATCTTTTATATCATTTAAGCCGAAACATTGTAAAAATGTAGAAGTAGTACCATATAATATAGGTCTGCCGATGACCTTTTTACGGCCAACTTCTTGAATTAAATCTCTTTCAAGTAAACGACGTAAGATTTTATCTGTATTTACACCGCGAATTTCTTCGATTTCTTGTTTAGTAACAGGTTGTTTAAAAGCAATAATGGATAGTGTTTCCATTATAGGTTGAGAGAGCTTTTTATCCACAACTTGAGTGAATTTTTCAAGATAAGGAGCTATTTTTATTTTTGTACATAATCGATAGCCACCAGCAATTTTAACTAATGCTAATCCACGATGTTTAGCTTGTAAATCTTCTTGTAAAGATATAATGAGTTCGTCTAATTCGTCACTTGTAATATTTAAAGTATTAGCTAATCTAAAATGAGAGACGGCTTCGCCAGATATGAATAATATAGCTTCTAAAGCTGCTTTTAACTCATCTTTGTCTTTAGCATTTAATGTATTATTTTCTTTTTGCATGATAAATAGTAACCCTCTTTTATATTAAATATAAGAATATAATTGGTAAAATAGTTGTACTTTATTTTATCAAAAAAGCAAGAGTTTGCCTATTGAATATAAAATAAAAAGCAGGCAACATAACTCGTTGCCTGCTTTTTGGAGATTGTATATTAAGAGAATTAGAGAGAGCTAAATTAGAAAACTTTAACACTACCTGCATCACGCATATGAATTTCATAATATTCATTTTTGAGAACATCTTTGAGGAATGCTCTAAATGCAGGAGATTCTTCTTTTGGAATAACGGAAAGAATGGAACCAGCAAAACCGCCACCGTGAACACGGCATACACCTTTATGAGTTTGGAAATAAATTTCATTCATAGCAAGGAAAAGTGCGATGCCTTGATGTTTAGGATCTGGTGTTGCACAGTTTTGTAAAAATCTCCAAGAAGAAAGACCAGAATCAGTGATAGCTTTTTCAAAATGGCTATAATCATGTTCTTTTACTTCAGCAGCTAATTTACGAACACGTTCTGTTTCTGTAATGAAGTGAATTGCACGAAGTACAGCACGGTCGCCAGCTTTTTCGCGAAGAGCAGGAAGATTTGCCATGATATCATCCATGCTAACATCTTTTAAGTATTCTTTACCAAAGAACTGGGATATAGCTTTCATTTCTACAGTGATAGCTGTATATTCGCCATCGAGAGCGGAATGATCTTCACCTGTAGGAGTGATGAAAAAGTCATATTTATCTTGAATAACTTTACTATCTAATTTTACAACTTCAGGATGTTCATAGTTAGCAAAATCAATTGTAATCATACCACCAGTAGCACATGCTAATTGGTCTAAGAGTCCAGATTTTTTATCCCATTTGTTATTTTCAGCCCATTGACCTGCTTTGGCACATTCTAATGTAGAAATTTCATTATTATTATAAAGATCATTTAAAATAGCACAAATAAGCATTTCAAAAGAAGCGGAGGAGCTAACACCAGCAGCACTCAATACAGTAGTTGTCATGAATGTAGTGAAACCGCCAATTTTTCTGCCATTTTGTACAAAACGTTCGAGAATACCTTTGATCAATTTAACAGTACGAGAATCATCTTCTTTAACAGCTAAATCATTAACATCAATAGTAAATTCATCGTATTCCAAGCTTTTTACATGAATTTTGCCATCAGCATTAGGAGTAACGATAGCAATTGTATCCATATCAATACTAGCAGCTACGATACGACCGAGCTGGTGGTCAGTATGGTTACCAATGATTTCGATACGACCAGAGGAACTAAAGAAAGAAGCATTATCAACTGGATAAACTTTAGAAAAAGTATCAGCTAATTTTTGATAACGTTTAACTTGTGTGTCTACAGCCTGTTCATCAAGGTTGTAAAGACTCATGAGTTTTTCTTTAGCTTCTTGAGATTTTAAAAATTCAATAATATTGGACATTTTTTTATACCTCCATTTTTGGTAAACGTTTTCTTTAAATAACAAAATAAAAAAGGGAAAAATGCTATCCCTATACCTGAACTATATCTTATGTATTATATTATGCTACTTTTACATTTGATTGTCAAGTATAATTTTTAAATTTAAATTTTTTATATATTTTCTGAAAACTATGAGATAGCCTAATGAAACCATTAGACTATCTCATAGATAAAATTACAAGATTGACAATTTATTTTTTACTTTCAGCAATTATTTGTTCACTGATTTTAGCAGGGACTTCTTCATAATGAGAGAATTCCATAGTATAACTTCCACGACCTTGAGTTGCTGAGCGTAAATCTGTTGCATATTTATATAATTCAGCTTGTGGGACTTGAGCCTCAATAATAGTGACATCATGAGATGGGCTTTCAGTATTGATGATACGACCACGTTTTGTATTGATACCACTGATTACATCACCCATATAATATTCAGGAATAGTGATTTTTAAAGTGTAATATGGTTCTAAAAGTACAGGTTTTGCTTCAGGAATACCTTTTTTTATAGCAAGAGCCGCTGCTGTTTTAAAAGCCATTTCTGAAGAGTCAACAGTATGATAAGAACCATCGAAAAGATTTACTTTGATATCAACCATTGGATAACCAGCTAAAATACCAGTTTGAAGTGTTTCACGAACACCTTTTTCTACAGCAGGAATATATTGACGAGGAACAGCACCGCCTACGATTGTTTCGGTGAATGTAACACCACTACCTAATTCTCCTGGGCTAAATTCTAACCAAACATCGCCATATTGACCATGTCCGCCACTTTGTTTTTTATGTTTTCCTTCAACTTTGCTAGTACCACGGATTGTTTCACGATAAGCAATAGCAGGTTTATAAAGTTTAGCAGTAACACCAAATTTATTTAAGAGTTTTTCAATAGCTACATCAAGATGCAATTCACCTACACCACTGATAGTTAAATCGCCAGTTTCTGTATTTTTATAGATTGTTAAAGTAGGATCTTCATCGACTAGACGTGTTAAAGCATTGCCTATTTTATCTTCATCGGCTTTTTTATCTGCTTTGATTGCCATTGTGAACATAGAATCTGGATGAGTGACAGGTTCATATTTGATAGGTTCTTCTTCATTACATAAAGTATCACCTGTTTTGGTTGATTGAAGTTTAGTGATGATTACGATATCGCCAGCATGAGCGATTTTTTGAGCGTGTTGATTTTTACCGCATGCACTATATAAAGTACTAATACGTTCTGTTTTTTCACTGACACTATTGTATATAGAACTATTTTCAGTTAATGTACCAGATAAAATCTTTAAGTAACTAACTCTGCCGATGAATTGGTCAACAACTGTTTTAAATACATATCCAGAGAAAGCATCTTCAGTACGGCGTTCGATGAGTTCGTTATTTTTGGGATTGATACCCATGGAAGCACGGAAATAAGGAGTTGGCATATATTCAATGATACTATTCATTAATTGTCTAAAACCGATACCTTTAGTAGCACTACCGCAAAGTACAGGGAAAATTCTAGCATTTACGATACCTTCAATGAGAGCAGCAGCTACTTCTGTTTCAGTAATTTCTTCACCTTCGAGATATTTTTCTAATAATTCGTCATTGAATTCAGCACAAGTTTCCATGAGCATATGACGAGCATTATCTACTTCATCTTTCATATATTCAGGAATTTCATAGATTAAATCTTTATTTTTGATTAAGACTTTTGTGTTCATAGTTATAAGGTCAGCTACACCTTGGAAGCTTGCTTCGCTACCAATAGGAATTTGAATAGGAACGACGCCTTTGCCAAAATGAGCACGTAATTCTTCAACTACTTTATAAAAATCAGCATGTTCACGGTCCATTTTATTGATGAAAATTGCACGTGGTAAAGATAATTCTTCAGTATATTTCCATGCTCTATCTGTTTCAACTTCGATACCAGATGTAGCAGAAACTACAACGATTGCTGATTCACAAGCAGTAAGTGCAGATTTTACTTCTCCTGTAAAATCAGGATACCCTGGAGTATCTATAAAATTAATTTTATAACCTTGCCATTCACAAGAAGCTAGACTAGAATCAATAGTCATTTTGCGTTTTACTTCTTCTGGTTCATAATCAAGTATCGAAGTGCCATCATCTGTTTTGCCTACGCGATTAGTAGCACCACATTTGAAAAGGCAGTTTTCGGCTATTGATGTTTTACCAGATTTTCCATGTCCTACTAATGCTAAATTTCTTAATTGTGTACTATTAAATTCTGTCATATTAAAATCCCTCCTGGGTGTAAAATCTAAAAAAATCTATATTTAATATATTCTCTGAAAATTTTTAAAATCCTTTTATAAATTTAGAAAAAATAAAAGACTATCACTAATAATATTTTTTAGTGATAGTCTAAATTTATTAATTATTATTGAGCATTATTTAATTGTGAGGATAAAATTTCGATAGCTTTATTTAATTGAGTATCTGTAGTAGCATTTTCATCTAAATTTATTTCAATATCAGGTGTAATACCTATACCATCAATAGAACGTCCACTTGGTGTATAGTACTTAGCAATAGTTAATTTTACAGCATCATCTTCAAACATTGGCAATATTGTTTGGACAGAGCCTTTGCCATAAGATGTATTGCCGATTATTGTACCTGCTTTTGTATCTTGAATAGCACCAGATAAAATTTCAGAAGCACTAGCACTGTTTTTATTGATCAATACAACAAGAGGATATTCAGGAGCTTCTAAAGATGAAGTATATGTTTCTTTATTTCCTTGTTTATCGACAATAGAAACGATTTCTCCTTTAGGTACGAGTTTTTGAGCAATTTCAACACAAGTTGTCAAAAGTCCACCTGGATTATTGCGTAAATCTAATACAAGTGCTTTCATACCTTGATTTTTTAAATCATTATAAGCATCATTAAATTCATTGGCTGTATCTTCAGAAAAAGATACTATTTGAATATAGCCAATATTGTTATCTAGCATTTTATGTCCGACGGTTTTTAATTTTATATTATCACGAGTTATTGTGATATCTTGATTAGTATTATTTCGCATAATGGTTAAGACTACATTTGTACCAACTTCGCCACGAACATGAGCTGCGACTTCATCAAAGGCCATTTCTTTTACAGATACACCATCAACAGCCAAGATTTCGTCACCTTCTTGAAGCCCTGCTTTTTGTCCAGGAGAATCTTCCATAATACCTACTATATGAATTTTTTGTTCATTATCCATACCCATGACAACACCGATGCCAGCGAAAGAACCTTCTGTTTGTTCCATTAAGGTTTTATACATTTTAGGTGATAGATAATTAGAATGAGGATCGTTCAATGATTTTACCATACCATCAATTGCTCCATCAATAAGATTGACATCATCAGTGTCATTGACATATTTTGTTTCGATAAAGCGATAAGCTGTAATGAAACGCATTAAATTAGTAAATCCTTTTTCATTAAAACCGAGGGCATAGTAAATGAGCCCTAGAGTAGAAAGTGAAGAGATAATTGCTATGAGTAATACGGCAATTATAGTTTTTAAAATTTTGTTCATAAAATATCACCACTTATATTATAAATAATTATATGGACTAGTTGGCTCACCATTGATACGAACTTCAAAATGACAATGAGGCCCTGTGGAGTTCCCTGTAGAACCGCAATGAGCTATGATATCACCTTGGGAAATATTTTGTCCAACGCTAGCAACAAGAGATTGATTATGTCCATAAAGAGTAGAAATACCATTTCCATGATCAATGATAATCGTATTACCATAACCACTTATCCAACCAGAATATGTTACAGTGCCAGAGTCAGCAGCGTAGATATTCATGCCATAGTCTCCACCAATATCAATACCGCTGTGATAGCGAGCATTACCATAAATTGGATGAGTTCGCCAGCCAAATTCAGAAGTGACTGGCCCATTTAATGGCCAGATCATTTGCCCTGTGCCTACATAGGCAGATGCTCCGCGGTTTTGAATCATCATAGAGATTTGTTTAGAGGCATTGACTAATTCTTGATAAGCTTTTTCTGATGTTTCTTTATCGTATTTAATTCTATCCATCATTCTATTTAAAGCAGATTTTTTATTGTCCAGAGCATATTTTTTGGTTTTTGCTTCATAATATAATTTTTCTGTAGCAGATTTTTCTTTTTCTAATTCGGCTTTTGTTTTGATGATAGTATCGCGTTCTTGATGGATTTGAGTGATTAAATCGTAGTCATAACGCAAGATGCGTTTGATTATATCCATTCTAGTTAGAAAATCTGAAAAGTCTTTTGCACCAAATAAAATATCTAAATAGGAAATTTGTCCGTGAATATAAATATCACGAACGCGTTTTTGTAGATATTGTTGGTTTTTCTTTAATGATTGTTCTGTATCAGTTAATTGTTGTTCTTTTTGAGCAATCTGTTCATTGGCGGTATCTAATTTGGTTTTTATTTCATTATAAGCAGTATTGGCTTCATCTAATTCCGTTTGTAATGTACGCATTTTCTCAGAAACTTCATTTAATTTGTCATTAGCTTCTTGAATTTTATTTTTTTCATTTTTGGCTTGTTGTTCAATGCGTTCTTGCTTTTCCGAAAGACTTTCAGCAAGTGCAATCGGTGTGTTAGTGATAAAAAAGCATAATAATAAAGACAAAATAAGAAAATTTTTCATTAAAATATGCTCCTTAGACTTTTAGAAATTTCTTAAGTGAAATAGTACTACCTAAAGCACCAATGATAATGCCAGCAATTAAAACAGCAAGACCAATGTAATCAATGAAAGGGTGTTGAGGAATTAATGGGAAAAACGCCATGGCGTCATAGATTTCCTGTGTTATCTGCTCATAAATGATATATAAAAAGATGGTAGCTAAGCTGCCTCCTATAAAACCTAGAAAAATACCTTCCAAAAGAAATGGCCAACGAATAAACCAATCAGTAGCACCAACGTATTTCATAATAGCAATTTCTTTTCTGCGGGCAAATACAGTGAGGCGTATTGTATTTGAGATGATAAAAATAGCGGCACCTGTTAATAAAATTATTAAAGCTACACCGATTAAACGAATCAGATGCGTTAAATTAAATAGATGGTTGATGATATCTTGACTATAAGAAGCAGACTCTACACTGTCAAGAGCAGAAGCTGTATCCGCTATGGTTTTTACTTGCTCTGGTGAAGTGACAGTTATCGAAAATGAATTTGGTAGAGGATTTGTATCATCTAGAGCGTCTAGTAAAAATTTTTGATCTCCTAAACGTTCTTTGAAATTTTTCATAGCTTCATCTCTAGTGATAAATTTTATATTTTGAATACCTTCAATGCTGTTTAATTTATTTTTTGTGTCATCAATCTCATCTTGGGATAAATCATCTTTTAGATAAACGCTTATTTGTACTTGAGATTCGAGCGTATCTGCCATTTTATTTAAATTTAAAATGACAATAGAGAAAAAGCCTAAGATAAATAAAGATAATACAACTGTAAAGATAGAAGCTAAAGTCATCCAGTGATTGCGTTTTAAAGAGGTATATACTTCTTTGATAAAATATTCACTAGTACTAATTTTCATCACTGTATCCTCCTTGAGCGACATCTCGGATGATTTGGCCATTTTCAATAGTCAATACACGGCGTTGCATAGTATCTACAATTTCTTTATTATGAGTGGCCATGACGATTGTAGTACCAGCTTTGTTGATGCGATAAAATATTTCCATGATACCCCAGGTAGTTTCAGGATCTAAGTTTCCTGTAGGTTCATCGGCAATAACGATAGCTGGTCGATTGACGATAGCACGAGCGATGGCTACACGTTGTTGTTCTCCACCTGATAATTGATGTGGAAAACAATTATATTTATCACTCAATCCCACTACGTTCAAAACGCTATTTACACTATGTTGAATTAAACGACGTGGAGCTTCAATAACTCTCATGGCAAATGCGATATTTTCATATACTGTTTTATCCGGTAAGAGACGATAGTCTTGGAAAACGATACCCAGGCTACGACGTAAATATGGAATATCTTGTCGTTTCATCTTAGTGATATTATACCCGTTGATGATAACTGTGCCAGAAGTGGGAAGTGTTTCATGGAGAAGCATTCGCATAAATGTGGATTTTCCCGCACCACTTGGCCCAACGATGAAAACAAATTCGCCTTTGTGAATATTTACATTTATATTGTTTAAAGCTAGAGCATTATTTTCGTATTTCTTAAATACTTTTTCCATGCTAATAATTGGTTTATTGGCCATTGCAAAACCCCTTTATATTTTTATAAAAATAATTAAAGACAAGGTAATATTACAAAATGCTTCCTGTATTTTGGCAGGAAGCATTTTTAATTTAATGATTTAAATATTAATAAGCGAGAATTTCTGTACCAGTTTCAGTGATTAATACAGTTTTTTCCCATTGAGCAGATAAGGAACCATCTTTTGTATAAATAGTCCATTCGTCAACAGGGTCTAAGACAACGTGGCGAGCACCCATATTAATCATTGGCTCAACAGTTAAAACCATGCCAGGGACGAGAAGCATACCTGTATTTTTTTTGCCGAAATGAGCTACGAATGGTTCTTCATGGAATTTTTTCCCAACACCATGACCGCCTAAATCTTCAACAACAGAATAGCCATGTTTATGTGCATAATGTTCGATGACAGCTCCAATATCACCAACAAATCCCCATGGTTTAATGGCATTGATACCTATTTCCATACATTCTTTAGTAATTTCAACTAATTTCTTGGCTTCGTTAGAAACATTGCCAATCATAAACATACGAGAAGCATCAGCATAATATCCATCGAGAATAGTAGTTACATCTACGTTAACGATATCACCGTCTTTTAAAACTGTGTCACGACTAGGAATACCATGACAAACGACATCATTAATAGATACACAAATGCTTTTTGGATAACCTTCATAATTTAGACATGCAGGTATACCGCCATGTTCAACGATATAATTATGTGCTAATAAATTAATAGTTTCTGTATCCATACCAGCACAAATTTGGGAAGCTATTAAATCAAGAGCACCATTATTTATGATGCCGCTTTTGCGAATACCTTCAATATCTTTTTCATTTTTTATAACACTGCGAGGAGGTCTTTTTTGTCCTCTAAAAGCTTTTAGTTTAATAGAATTTAAATGTTCATCAAATTGTTTATGGCAATCTTTATAAGCTTTATTACTGCCACACCAACATAAATCAGTATCTAACATATTTTTATCTCTCCTATTCTATACGATATTATAAAGCTTTTTTGATGATTTGAAAATAATAATTTATAGTGTTTATTTTCGGCTAAAAGTAAAATAAATAGTGAAATTTATTATTTGTAAAATTTTTTTAAAATTTTTATAAAAAATAGAAGGAATAAAAATACTAGTTGTAGAATATATATAATCAAAGATACAGAAAAGGGGATGAATGCATATGGCAACATTCACTATTAGAGGCAAAAACATTGAAGTCACTCCAGCACTTCGCGATTATGTAGAAAAGAAAGTAGGAAAAGTAACAAAATACTTCGATAATGTTGGAGAAATTACCGTCCTTCTTACAGTATCAAAAGATCGTCATATTGTAGAAGTTACTGTACCTGTTCAAGGAATTTTATTACGTGGACAGGAAGCAACAATGGATATGTATACATCTATTGATTTAGTTATCGAAAAAATTGAACGTCAAATTCGTAAATATAAAACAAAATTAGAAAAACGTTTCCGTGAAGGTAGTATTAGAACTGAAATGATGACTCCACCTGCAAAACCTGCAGAAGAAGATGCTGTTGTTATTAAAACAAAACGTTTTGTAGTAAAACCTATGGATGTTCAAGAAGCTATCATGCAGATGAATTTGTTAAATCATGATTTCTTCGTATATCGTGATGATAAAACTGAAGAGGTTAATGTTGTTTACAAACGTAAAGATGGTAAATATGGTTTGATTGAATCTGGTGTATAATAAGTTTTAAGTGAATATTGAAAACTAAAAAAATCGGGCTAAAATAATTAGCTCGATTTTTTTGTATAACTTTGTATAAAATAAACAGATAAATTAAATAAAATAATGACTATCTTTGACTTATTAAGCATTGTTTGATAAAATTTGATGTAGTTTTATTTGTATATAATTTTTACATCTATAATATTTAATTTATAGATAATAAATTAGCTGAAATTTTTACAATAAAATTAGTTTTAGATGTTTTAGTTATACTACATCAAATTATGATTTTTGTTAGGGGTTGAGATTTTTGTTCGGCTTTATTAAAAGATTTTTAGGCGATAATAATGAAAGTGAAATTCGCCGTATGCGTGGTATTGTGGAAAAAATAAATGCCTTAGAACCACAAATGAAACAGCTGAGCGATGGCTCATTATATGGAAAAACAAGTGATTTTAAAGACCGTATAGCAAATGGTGAATCTTTAGATAGTATTTTACCAGAAGCTTTTGCAACTGTTCGTGAAGCTTCTAGACGTGTACTTGGTATGCGTCATTTTGATGTACAGATGATCGGTGGTATTTGCCTACATGAAGGTAAAATCGCTGAAATGCGTACAGGTGAAGGTAAAACATTAGTAGCTACATTAGCTGTATATTTAAATGCTTTAACTGGTAAAGGTGTGCATATGATTACAGTTAATGATTATTTGGCAAAACGTGATAGTGAATGGATGGGTAGATTATATCGTTCTTTAGGATTGACAGTTGGTTTAATCACTCATGATATGGATTTTCCTTCACGTAAATTTGCTTATAATTGTGATATTACTTTCGGTACAAATAATGAATTTGGTTTTGACTATTTAAGAGATAATATGGTTGTATCTAAAGAGCAGATGGTACAACGTGAATTAAATTATGCTATCATCGATGAAGTAGATAGTATTTTAATCGATGAAGCTAGAACACCACTTATTATTTCTGGTCCTGGTGCAAAATCCACTGATATGTATGCTATCATGGCAAAAGCTGTAGCAAATTTAAAAGAAGGAGAAGACTATGTTTTAAATGAAAAAGAAAAAACAGTTTCTCCTAACGAATCAGCTGTAGCAAAAGTAGAAAAAGCGTTAAATATTAAAAACTTATACGATAGTGCAAATATTGAAATGTCTCACTGCTTTACGCAAGCTCTTCGTGCAAAAGCAATGATGAAACGCGATCGCGATTATGTTGTTCGTGATGGTGAAATCGTCATTGTCGATGAATTTACAGGTCGTTTGATGTTTGGTAGACGTTATTCTGAAGGTTTACACCAAGCTATTGAAGCTAAAGAAGGAGTAAAAATTCAGCGTGAGTCTCAAACTTTAGCAACAATTACTTTCCAGAATTATTTCCGTATGTATGAAAAATTAGCAGGTATGACTGGTACAGCTAAAACAGAGGAAAATGAATTCTTGAAGATTTATAAATTACCTGTAATTGTAGTGCCTACAAATAAACCTATTCAACGTATTGATTATCCTGATGTTATTTATAAAACCAAAAAGGCGAAAATGAAAGCGGTAATTAATACTATAAAAGAATGTCATGCTAAAGGACAGCCAGTATTAGTAGGTACAACATCCATAGTACAATCAGAAGAAATAAGTGCTATGTTAAAACGTCAAGGTATAGACCATAAAGTATTGAATGCTAAATATCATGAAATGGAAGCTGAAATCATTAAAGATGCAGGTCAAAAAGGTGCTGTAACTATTGCCACTAATATGGCTGGTCGTGGTACAGATATCAGCTTAGGTGAAGGCGTAGCAGAAGTTGGCGGTCTTTATGTAATTGGTACAGAACGTCATGAATCACGTCGCATTGATAATCAGTTACGCGGTCGTTCGGGTCGTCAAGGTGATCCAGGGGCTTCTCGCTTCTTCTTATCTTTAGAAGATGATTTAATGCGTCTATTTGGTTCTGATAATATCGCTAATATCATGGAAAAACTTGGTATGGGTGAAGATGATCCAATTGAACATAAATTAGTTACTCGTTCTATTGAACAGGCACAGAAAAAAGTTGAAGCACGTAACTTTGATATTCGTAAACATGTCATTGAATATGATGATGTTATGAATCAACAGCGTGAAGTTATTTATGATCAACGTCGTAAGATTTTACTTGGTGAAAATCTTTATGAAAATATCATGGAAATGGTTAAACGCATAATTGATGCTCAAATGGATAAATATGCTAATGAAAAACTTTATCCAGAAGAATGGACTTTAGATGGTTTAATCAAAGAAGCAGAAGATATTTATGCACCAAAAGGAACTTTGGTTAAAGAACAATTAGAAGCTATGAGCCGTGATGAATTAAAAGAAACTTTATATAAAATAGCTAAAGATAATTACGATAATCGTGAAAAATTATTTGGCAGTGAAGTAATGCGTGATTTGGAACGCATCATCATGCTCAAAGTTGTAGATAATAAATGGATGGAACATCTAGATCATATGGATATGCTTCGTGAAGGTATTAGCTTGCGTGCATATGGTCAAAGAAATCCATTAGTTGAATATAAAATTGAAGGTCATGATATGTTCCAGGCAATGATCGATGAAATTCAAGAAGATATTGCTAAATTAATGTATCGTGTAAACGTTGTTCGCGAACAACCTCAACCAGAAGACCGCTTAAAAAATGCAACTGTAAATCATGGAGAAAGTGTTTCTAAATCTCCACAGGCGAAAAGTATAAATGTAGGTAGAAATGATCCTTGTCCTTGTGGTAGCGGTAAAAAATATAAAAACTGTTGTGGAAAAAATAAATAATTAATATATAATGATAAGATGAGGAAAAGTTCTATTTTTAATAATAGGGCTTTTCCCTAAATTTATTTATTCTATAATGAAATAAAAGATAAAAAAGGAAGTGAAATGATGCTAGAAGATTTACACACTACGATTGTAGCGATAGAAAAAAAGCTCACTGAAATGGGGGATTCACTTTGACATCGCTCGCAAAGAAGAAAAAATTGCTGAGCTAGAATATAAAATGGGTGAACCTACTTTTTGGGATGATCCTGATCAAGCCCAAAAGATCACTCAAGAATTAAACGGTGTCAAAGCAGGTGTAGACAAATACAAAAACATTCTCCATAAATTTGAAGAAATGCAAATTTTATGGGAAATGGGCATGGAAGATAAAGATGAAACTGTTTGCGATGATGTAGAAGCAGAGATAAAAGAAATCAATGAAGCCATGGAACAGTTGGAATTAGAATTATTATTATCTGGTAAATATGATGCTAATAATGCGATTTTAACACTTCATGCAGGTGCTGGCGGTACAGAAGCACAAGATTGGACACAGATGTTACTCCGTATGTATGGTCGTTGGGCAGAACGCAATGGCTTTAGCGTGGAAACAGTAGATTTATTGCCAGGTGATGAAGCTGGAGTAAAATCTGTTACTTTGATGATTAAAGGTCATAATGCTTATGGTTATTTGAAATCTGAAAAAGGTGTTCATCGCTTAGTTAGAATTTCTCCATTTGATGCTAACTCCCGCAGACATACTTCTTTTTCTGCTTGTGATGTTATGCCGGAAATTGATGATGATGTAGAAGTAGATATCAATATGGCTGATGTACGTGTAGATACTTATCGTGCGAGTGGTGCAGGTGGTCAGCATATCAATAAAACAGATTCTGCTGTACGTATGACACATATCCCAACAGGTGTTGTAGCACAATGTCAAAGTGAACGTTCACAGTTACAAAACCGTGAACAATGTTTGCGTTTACTTCGTGCTAGACTTTTTGAACTTGAAATGGAAAAGAAAGAAAAAGAACTGGCAGCACTTGAAGGCGATCAGCAAAAAATTGAATGGGGAAGCCAGATTCGTTCCTATGTATTCCATCCATACAATTTGGTAAAAGACCATAGAACAAATACTGAAACAAGTGATACGCAAGGCGTAATGGATGGGGATATTAATAAGTTTATTGAATCTTATTTGCATGCAAAGGCTAATCATATAATTTAATAATACGAGGTATTTTTAATTTGCGAAAATTATTAATGGGTTTAATCCTTGTAGTAGTAATAGCATTGGCAGGTGCAACTTATATATTACCAACATATATAAGTAATCAAATATCTGGACGAATAGAAAGAAGTTTACAAACTGATACTGTTCGTGCTGATATAGATACATCACCTAGTTTTATGTTGTTATTTGGTCAAGTAGATAAAATAGATATTGAGGCCACAAATATAAAATTAGATAAAGTAAATTTAAATGAGTTATCTTTAAAGGGCGAAAACATAGAAATTAGCGTGCAAGATTTATTATTAGCTCGTAGATTAGTAATAAATTCAGCTGATAATTTAACGATAACAGGCTTGATTGATGAAAATAACTTAGCCCAACTATTGGCAAAAGAAGTAGATAAAATTTCTGATATAACGGTAAAGATTACACCAGATAATGTTGAAGCTACAGGTAAAGTTTCTTTCTTAGGACAAGAAGCGACTATTAATGTAAAAGGCATTGTTGTTGTAGAGGGTAAAAATTTACTTTTCCGCATTACAGATGCTAATACAGAAAATAGATTGTTTGGTAAAATTGGCATAAGTCTTACCAAAGATGTTTTCTTAGTTTCTGCAGATAAATTGCCATTAGAGGGTGCAAAATTTACTAGAGTAGAACAGCAAAATGGTCAAATACTTATTGAAGCAGGTGTCAATAAGTAATAAGTAAGGTGGAATAGAGATTGGCAAAGTTTAAATATAATCGTTTGTTAATTGTTTGTATAATAATTGGCCTAATAGCTGCTATTGTTGTAAATATTCAACGCAATAGCGTGGAAAAAGCTAATATGACAGTGGATTTAGCCATTGATTATGAAGATATGATTAAGTTGGCTCAATTAGAAGGAGTGCCTGTAGAAGAAGTATTATCCCAAGCAAAACAAGCAGGTATTTCTTCGTTAGCTGTGTATGAAACTACTTTTGAAAAGTTGAATAAAAATGGCAAGGCTATGGCTATTGCAGGTAGTTCTGTATTGGAAAATTATCATGGGGGAACTTTAAGTGATCCAGCATGGCGTACTTTAGTTCAGCAAGGTATTATAAAAGCTGATGAAGTATATGTCGTAGGGCATGATAAGCAAACATATGAAGAAGTAAAAGAAGATTTATTTAGACGTTTAGGCAAAGAGAGAGTAAATGTTCTAGATTTAGGCAATCAAGAAATATTGGCTGTAAAAGCTAATTATAGTGATTTATTAAAGATGAATTTAGGAATGCCAACTGATGAGATGAAAGCTGTTAATGATGCAGGTTTTTATGTGTTGGCTAG
Organism: uncultured Megamonas sp.; assembly: GCF_958438645.1. Classification (NCBI taxonomy): domain Bacteria; kingdom Bacillati; phylum Bacillota; class Negativicutes; order Selenomonadales; family Selenomonadaceae; genus Megamonas; species uncultured Megamonas sp. The sequence continues at coordinate 21,585 of NZ_CAUBSM010000016.1, forward strand.
ACCTAGTAATTACAAAAATGTAACAGATGATGATATCAATGCTGTTTTTGATCGTTTAAAAGATTTTAATATATCAGAAATAGTATTTTCTGGTTCTGAAACTTTAGGTGGATTACATCATACTGCACGTACTATTGAGTTGATGAAAGAAAGAGATATCACTCTTGGTATGATTGAACATGTTACACAATTGCAATTTTACCCTCAAGATGGATTATATGATATTGCTAGAGGATTAGATTATAAAGTTGCTAGATTATATGCTATACCAAAAGATGAACAGCCAAAATTAAAAATGGATGTAGCTGTGGAACGTTGGGCTAATACTGACGAAGAACGCAACATTCGTATAGACTTAATGCGTATTTATGAAAAACCTGAAGGTGATATGTCCTTATTAGCTACGAATATGAAGTATATTTCAGATACAAAGGCAAAACTTGAATCTAAAGGTTTTACAATTGGACCAGCTAGTCATTTTGAACCATTTTTTGGCAACAGAATATTACAAGCGATAATGCTTTTAGGTATTTGTAGTGCAGGCGTATTATATATTTCTTTAGTATATCCTAAGTTATCTGATAAAAAACAATATATTTTATTAGCTGTTTGTTTTGTAGTAACTGCCGTTCCTATTTTATTAGGAAAAGGTTCTACAGTTCGTTTGATGGCTGCTTTAGCTGCAGCAAATATTTTTCCTGCTATTGGTATGATAAGTCAATTAGATGTGATTCGCAAAAATCGTTTAATTGGCAAGTTAAAATTTGGGCCATTATTATTAAAAGCAGTGAAAGCTATTATTTGTGCAAGTATTGTTTCCATGATGGGGGCAATGTTCTTGTCGGGCATTTTATCAGATGTAGAATTTTTCTTAGAAATGAGCATTTTCCGTGGAATAAAATTGACATTTGTATTGCCAATAATCTTAGTAGCGATAGCATTTATGCAACGTTTTGATATATTTGGTGATCATTTGTTGACTCCACCGGCATTTAAAGAACAGGCTAAGCGTATATTGAATATGACTGTTTCTGTAAAAGCATTAGTTGGCTTTTTAGTAGCGATGATTGTAGCTGTTATTTTCATTGGTCGTTCTGGTCATACAGCTGGTGTTCCTGTTCCTGGTATTGAACTAAAATTGAGAGCTTTTCTAGAACAGGCTTTTTATGCAAGACCTCGTTCAAAAGAAATTTTCATTGGTCATCCAGCATTTATATTAATGATCATGGCATGGTATCGTAAATGGCCAGCAGCTATATTCTTTATTTTATCTATTGTAGCTACTATTGGGCAAGGTTCTATGGTAGAAACATTTGCTCATATGCGTACACCGGTATTTATGTCATTAATGAGAGGTTTTGATGGTGCTTTATGGGGTGCTATCATAGGCTGCGTTGTCATGGGTGCATTGTATTTATGGCAATATATTGCATCTTCTACAGATAGGAGTAAGTCTTTGAATGAATAATATTGTAATTTCTGGGTATTATGGTTCTAAAAATGCAGGCGATGAAGCTATGCTATCTGCAATGTTAGAAGTATTCTCAGAGCTTAATCCAAAACTTCATATTACAGTTATTTCATCAGACCCAGAATATACAAAAAAACGCCATAGTGTTGATGCAGTTAATTGGTTAAATGTAGTAGATATTTTAAAAGTATTAAAAAAAGCGGATTTACTCATAAGTGGTGGCGGAAGTTTGTTGCAAAATGTGACTAGTGGTCGCAGTTTATATTATTATATGGGTGTATTATTTTTGGCAAAAGTGGTTCATACGCCAATAATGTTATATGCTCAAGGCATTGGTCCTATTTATGGTAAATTCGCTAGGCGATTGATGAGATGGTTTGGCAATCACAGTGCTTTGATTACAGTTCGAGATAAAGACTCATTAAAAGAGTTGGATATGCTTAAAATTGTGAAGCCACCGATAAAAGCTACAGCAGATCCAGTATTAGCGATAAATGCAGTAGATAAAAAATCTGGTCGAGAGATTTTTAAAAAAGCTCATGTATCTGTAACTAAGCCGATAATTGGTATATCCGTACGTGAATGGCGTGATTGGCAACATTATAAAGAAGTCTTAGCAAAAGTCGCTGATGAAGCTATTACAAATTTAAATGCTCAGATAGTCTTTATGCCGATGCAATATCCAGAAGATGTAAAAGCTGCAAAGAAAATTGTAGCTAAAATGAAACAGCCGGCATGTATCTTGAAAGAAGATTTTACAACAAGAGAATTAATGTCATTGGTAGGAAATATGGATTTAATGATCGGTATTCGTCTACATGCATTGATTTTTGCAGGTGTGATGGGAACGCCTATGATCGGTATATCGTACGATCCTAAAATTGATAGGTTTTTAAAATCTATTGATGAAGAAGTAGTAGGAGATTTAGAGAATATAACAGTAGAAGCATTGATGCAAGAAATCAATGCTAAATGGAATAATAAAGAAATATATCGCAGTCAAAACTTAAAGCGAATGGCTAAATTGCGTAGTTTGGCACGTTCAAATGCAGAAATGGCTTTAGAATTTATAGACAGGAATAAATAAAAAATGACTCCTAGTAGAAAAACTATTAGGAGTCATTTTTTTATTTATTTAAATAGATTTTTTAAAGTTTTAAAGAAACTTTCTTGTTCTGGATTTGCTTTGTCGTTTTTGATACCAGCAAATTCACGAAGGAGTTCTTTTTGTTTATCTGTGAGTTTTTGTGGAGTTAAAACTTTAATGCGAACATGTTGATCTCCTCGACCAGAACCACGAAGGAATGGAATACCCTTTCCTTTTAAACGCATTATTGTACCAGATTGAATACCAGCAGGTATCTTCATTTCTACTTTACCATCAAGTGTTGGTACTTCAATTGTGTCGCCTAAGGATGCTTGTACGAAAGTGATAGGTACTTCGCAGATAATTTCAGTACCTTCACGTTTAAAGAATTTATGATCCTTTACTGTGATATATACATATAAATCACCTGTAGAACCACCACGAACACCTGCTTCACCTTCACCAGCTACACGGATACGATTTCCTGTATCTACGCCAGCAGGAATTTTAACTTCAACTTTAGAGCGAACAGATTTAACACCTTTACCATTACAATCTTTACAAGGTGTTTTGATAATTTGACCAGTACCACCGCAACGAGAGCAAGTACGTTGATTTACCATACGACCAAATGGTGTATTTTGAGTGAATTGTACTTGACCTGAACCGTGACAATCTGGGCAAGTTTCTGGATGGGTACCAGCAGCTGCACCTGTTCCATTACATGTAGAACATTTTTCTGTACGAGGAATATTGAGTTCTACAGTTTTTCCAAATGCAGCTTCTTCAAATGATAAGGATAAGTTGTAGCGTAAATCAGAGCCACGTTCAGGGCCACGACGACGAGCAGAGCCGCCACCACCATTGCCAAAGAACATGTCAAAGATATCGCCGAAACCTTCTCCACCAAAGCCACCTTGACCAAAACCGCCGAAACCGCCAAAGCCACCGCCAGCTCCACCAGTACCATCAAATGCTGCATGGCCAAATTGGTCATATTGAGCTTTTTTCTGTGGATTGGATAAAACTTCATAAGCTTCATTTACTTCTTTGAATTTTTCTTCGGCTTCTTTAGGATTATCACGATTGAGGTCAGGGTGATATTTTCGAGCCATTTTTTTATAGGCTTTTTTTATTTCTGCTTCTGTAGCATTTTTGTCAACGCCTAAGACTTCATAATAATCGCGTTTTGTACTCACTTTGCACCACCTAAACCTGAATAAAGATTTTATGCTTAATTGACATAACTCCAGCTAAGGATTAACTGGAGTTATGTGCATCAAATTTCTTATTATTAATGACTTTAATTATTTATCAGTTACATCTTTGAAATCAGCATCAACAACATTGTCGTCATCTTTTGTCTGAGTTTGCTGTTGAGCACCAGCACCTGCATTAGCACCGCCAGCTTGTTGCTGAGCCTGCTGAGCTTGTTGGTAAGCAGCTGCACTTAATTCATAAAGAGGTTTTTGTAATTCTTCCATAGCTTTTTTGATTGCTTCGATATCTGTACCTTTGAGAGCATTTTTAACGCCTTCAATGCCATCTTTTACTTTAGCTACAGTGTTAGCATCAGCTTTATCGCCTAAATCTTTGATTACTTTTTCAGCTTGGAATACTAAAGAATCAGCATTATTTCTAGTTTCTACTTCTTCTTTACGTTTTTTATCTTCAGCTTCATGAGCTTGAGCTTCTTTAACCATACGGTCGATATCTTCTTTGCTCATACCGCTATCAGATTGAATAGTGATATTTTGTTCTTTACCAGTACCGAGGTCTTTTGCAGATACATGAACGATACCGTTAGCATCAATATCGAATTTAACTTCGATCTGAGGAACTCCTCTTGGAGCTGGTGGAATATCTGTTAAATCGAAACGACCGAGAGTTTTGTTATCTGCTGCCATTTCACGTTCACCTTGAAGAACATGAATGCTAACTGCAGGCTGATTGTCAGCAGCTGTAGAGAATACTTGGCTCTTAGAAGTAGGAATAGTAGTATTTCTTTCGATGATTTTTGTGCAAATACCACCTAATGTTTCAATACCTAAGGAAAGTGGAGTTACATCAAGAAGTAATACGTCTTTAACTTCACCAGCTAAGATACCAGCTTGAATAGCTGCACCTACTGCAACGCATTCATCAGGGTTTACACCATGATTTGGTTCTTTACCAAGATATTTTCTGATAGCTTCTTGAACAGCAGGGATACGGCTAGAACCACCAACTAAGATGATTTTATCGATTTCAGAAACGGATAAGCCAGCATCAGCCATAGCTTTACGAGTTGGTTCGATTGTAGCTTCAACAAGATCGGCTGTTAATTCATCAAATTTTGCACGAGTAAGAGTTAAATCTAAGTGTTTTGGACCTGTTGCATCAGCAGTGATGAATGGTAAGTTGATATTTGTAGAAGTCATGCTGGAAAGTTCGATTTTTGCTTTTTCAGCAGCTTCGATAAGACGTTGAGCACTCATTTTATCTTGAGATAAGTCAATGCCATTGGATTTTTTGAATTCTTCTACCATCCAATTCATTACTGCGTGGTCAAAGTCATCGCCACCTAAATGAGTATTACCATTAGTGGATTTTACTTCGAATACGCCATCGCCAAGTTCGAGAATAGATACATCGAATGTACCGCCACCTAAGTCGAATACTAAGATTGTACCATCTTCACCTTTATCAAGACCATAAGCAAGAGCAGCAGCTGTTGGTTCGTTTACAATACGAAGAACATCAAGACCTGCGATTTTACCAGCATCTTTAGTAGCTTGACGCTGACTATCGTTGAAGTAAGCAGGAACAGTGATAACAGCTTGAGTTACTTTTTCACCAAGATATTTTTCTGCATCAGCTTTTAATTTCTGAAGAATCATAGCAGAAATTTCTGGTGGAGTATAAGATTTTCCATCTACGTTTACTTTATAATTAACTTCGCCCATATGACGTTTGATTGAAGCGATTGTTCTATCTGGGTTAGATACGGCTTGACGTTTTGCAAGTTGACCTACAAGACGTTCACCATCTTTTGTAAAACCTACAACTGAAGGAGTAAGTCTGCTACCTTCTGGATTTGTAATAACTGTAGGTTCGCCACCTTCCATAACAGCGACTACAGAGTTAGTAGTACCTAAGTCAATACCAATTACTTTGGACATTATAAATTCCTCCTAAAAACATCTATATATAAATATAAGTGTTAGTCAAATTGAATATTTTTATTTTATATTAATTATAGTTAAATTAGCGTTAACTAATTAGCTACAACTTTTACCATACTTGGACGAATTACTCGACCTTGTACCATATAGCCTTTTTGAAGTTCTTCTTCAATGGTATCATCTTCTTTTTCAGGGTCTTGAACACGCATTACAGCTTGATGGAAATTAGGATCAAATTTTTCACCAGTAGCTTTTATTGTTTCAAGTCCATTTTTCTTTAAAGATTCCATCAATTGGTTGTAAACCATGGAAATTCCATCATGAAGAGGAGTACCAGCAGCTCCTTCAACAGCTAAAGCTCGTTCAAAATTATCGATGATAGGTAATAAATCTTTAATTAATCCTTGAAGGATTACACCGGATAATTCTTCGCGTTCTTTTTCATTGCGACGACGGAAGTTTGCAAAATCAGCTTGCAATCTCTTGTAATGGTCTTCGCTTTGTTGTAACAACTCTTTTTGAGCTTCTAATTCTTTTTTTATTGTATCAAAAGTTGTTTCATCATTTTCTACAGCAGCCTCTTCAGTAGTTTCTTCTACTGTTTCTTTTACTTCATCGTTAGAAGTTGTTTCAGTCTGTGTAGTTTCTTTAGTTTCTTCTGGAGTAGCCATGAATCAACCACCTTCTTAAAATAGTTTAATGCTTATACATTACAAATGAAATCTATGAAAAATATCAGCAAGATTAGCATTCATAAATTTTAATAAAGAAATTATTTTACCATAATCCATACGTGTTGGACCTAAAACAGCTAATGTTGCGATAGGTTTACCATCTAAATGATATGTGGCACTGATAATACTGCAATCTTTAATATCATTATATTTATTTTCTTGACCAATAGTGACAGCCAAACCTTTATCTTTTTGTGCATGCAAAATATCATATAAAAGTTGTTTTTCTTCAAGCATAGATAAAAGTTTTTTTACTTTATCTATATTATGAAATTCAGGCTGTTCCATAAGTTCTCTAGCACCGCCTAGATAAAGACGCTCTTGCTTATCCTTAGCTAAAGCTTCATCTATAATATTAATAATGGCATTAAAAACTGTAGAATTTACAGTTTCACCACGAAATTTGCGGATTGATGCCATGCTAATATCTGATAGACGTTTGCCTTTGAGATAATGATTAAAGATACTAGCGATATTATCGAAATCTTTAAAGGAAATACCACTTGGAATATTGATTATTTTATTATCAATAAAACCAGCATCTGTCATGATAACAGCAATGACTTGATGGTCATTAAGTGGTAAAAATCTCAAATATTGAAAAGCTGTTTGTGTTAATTGTGGAGCTAAAACTAAAGATACATTTTTTGTCAATTGAGAAATAATACGTGAAGTCTCACGAAAAATTCCTTCTACAGATTGTACCTTAGTAGCATACCAATTATTGATAAGAGATATTTCATTCTCCGACATTTGTTCCAACGTTAATAGGTCATCGACATAAAAACGATAACCTTTTGATGAAGGGATGCGCCCAGATGAGGTATGGAGATGCTTGATATAACCAAGTGTCTCTAAATCTGCCATTTCATTACGAATTGTCGCAGGGCTAATTCCCAAACTATATTTCTTAGCAATTGTTCGGGAGCCTATTGGCTCTGCAGTAGATATATAGTCATCTACAATGGCTCGGAGAATGCTTTGTTTTCTTTCATCTAGCATTTCTTTCACCCCTGTTGTTAGCACTCTATAATAGTGAGTGCTAACTTCTAATTAAGAATGTATCACTATTTAGACAAAATGTCAATGTCTTTTGTTTAATTAAATAAAAAATTTCTTAAGTATAATGAAAATAGTTGAAATTAGTTTAGTTATTATATAGGAACTAAACTAAATGATAAAAATTATTGATTATAGGTTGAGGTTTTTAATAAAATAGTGTAAAATATAAATTATGAGCGTAATAAAAAAATAAAAATAGAAAGCCGAATCCAGCTCAGGAGCGGGAGAACCAATTTTTTGGGGTGAATCTAATTTGTTTTGGTAGAATTTACTGAAATTTTAGATGGATAGTCTTTCCTTCTCTGTCCTAACCCGTCAGCTAACCTCGTAGGCGATTTTGAGAGGAGTCTTTTTTTTGAGTAAAGTTGTCCGTGTTTTAGTCTTATCATTGTGTTTAATTTGTATGAGTGCTATTGCTAGTGCATCTTCTTTCCGTTTAGGCGACCAGGGTGATGAAATTGCTGAAATTCAAGCAGCTTTGGCAAGCCAAGGTTATGATGTAACAGCAGATGGTGACTTTGGTCCAGCTACACAAGCAGCTGTAGCAGCTTTCCAATCAGCTAATGGTTTGGATAATGATGGTCTAGTTGGTGCTATGACATATCAAGCATTGATGGGACGCAATATGCCTGTAGTAAGCCGTAGTTCTAATTACATTGCAAAACGTATTATTAATTCATCTTTGAATTATATCGGTGTACCATATGTGTTTGGTGGTACAACACCAAGCGGTTTTGATTGTTCTGGTTTTACACGTTATGTATTTGCTACAGCAGGTATTTCTCTTCCACGTACAGCAGATGTACAATTTGAAATGGGCACACCAGTATCTTATGATAATCTTATGCCTGGTGATTTAGTATTTTTCTCTACTTATACTTATGGAGCATCTCATGTGGGTATCTATATGGGTGATGGTAATTTTATCAACGCTTCTTCTAGCCGTGGAGTAGTTGTTGACTCTTTAAGTAGTTCTTATTGGGCATCTTGCTACATTGGAGCACGTAGAGTTTTATAATTACATAAATTAAATTAAAAACAATTTAATTTAAAGGAGACATTTTGTCTCCTTTTTTCTTTATTTGAATTAAATAATTTAGTAAGAAAGAAGTGACCGAGTATGTCTTTTTTAAATGATTGTAGAGCATATAGTAATTTATCAGCCATGAAAGCTAATTTTTTGCAGAGAATTGATACAGTACTGCCTTTAGTTGCTGACTTGGTACATGCACATGTAGCTATGTATACGTTTTCTAAAAAGAAAAATTGTTTCACAGTTATTTCTGAATATGAACCACATACAACATATAATCCTATAAAACAATCTTTGGTAGGAAAAGATATACCTAAGGTACAAGAACCATTGATCGATAGGACGATTAGACTAAAAACTAAATATGAAGGACAAAGAGAATTAGATTTTGGTAAATTTTATCAGATGTATACAGTTCCAATTATTGATGACTATGAGGTAATTGCAGTAATTTGTTTTGAAATAAATTATGAAGATACACAAACAAGAGGATTTACTCGTCTATTAAAAACAGCATTTACTATATTGCAAAACGCTCCTAAACAAGTGGATAATAAGATGTATAGAGCTATTTCTTCTCGTGATGGTATTATTATTACAGATAAGCATGAAAGAATTATTTTTGCGAATATGGTAGCTTCGAGAATTTATCACGTTTTGGGTGTCAGTAATTTATTAGGATGTCATCTGTTTGACAGACAATTGACTTTGCATATTACGAAAGAAACTATTTTGCCTAAATGTCCTTATGAAAAAGAAATAGAAGTAGGTAATTTAGTCCTTATTAGAAGAGATATTCCCATAATAGAAGCAGGTAATTTATTGACAAGAATTGTCATTTTATCTGATGTTACAGAGATTAGGAAAAAAGATAAAGAATTGATGATTAAATCTGCTGTAATACAAGAAATCCATCATCGTGTAAAAAATAATTTGCAAACTATTGCTAGTTTACTTAGATTACAAGCTAGAAGGTCAAATTCTTTGGAAGTGAAAGAAGCTCTAAAAGAAAGTGTAAATCGTATTTTGAGTATATCTGTAGTTCATGAATTTTTGTCCCAACAAGGTGATGAAAATATTGATGTAATGGAAGTTACAAAAAATATTTTAAATTTAATTCAACAAAATATGTTAGATAGTCATTTTAAATTGGATACAGAATTTATTGGAGAAACTATAATTTTGCCATCAAAACAAGCTAGTAATTTAGCTTTGATTATAAATGAATTGATATTAAATTCAATTGAACATGGATTTTCGGATAGAAATTATGGTAAAATTGGTCTTAAAATAAGTCAAAATGATGAAGCCTATATAATTGAATTATATGATAATGGTAAAGGATTGCCAGATGATTTCTCTGATTTACCTACAAAATCATTGGGTTTACAAATAGTAAGAACATTAGTAGAAGGAGATATGAATGGCTCTTTTGACTTATATAATGATAATGGGGTTCATGCCAAGATAGCTATTCCCTATAAATTTTTAATGGAGAGTGAAGTTGATGTCTAAGTTAAAAATTGTAATTGCCGATAATGAATCGATTATTCGTATGGATTTAAAAGAAATGTTAGAAGAAGCTGGGCATGAAGTCGTTGGAGAATGTTTTAATGGATTGAAAGCGATAGAATTAACACAGCGATTAAAACCAGATTTAGTAATTATGGATATAAAAATGCCTGAAATGGATGGCATAACAGCAGCAAAGAAAATTACTGATCAAAAATTAGCACCAGTTATTTTGCTTACAGCATTTAGTCAACATGATATTGTAGAGAAAGCCAAGAATTCTGGTGTTTTAGCTTATTTAGTAAAGCCTATAAAACCTAGTAATTTGTTCCCAGCAATTGAAATTGCAATGTCTAGATTTAATGAGATTAAACAGTTAGAAAGTGAATTAGATGATATTAAAAATTCATTGGAAATGAGAAAGTTATTAGATAGAGCAAAGGGCATTTTAATGGATGCATATAATCTATCTGAAAATGAAGCATATCGTCGAATACAAAAATATAGTATGGCAAAACGAAAGACAATAAAAGAAGTGGCTCAATCAATTATTCGTGCAGCTACAAAATAGTAAATAAAAAGGGCATTAACTTTTATAAGATAATGCCCTTATTTATTCTAAATTTATAAATAAAAATTAAATATCATCACTGACTTTATTTTTTATTTTTATCAATAAATCCATTAAGATTTTTTGTTCATCTTCATTAACGGCTTCTAAAACATGTCGACAATTTTGAGCTATAACATCAAACCATTCATTATATTGTTCAATAGCTAATGGTGAGAGATAGATGTATTTTTCTCGTTTATCATCACCGCTTTGGCGTATGATGAGATTTTTTTTCATAAGTTGGCGAATTGTTTTAGAAATCGCAGCAGGTTCAATATTTAAATAATTAGCAAGTGCTGTCTGTGTCATAGTACCTTGGTCGTGAATGGTTTTTAATATAGTCCATTCAGAACCATATATATTGGTACTGTATAAAGCACGATTTACACTTTTGGACATAGCACGTGTTGTTTGATATAACTGGTGAACTAATTCGTCTGTCTGTTGAATTGTTTCTAGAGAAATTTCGATAGTAATCCCCTCCTTATATACAGTTATAACAAATAATAGATATTTTTACAATGAAAATTAAAAATTAATATGGTGTTTTGTGATAATTTTGTTGGATTTATGATTTTTAGATAGTTAAGATTTAGAGGAGGCAGATATATGCTTTATTTAGTCAAGATTTTTTATGCTTTTATTATTCCCCCAGGTGGCATTATATCATTGTTAATTATGTTTAATATTTACTTATATTGGAAGAAAATAAAAGGTAAATATATTTTAACGGTGATTACTTTATTGTTTTATCTATTATCTACGAATTTTATAGCTTATCATTTAGTTAAGCCATTGGAGAATTTTTATCAAAATAAAAGTATTGAACAGTTAAAACAAGATAAAAATGATGTGATAATTATGTTAGGTGGCGGTGCAATAAATGTAGTAGATATTGATGGAGAAGGGCAAGTTTCAGGATATGTAGCTAATCGCATGATTACAGTTATGAGATTGCAAAAAGAATTGAATATTCCTATTATTTTATCTGGCGGAAAAGTGTTTGAAGATACTGGAAGAGAAGCTGATATTGAAAAGCGTATATTTGAAGGTATGGGGGTGGATAGTAAATATTTAATATTGGAAAATCAGAGCAGAAATACAGTGGAAAATGTGCAAAATAGTAAAGTTATAATGGAAGACTATAATTTTAGTAGACCATTGGTTATTACATCAGGCTTTCATTTGCCAAGAGCAATGGAAATATTTGCACGTGAAGGAATTGAAGCTACACCATATGTAGCAGATTACCAGATGAGTGATGAGCTTGTTTTTAGTATTTTTAATTTCTTACCTAATAATGGTAGTTTAAATACATCTTGTATGGCTATTCGTGAATATTTAGGTATTTTGGCTTTAAAATTAAAGATGCAATGAGTTTTAATATAAATATAATTAGATTAAAGAGAATATGAAATGATGATTAAGGAAATATTACAAGAAAAATTAAAATTATTGCCTACAAAATCAGGTGTTTATTTGATGAAAAATAAGCAAAAACAGATTATCTACGTAGGTAAAGCGATTAATTTAAAAAATCGTGTGCGACAATATTTTCAATCGAGTAGAAATCATTCAGCAAAAACAATTGCGATGGTGTCGCATATAGAAGATTTTGAAACAATAGTTACAGATAATGAATTAGAAGCATTGATTTTAGAATGTAATTTGATAAAAAAACATCATCCTAAATATAATATTATGCTTCGTGATGATAAGACTTATCCTTATTTAAAAATCACATTGAATGAAAAATATCCAAGAATAGTAACTACTCGTCGTCTTATCAAAGATGGCTCAAGATATTTTGGCCCATATACAAGTTCTACGGCAATGAAGGAGACTTTAAATTTATTGCGTAAATTATTCCCTTTGCGAACTTGTAAACATTTAGCAGATAGACCTTGTTTAGAATACCATATAAAAAGATGTTTAGCTCCTTGTGCTAATTATATTGATGAAGATAGTTATAAAGATATGGTAGATGGTGTATGTTTATTTTTGGAGGGGAAAAGTGAAGTCGTAGAGCAGGATTTGGCAAAAAAAATGCAGATAGCAGCACAGAATTTAGATTTTGAAAAGGCTGCTAGATTGAGAGACCAACTATTAGCTGTGCGTAAGATCATGGAAAAACAAAAGATATTATTAGATGAAGGCGATATAGATGCTATCGGTATCGCTAGAGCTAATTATGGAATTTGTATAGAGATATTTTTTATTCGCAATGGTAAAATGTTAGGTCGCAATCAATTTTTATTAAATGATGAAGATGATGATGAAAAAAATCTGATAACAGCTTTTTTGAAACAATATTATAATGACGCGGTGGATATTCCTAAGGAAATATTAATACCAGAAGAGATAGCAGAAATAGAATTATTGCAAGAATGGCTTTGGGCAGAAAAGAAGAAAAAGACAAAAATTTTATTGCCTAAACGTGGTGTGAAAAAAGATATTTTGACGATGGCAAGAGAAAATGCAGAAAAATATTTATTAGAGCAAGAGCAAAAATTAAAAGATATAAAGGCTCGTAGTTTAGGTGCTGTCTATGATTTACAAAAATATTTAAATTTACCTAATCCACCGATGCGTATGGAATGTTTTGATATATCACATATTCAAGGTTCAGAAACGGTTGCTTCCATGGTGGTGTTTCAAGATGGCAAGCCAGATAAAAACTCTTATCGCAGATTTAAGATAAATTCTACTGAAGGAAAACCAGATGATTTTATGTCGATGAGGGAAGTGACTACTCGCAGATATGTAGGCATTGATAAAAATGATTTACCAGATTTGATAATTATCGATGGTGGTAAAGGTCAATTGAGCTCAGCTTTGGAAATCATTCGTGGAGCAGGTCATTATAGCGTCCCTGTAGTGGGACTTGCTAAGCAATTTGAATATATTTTTACAGAATATTCATCAGAGCCTGTTATTTTGCCACGGCAATCAGATGCTTTATATCTAGTGCAAAGTATAAGAGATGAGGCACATCGCTTTGCTATTACTTATCATCGTAAACTTAGAACAAAACGCAATAAGATATCTATACTAGATAATATTTCTGGAATTGGTGCTAAACGTAGAAAAAGTTTATTTGACCACTTTGAAACGATACAAAATATAAAAAATGCTTCAGTTGATGAATTGATGGCGGTACCAGGGATTAGTGAGCAGATAGCAAAATCGATATATAATTTTTTCCGCACACATGAATTAGTGAGTAGTAAATTAAAATAAATTTACAACTATACATTTAATTTACAAGTTTACAACAAATAATCATTGACAAATATGAATTTTATTGTTATAGTAATAGACAGATAAAAACAGTGAAGAGGAAAAGTAGATTTATGAAGCTTGCAGAGAGCTATGGTTTGGTGGGACATAGTAGTGAATTAAATTGAAATACACCTTAGAGTTGCAAGGCTGAACAATTATGATAATTGGGCTTAAATTAAGTAAGTTTTGTCGGAATGCCTCCGTTATCATGGGCTAGGATATGTTAGTATCCGAAAGAGTGGCTAAAAAAGCAAATTGGGTGGTACCACGGGTTATAACAGCTCGTCCCTATATAGGGGCGAGCTTTTTTGTATGCTTTTTTAGCTATAAAAATTATGTTTAATTTATATCAGCTGATAATAATACTTAAATTTTAATGAAAAATGTGATCTTAATTTTTTAGACTGTGGGCAAATTATATATTTTTAATTTGTAACAGCATGGGAAAGGATGAAAACTATGTCTATTCAATTAATAATAGTTTGTTTATATGTAGTATTATTATTTGCAATATCTTTTTATGTAAAACGACGTGCCAATAAAAATCCAATGGAATATTTATTTGCGGGAAGAAAATTATCTACATCACTGATTGCTTTCAATGTAACAGGTCTTGCTGTAGGTGCGGCTTCTACTGTTGGTGTAGCAGAAAATGCAACGCAGGTGGGTATTGCAGCTGGTTGGTACAATGGAGCATGGGCTATTGGTGCTGTAGTCATGGGAGTTTTAGCAGCAGGAAAATATAGACAAATGGGTTGTTCTACAATACCAGAATTATTTGAACGTTATTATGATAAAAAAGGTCGTCTTATAAGTGCAATTGGTTTAGCTATTATTCTTATTTGTATTACTTCACTTCAATATGTAGCAGGTGGTGCAATTTTATCTACACTTATGCCAGATATATTTTCTATGAAAACAGGTATGATAATGAGTGCTATAGTTTTTATTGGTATTACTGTTGTAGGCGGATTGTGGTCTTCTGGTATGTCTAATATGATAAGCGTTAGTTTAATTTATTTAGGAATTTTATATTCAACTATTTCTGTCGTAGATAATAATGGTGGTCTTGTAAATATTAATAATAATTTACCTGTAGTTGATTTTTCATGGTTTAGTCCTATTGGTGGCTTAGGATTAGCTGTAGTATTGGGCTGGATTTTGATTATGATATCTCAAGCACTTACTTTGCAGGGAACTGTACAGATTGCCTGCGGTGCAAAAGATGCTAAAACAGCAAAGAAAGGATTTATTTTAGGTGGAGCATTGATTTTCCCAATTGGATTTTTGTCAGCTATTTTAGGTTTAGCAGCTAAAGTTCAATTTCCTGATATCAATCCAACTATGGCACTTCCTCAGATTATCATGAGTTTAGATCCTGTAGTTTCAGGGATAACACTTGCAGCATTATGGGCAGCAGATGTTTCCACTGCTTGTACAATATTATTAGGTGCAGGCACACTTATTTCTCAAGATATTTATAAACGTTTTATCAATCCACAAGTAACAACTGCAAAATTTTTGCAAGTAAATCGTTTAGTTATATTATTAGTAGGTCTTGCTACTTTATGGTTAGCATTTAATGCAGTGGGAATTTTAAAAACGATGATGATTGGTTTAAGTTTGACTACTGCATTCACTGTAGTATTTTTATTTACTGTTTTTGCACCAAGTCTTTGTCGTAAAAATTCAGCATTTTATACTACTGTTGTAGGTTTGATTATTGTGAGCCGCACACTTGTGA
>NZ_CAUBSM010000017.1:0-27703 GCF_958438645.1 uncultured Megamonas sp.
ACAAATATGACAAATAACAACATTGTATTTTTAGGAAATAAAATAAAACTACCTATCAGAAATTATGATGTAATCTGTCTTGAAGATTTGCAAGTTGAAAACATGATGAAAAATCATAAATTAGCAAGAAATATAGCTGATGTTAGCTGGTCAGAGTTTATGAGACAACTAACATATAAAGCCAAATGGTTTGGCAGAGTTATTGTCAAAATAGATAAATTTTATCCTTCAAGCCAATTGTGTCATATTTGTGGATATAAAAATACTGAAGTAAAAAACTTAAATGTTAGAGAGTGGAATTGTCCTAAATGTAAAACACATCACGATAGAGATGTAAATGCAGCTATAAATATTAGAAATGAAGGATTAAGAATATTAAACATAGCTTAAATAACATATACAAGAACCGTAGGAACTATGGGGATAGCTCGGAGATACTGTATTCGTTAGAATATTTGACCGAGAATCTTGCGACTTTAGTCGTGGGAGGTTCAGGAGTGAGAGGATACACCATCAAGTAAATATTAAGACAAAACGTAAAATGAGTTTTTGGAAAAAATTATTGCTAATGATTTTAGTATTAGCTAGTTTAAGTTATTTTATTTGGCAAAATGAGGATTTTCAACGAAAATATTTATATCCATATGATTATCAAGATACAATAAATTTCTATGCGGATAGATATGAAGTAGATAGAAATTTAGTGGCAAGTGTTATTTTGGCAGAAAGTAAATTCCGTCAAGATGCCACCTCTGTTCATGGAGCTAGGGGCCTTATGCAAATCATGCCAGAAACTGGCAGCTGGATTGCTAGTCAAATAGAAGATAATAGTTTTTCTGTAGATAAATTGTATAATGCGAATATAAATATAAAATATGGTACATGGTATTTATCGGAATTACAAAATGAATTTAAGGGCAATGATGTATTGGCACTTGCAGCTTATAATGCAGGTAGAGGAAATGTATATGAGTGGATGGAAAAATATAATTGGGATATAAATTTTAAAGATTATACGAAAATACCTTTTCCTGAAACAAGAGAATATGTAAAACGTGTACTAGAAAATAAAAAACATTATAATGAATTATATAAATAAAAAAAGCTATATATTATGGATAAATCATGATATATAGCTTTTTGTGTTATATAAAGAAATATTAATTATGTAAAAATAATTGATTTATTTATACTAATAAGTATGTAAGAAATATTAATATTTGATATAATATTTATAGAAGATATGCAGGTATTTTTATTTGACAGGATTGCTAGTTTTATGATAGTATTTGAGTAATAAAAATATAGCCCTTTAAAAAAATCCAGCGAGGTTGAAAGGGAGCACTATATATCTTTATATTGCGCTATCAGTAGCTTTCTTATGCCTTCGCATAGGAAAGCTTTTTTTGATTTTGGGTTTCATTTAAAGTGCGAAGGAGTGACTATGTTGAGTAGAAACAACGTTTCATTACGTGGTAAAAATATTCTTGGATTAGAATATTTTTCTCCGGAAGAAATCGAATTAGTGTTGGACACAGCAAAAGAAATGAAAAATATCATTCATCGTGATATTAAAAAATTACCAACATTAAGAGGAAAATCAGTTGTTACCTTATTTTACGAACCAAGTACAAGAACACGTACTTCGTTTGAATTAGCCGGTAAATATCTAAGTGCTGATGTAGTAAATATTACATCTAGTACAAGCAGTATTGTAAAAGGTGAAAGCCTTCGTGATACACTGCTCACACTTGAAGATATGGGCGTTGATGCTATCATCATGCGTCATAGTGCTGAAGGTGCGGCTGAATATGCAACTAAAGTTGTAAGCCCAGTTATCATAAATGCAGGGGACGGAGCACATGCACATCCATCTCAAGGATTATTGAATTTATTCACAATTAGACAACATAAAGGAACTTTAAAAGGTCTAAAAGTTGCTATTATTGGTGATATACTTCATAGCCGTGTAGCTCGTAGCGATATTTGGGGTATGAGAAAAATGGGCATAGAAGTTCATCTTGCAGGCCCAAAAACATTATTACCAAGATATTTAGCTGAAGAACCAGGCATTTTTGTACATGACCGTGTAGAAGATGCAATTAAAGATGCAGATGTAATCAATGTTTTACGTATTCAACTTGAACGTATGAAATCAGGATTATTCCCATCTCTTCGTGAATATGCACGTATTTTTGGCTTGAATAAAGAACGTTTAGCTTTAGCTAAAAAAGATGTATTAATTCTTCATCCAGGTCCAATGAATAAAGGTGTGGAAATTTCTCCAGGAATTGCTTATGGTTTAAATTCTGCAATTCAAGACCAAGTACAAAATGGTGTTGCTGTTCGTATGGCTTTATTAACTCTAACTTTAACAGGAGGAAAAGACAATGAAATTACTGATTAAAGGTGGACGAGTTATAAATCCTGGCAAAGATTTTGATGCTGTCAGTGATGTACTTGTAGAAAATGGTAAAATCGTAGCTATTGGTGAAAACTTAGAAGCTAGTGATGCAAAAGTAATAGATGCTAAAGGCAAAGTAGTAGCTCCAGGCTTTATAGATATGCACACTCATCTTCGTGAACCTGGTCAAGAAGCTAAAGAAGATTTTGCTTCTGGCTCTAAAGCTGCTGCTGCTGGCGGATTTACTACAGTAGCGACAATGCCAAATACAAAACCAGTGGTAGATAACGCAATTTTAGTAAACGGATTAAAACAACGTGCTCAAGATGAAGGGGTAGTGCATATTGAAGTTATTGGTGCACTTACTAAAGGGCAAGAAGGTAAAGAATTAGCAGAAGTAGGCGATATGGCACAAGCTGGTGCTGTGGCATTTTCTGATGATGGACATTTTGATAATAATTGTAAATTAATGCTCAATGCTATGGATTATTTGAGAACTTTCCATAAAGCAATTATGTCTCATGCAGAAGAAACAAGTCTTGTAGCTGAAGGTGTGATGAATGAAGGTCATCGTTCTGCAATGCTTGGCATGAAAGGTAGACCAACAGTAGCCGAAGATATCGCTGTAATGCGTGAAATCTTATTAGCTGAATATGCTGATGCTTGGGTGCATATATCTCATATAAGTTCTAAAAATGCAATTGATATGGTTCGTCAAGCTAAAAAACGTGGTGTGAAAGTTACAGCAGAAGTAACACCTCATCATTTGACTATGACTGATGAAATGGTAGATCCAACAGATTCTTCAACAAAAGTAAATCCACCTCTTCGTGGACAAGCTGATATAAAAGCAGCTCTTGAAGGATTAAAAGATGGTACTATTGATATCATTGCAACAGATCATTCACCACACGCTCAAGAAGAAAAAGACCGTGAATATAAATTTGCTCCAAGTGGTTTCCCAGGTCTTGAAACTGCACTTGGCGTATTATTAACAGATTTATATCATAAAGATTTAATTTCTTTAAATGAGCTTGTAGCTAAAATGAGTTATATGCCAGGTAAATTATTCTTCGATGGCAAACGCGGTATCTTAGAAGAAAATGCTATGGCAGATATAACTATTTTTGACCCAGAACTTGAATGGACAGTAGAAAAAGAAAAATTCTACACAAAAGGTTCTCATAGTCCATTTGTAGGACGTACATTAAAAGGTAAAGCCGTTATGACTATTGTTGAAGGCAATATTGTAATGGATAATGGTGAAATTATAGCTTAATAATTTGGAGGTGCTCTTTTGAAAGGCAAATTAGTATTAGAAGACGGAGCAGTTTTTTATGGCGATATGCTTGATGAAAGACCTGTTTTAGGTGAAGTTGTATTCAATACTGGTATGACAGGTTATCAGGAAATTTTAACTGACCCATCTTATTGCAGTCAAATCGTTACACTCACTTACCCATTGATCGGTAACTATGGTGCAGCAAAAAAATTCAATCAATCTCGTAAATGTTTCTTCAATGGTTTTATCATTGGTGAACTTTGTGATATTGGTAGCAACTGGCAAAAAGAAGAAGAATTAGCTGACTTCTTAAAAGCACAAGATATTCCTTGTTTATATAATGTAGATACTCGTGCTGTTACTCGTCATATTCGTTCTTTAGGTGCAATGAAAGGTGTACTCGTACCTGAAACTGCAACTCAAGAAGAAATTGATGCTTTAATGAAAAATGAAATTCCAAAAGATGTAGTAAAAATGGTTACTACACCAGAAATTTATAAAATGGAAAATCCTGGTGGCCCACATGTTGTAGTTATGGACTTTGGTGTAAAACAACATATTTTAGATTCTCTTCATGGTATTGGTTGTGATTTAACAATTGTTCCAGCTGATACTAAAGCTGATGAAATCATGGCTTTAAATCCGGATGGTATTTTCTTATCCAATGGCCCTGGGGATCCAAAAGATTTACCAGAAATCATTGAAGTAGTACGTGAAATTGCAGGTAAAAAACCTACATTTGGTATTTGTCTTGGTCACCAGTTATTATCCTTAGCTTTTGGTGCAGACACTTATAAATTGAAATTCGGTCA
This sequence comes from uncultured Megamonas sp., assembly GCF_958438645.1. Lineage (NCBI taxonomy): Bacteria > Bacillati > Bacillota > Negativicutes > Selenomonadales > Selenomonadaceae > Megamonas > uncultured Megamonas sp. The sequence continues at coordinate 4,499 of NZ_CAUBSM010000017.1, forward strand.
TCGTGGTTCTAACCAACCAGTTAAAAACTTACTCACTGGTAGAGTTCATATTACATCTCAAAACCATGGTTATGCTGTAGATGAAGAATCTTTAAAAGGATTGCCACTTGAAGTAACACATAGAGCTGTAAATGATGGTACTGTAGAAGGTGTCCGCCATACACAATTGCCAATCTTCTCTGTACAATATCATCCAGAGGCTTCACCAGGTCCAGATGATAATAGATATTTATTTGACCAATTTTGGGCAATGCTTCAGAAAGGGGAATAATTAAGTGCCAAAAAAACAAAATCTAAAAAAAGTAATGGTTATCGGTTCTGGTCCTATTATCATTGGTCAGGCTGCTGAATTTGACTATGCAGGTACACAGGCTTGCCGTGCATTGAAAGAAGAAGGACTTGAAGTTGTACTTGTAAACAGTAACCCTGCTACAATTATGACAGATAAAGATATCGCTGACCGTGTATATATAGAACCTCTTACAGTTGAATTTTTAGATGAAATTTTAGCAAAAGAACGTCCAGATGGTTTACTCGCTACATTAGGTGGACAAGCTGGTCTTAATCTTGCTGTAAAATTATCTGAAGCAGGTCTCTTAGAAAAATATAATGTTGAATTATTAGGTACTTCTTTGGAAGCTATTGAACGTGCTGAAGACCGTGAACTTTTCAAAGAAACTATGCAAAAATTAGGTGAACCAATTCCAGAAAGTACAATCGTTGATGACGTAGCTTCTGCTGTAGAATTTGCAAATCAGATTGGTTATCCTATCATTGTACGTCCAGCTTATACTCTTGGTGGTACTGGTGGCGGTATCGCTGAAAATGAAGAAGAATTAATCGAAATCGTTATTCGTGGTTTAAAATACAGTATGATAGGTCAAGTACTTATCGAACGCAGTGTTGCTGGTTGGAAAGAAGTAGAATACGAAGTTATGCGTGATGCTAACGATAACTGTATCGTAGTCTGCAATATGGAAAACCTTGATCCAGTTGGTGTGCATACAGGTGATAGTATCGTAGTTGCACCATCTCAGACACTTACTGACCATGAATATCAAATGCTCCGTAGTGCTTCACTTCGCATCATTCGTGAACTCGGTATCGAAGGTGGATGTAATGCACAGTTTGCATTAGATACAAAAACTAATCAGTATTATGTAATTGAAGTTAACCCACGTGTTAGCCGTTCTAGTGCTCTTGCGTCTAAAGCTACTGGTTATCCAATCGCTAAAGTTTCTGCTAAAATCGCCATCGGTTATACTTTGGATGAAATCACAAATGCAGTAACAAAGAAAACAAAAGCTTGCTTTGAACCTTCCTTAGACTATTGTGTAGTTAAATTCCCTCGTTGGCCATTCGATAAATTCGTATATGCTGACCGCACACTTGGTACACAGATGAAGGCAACTGGTGAAGTTATGTCTATTGACCGTTGCTTTGAAGGTGCATTATTAAAAGCTGTTCGTTCCCTTGAAATCGGTGTAAATCGCTTACATCTCGACAAAGTTGATAGCTGGAGCGATGAAGAAGTTAAATCTCATCTTTCCCGCATCAATGACGAACGCTTGTTCATTATTGCAGAAGCTTTCCGCCGTGGTATAGCTACAATTGATGAAGTTAATGCTATTACAAAAATAGATAAATGGTTCTTACGTAAGATTAAAAATATTACAGATACAGAACTTGCACTTGTAAAAGATGGTTTAACAGAAGAAAATTTACGTCGTGCAAAACGCTATGGTTTAGCTGATCGCTCTATCGGTGAAATCGTTGGCAAAGACATGAATGAAGTTCGCAATATGAGAAAAGCAATCAACCTTTTACCTTGCTACAAAATGGTTGATACTTGTGCTGCTGAATTTGAAGCTGCTACACCATATTATTACTCTACATTCCATGCTCAAGAAGATGAAGTAAAAACTACTGATAAACGCAAAGTAATCGTTTTAGGTTCTGGTCCAATCCGCATTGGTCAGGGTGTAGAATTTGACTATTGCTCTGTTCATTCTGTATGGGCTCTTCGTAAAATGGGTATTGAAGCAATCATCATCAACAATAACCCAGAAACAGTAAGTACAGACTTCGATATTTCTGATAGACTCTATTTTGAACCATTAACAACAGAAGATGTTTTAAATATCATTGATAAAGAACAACCAGATGGTGTTATTGTTCAATTTGGTGGTCAGACTGCAATCAATCTCGCAGCATCTTTAAAAGCTGCTGGTGTAAAAGTATTCGGTACATCTGTTGATGATATTGACCGTGCTGAAGACCGTGAACGTTTTGATGAAGTATTAGAACAAACAAATATCGCAAGACCTCAAGGTACAAGTGTAACTAATGTTGAAGATGCAGTAAAAGCAGCTGAAAAAATTGGTTATCCTTCTATGGTTCGTCCTTCTTATGTACTTGGCGGTCGTGCAATGGAAATCGTATATAATGAAGATGAATTACGCGATTATATGAACCGTGCTGTAAAAGTTACACCAGATCATCCTGTACTCATCGACCATTATATGCAAGGTACAGAAGTTGAAGTAGATGCTATTGCTGATGGTGAAACAGTAGTAATTCCTGGTATTATGGAACATATCGAACGTGCAGGGGTTCACTCTGGTGATAGTATTGCTGTATATCCACCACAGACATTATCTTCTAAAGTAATCTTTACTATCATTGACTATACAAAACGTCTTGGCTTAAATCTCAATGTTAAAGGTTTATTAAATATCCAATACGTTGTAGTAAATGATAATGTATATGTAATCGAAGTAAATCCTCGTTCTAGCCGTACTGTACCATTCTTAAGTAAAGTTACAGATATCAATATGGTTGAACTTGCTACTCGTGCAGCATTAGGTGAAAAACTTACTTCTTATGGTTTAAAATCTGGTCTTGTTGAACCAAAACCATATGTAGCTTTAAAAGCACCAGTATTCTCCTTTGCTAAAATGCAAGATGTAGATATTTCCCTTGGGCCTGAAATGAAATCCACAGGTGAAGTAATGGGTATCGATTACCATTATGCACGTGCTTTATATAAAGCTATTACAGGTGCAGGTATGAATATTCCTCATGAAGGAACAATTCTCTTTACTGTAGCTAATAAAGATAAAGAAGAAATGAAACAGTTAGGTAGAGCTTTCGCTGAACTCGGTTTCAAAATTGCAGCAACAGAAGGCACAGCAAAAGCTTTAAAAGAAGTTGGCGTTGATGCTTCTATCGTATATAAAGTACATGAACGTGGTCAAAATGTGAAGAGTGATCGTAGTAGCGATATCATCAAGATGATTAAAGCTGGTGGTATTAATATGGTTATTACTACACAAACTCCTGGTCAGAAATTCGCTAAAGATGGTTTCAGAATCCGTCGAGCTACTGTAGAACATGGCATCGCATGTCTTACATCTTTAGATACTGCTTGGGAAGTATTACGTGTATTGAGCTTTATTCGTGAACGCCGTCTTGTTTACTCCTTAGCACTTCAGGATTATATTGGACGCGGCGATGAATTAGCATAATTTAACGTAGATTTTGTACGCCGATAGGATTTCTTATCGGCGTATATTTGTAAAAATACACATTATAATAGTGCAATATCGACTTTATATTGTTGGATAATTGTATTAAACTCAATTAAATGATAACGAGGTATTTTTATGGTAAAAGATAAATTAATCGTTGCTCTTGATTTCCATACAAAAGAAGATGCACTCGCTTTAGTGGATAAATTAGGTGATAGTGTTGTTTTCTATAAAGTAGGAATGGAATTATTTTACAGAGTAGGTTCATCTATTATTGAAGAATTGAAGAAACGCAATAAAAAAATCTTTTTAGATTTAAAATTGCATGACATTCCAAATACAGTAGCACAAGGTTTATGCTCACTTTTATATCAAGGTGTAGACATCATGAATGTACATGCTTCTGGTGGATATACTATGATGAAGACAGCAGCAGATACAGTGCGTGCTGAAGCTAAAAAAATGGGCATTGAAGCACCAAAAATCATTGCTGTAACAATTTTAACAAGCATTAATGAAGCTGATTGGGAAGGACTCGGTCAAACTGTTTCTATAAAAGATCAAGTAATTCGCTTAGCAAAACTCACTAAAGAAGCTGGACTTGATGGCGTAGTAGCTTCACCACAAGAAGCAAAATTCATTCGTGAAGTTTGTGGCGAAGATTTCCTCATCATAACACCAGGTGTGCGTCCTGCTGGTGCTTCTATTGATGACCAAAGTAGAATTGCAACTCCAGCTAAAGCTTTAGCTGATGGTGCTACTCATCTTGTTGTAGGCAGACCAATAAGAGCAGCTCAAAATCCAGTAGAAGCTGCTGAAAATATATTAAAAGAAATGGAGAATGCTTAATTATGACTGAACAAGAAGTAAAAGATTTATTGATTAAAACTAATGCAATCATGGAAGGCCATTTCCTTTTGACTTCTGGACTTCACAGCCCAATGTATGTAGAAAAATTCAACGTATTACAGCAACCAAAATATACAGAACAGCTTTGTAAAGCTCTTGCTGAATATTTCGCTGATAAAAACATTGATACTGTAGTTGGACCTATGACTGGCGGTATTTTACTTGCTCATGAAGTTGGTAAAGCACTTGGTACAAGAGCTATTTTCACAGAACGTGTTGATGGTAAAATGACTTTCCGTCGTGGCTTTAGCTTAAAACCAGGTGAAAGAGTTGCTATCGTTGAAGATATCGTTACAACTGGTGGTTCTGTAAGAGAAGTTATCGATGTAGTAAAAGCTGAAGGTGCTATTCCAGTAGGTGTAGGTCTTCTTGTAGATAGAAGCGGTGGTAAAGCTACATTTGAAGATGTTCCTGCTCATGCACTTTTACATCTTGATGTTACAACTTATAAACCAGAAGAATGCCCACTTTGTCATGATAATGTACCAATGACAAAACGTGGTCGTACTGGTAAATAATTTTTAATGAAAAAAGAACAATTAGAAAAAGTCCAGGCTGAAGTTTCGGCCTGGACTTATTTGCAATCTTTACCACCAGAAAAAAATAATTTTAAATTGAAAATATTGATGCAAGAAGTTGCAGATACATTTCAAATTTATAGTTATGAAAATGATGATTTGAAGCGAAAGACCATGATTTATTATCATGAAGAAACAAAAGAATATAAACTATTAGTAACGATAGGCCTTATAGAATTTTGTGCTATAGAATATATCTCGGAAAGTCTTGAGAAACTAGAAAGAATTCTTAAAGAACGTTTTGATAGTCTTTTAGGAGATATTTCTCATTTTAATAGAGAACATATAAGTTCTATTATTGAAGATAAAGCTATTATGGATTGGGAGTATATTGATAATTTACCAAAAGAAATAGATGGTTTTAAATTATTTATCAATCCTAAAGAGCCCGTGAAGATAATAAATGGTTCATATATTATCATTGATTATTGTGATTTTAGTAAAGAAAGTAATTTCATTATATATTACAATGTTTTTAGAGATGAATTTTTTGGTGAAGCACGTTTGCATCGCATACCAGAAGTAACATATGATTTTGATTGCTCTGAGTTAAAAGATTTGGCAGAGCTTTTAGACAAAAATTTAAAATCTACATTGCATAAGATACGTTCACGTATTTGAGAGATATCTAAATGATATCTCTTTTTTTATTATATATTACAAAATGTAATAGAAAACCTAAAATCATGTAATAGTTTTTTCATAAATTAAAATTTTTTGAAAATTTTTTTGGATTAGAAGGATTTAAAATTTTTACAAAGAATTAGTAATATATATAATTTTAGAAGGGTGGAATAAATATGGACGCACCAAATCCTATATTAATCATGGTTATTAATATGACAATTGTTTTTGTAGTATTGTACATTTTAGGCTTATTTATCAGGCTTATACATGTTGTTGACCCTACTAGAAAAAGAAAAGTAGAACCGAAAAAAGAAGAAGTCAAAACAACTTCACCAGTACAAATCCCTAAAGATAATATGGCAGATAAAACTTTAGCTGCAATAATAGTGACTTCTTTGATGGCTTATGGATGTAAAGATTTTGAAATAAAATCGATAAAAAAATTATAGTATTATGCAGTACAGACATAGAGCTAGAAGTAAATATATAAAAGAACGGGAGGCATTATAATATGGATGCTTTTTTAGTAGCAATTCAATCTGTTTGGACAGATAGTGGATATGTAGCCTTGAATATGGGAAATATTACTATGATAGTCGTTGGTCTTATTTTATTATATTTGGCAATTGGTAAGGGTTATGAGCCATTGCTTTTAACACCAATTGCATTTGGTTGTGTATTAGCAAATTTTCCTAATAATGGCTTTCATGAAGGTGTTATGTGGGCTATTGGTCAAGGTATTCAGATGGAAATATTCCCACCACTTATTTTCTTGGGTGTAGGTGCGATGACGGATTTTGGACCACTTATTGCTAATCCAAACACATTGATGTTAGGTGCTGCTGCACAATTTGGTGTATTTGTAGCTTTAGGTGGAGCTATGTTACTTGGTTTTAATGTTCAAGAAGCTGCTTCAATCGGTATTATCGGTGGTGCTGATGGTCCAACAGCTATTTATTTAGCAACAAAATTGGCACCGGATTTATTGGGGGCTATAGCAGTTGCGGCATATTCATATATGTCTTTGGTACCACTTATTCAACCACCTATTATGCGTTTATTTACAACTAAAGAAGAACGTGCAATAAAAATGGGGCAATTAAGAGAAGTTACTAGATTTGAACGTATTGTATTTCCTATCATGGCTACAATTGTTATAAGTTTATTATTACCACCTATTGCGTCATTGATTGGTATGTTAATGCTTGGTAACTTATTCCGTGAATCTGGCGTTACAGATAGACTTTCAGATACAGCACAAAATGCTCTTTGCAATATTGTAACTATTTTCTTGGCTTTAGGTACAGGTCTTACAATGTCTGCTGATAAATTTTTACGTTTACAGACAGTAGAAATTATTTTCTTAGGCTTAGTTGCATTCGCTGGCGGTACAGCAGCTGGTGTATTACTTGGTAAAGTAATGTGCAAATTAAGCGGTGGAAAAATTAATCCGCTTATTGGTTCAGCAGGTGTATCAGCCGTTCCAATGGCAGCTCGTGTATCTCAAATTGAAGGTCAAAAAGCAAATCCTAGTAACTATTTATTAATGCATGCTATGGGACCAAATGTTGCAGGGGTAATCGGTACAGCAGTAGCTGCAGGTACTATGCTTGCTATGTTCGGTGGCTGATAGATATAAAGGAGTAATTGATCATGAAACAAAAAAGATATCATGTAATTGTAAGTGGTACAGAATTTTTTCTTGATGTAGAACAAACGGGTGGAAATCAAGATGTTCCTATGATTGGTAGACAGGATAATAATATTAGCTGGAATAGATATGGTAGAGAACATATTAATCCATCTCAGAAAAAATAGCTATTAATAAAATAAAAATATATATGCAATAAAAAAGGTAAATTACTTTATAAAATTAAAGCAATTTACCTTTTTTGTTTATTAGTATTTTATATCAAAGAAATATTATTTACCTTCAACAAAGTTTAAAGCATTTAATGTTTTTTGAGCAATGCCATGCATTTTTTCAGCAGAGATGGAGCAAACTGCAATTCTTACACCGCGTTTTAATGGTACAGCAAAGATCAAATCATCATGTAATTTATCACAAACAGCAGCAGGATCGCTAGATGGAATGGATAAGAAGAAACCTGCTTTATAAGGGAGAGCTTTAAGACCGCAAGCTTTTGCTTCTTCCATAAAGATAGCACCGCGTTGTTTGATTGTCTGATAAATAGCATCGCGTTCTGCTTCAAATTGAGCGAGTAAAGTTTTATCTTGGTCAATTGTAGCAAGTGTAGCCATAGCACCACGGTTGATATTAGACCATGTAGCACGGCTTGTATATTTGCAGACATTTAAAAATTCAGTAGTGAGTTCTTTATTGGATGATAAACCAACCATAGCACCAGTACGTTGACCATAAAGAGTATAACCTTTAGACATACTGAATGCAAAAATAGTAAAGATATTTTCTGGAAGATTGGAGAATTTTCTCATGAATTTACGACTTTCATTTTTTTCTCCTGCATAGTCGATATAAGCTATGTCTACAAGCAATGTGATTTTTTTATTGCCACCTTTAGCATGTTCTTTACAAACATCGAGAACTTTATCCCAATCTTCTTCAGAAAGGCTATAACCTGTTGGATTGTGTGCAGGTGTATTGATGATGATAAGTAAAGAATCTTGATTTGCTAAAAGCATATTTACTTTGTCAGTGAAGCTTTCGATATTGTAATTCATATTTTCGTCGAAAAGTTCATATGTTTCTAATTTACGACCAGCTTCTTGGCATAAAACATTGTAAGTACCCCAATACCAATCTGAAGTTAAAACACTATCGCCGATTTCAGAATAATTCCAAATGGTGTTATGTATAGCACCAGTACCGCCAGCAGTAGCTACAGCTTCGAGGTAGCCTTCTGGTTTATTGTCTGCAAATGTAAGATTTTTTACAGCTTCAAGATATGCTGGAAGACCAATGATAGGAGCATAAGCAGCAAGTTCATTTGTAGGTAATGAACGAAGAACTTTTTCTACTGTAGGAATGCAAATAAGTTTTCCATTATCATCCATAATAGCACCAATTGTACCATTAGTTACTTTATCTGCTCCATATTTTTGAGCAGCTTCATTGCAAGCAGCACTTGCACCAAAAATAACATCTTTTAAAACTTTTCCTGTACTATGAGATGCAACCATACTAAAACTCATATGTAAATTCCTCCTAAATATAAAAGACAAAATTTGTTTGATTAATAACAATGTTAAATGGGAACTCTTATGATTATACTACAATTTGTAAAATTTTTTTATATGTATCCATCATGTATACATGTATATTTTTAAAAATCCTTTCTAGCTAGATTTAGTGGATTTGTTCGAATAATAAATTGACTAAAGTTCTCAATAAATGTTATAATCAGCTTATTATCTGTTAACATGTAACGATTTGATGATACAGATATAAGAAATATGTGATAAATATAAAATCAGGAGGCAAATAAATGGCAATTAAAAAATTTCCTATTTCTCAAGAAAGATTAGAAGAAATTATAAAAAAATATCCTACACCTTTCCACATTTATGATGAAAAAGCAATTCGAGCAAATCTCCGCCGTTTTAAAAAGGCTTTTGATTGGGCTCCTGAATTTAGAGAATATTTTGCGGTAAAAGCAACACCAAATCCTCGTATTTTACAGATCATGCAAGAAGAAGGAGCAGGTGCAGACTGTTCTTCCTTACCAGAATTATTACTTGCAGATGCATCAGGTATTCATGGTGAAAAAATAATGCTCACTTCTAATGATACTCCAGCAGATGAGTTTCAAAAAGCTATTGAATTAGGTGCTATTATTAACTTAGATGATATTACTCATATTGAGTATTTAGAAAAAAATGCTGGCATGCCAAAGGTAATGTCTTTTAGATACAATCCTGGTAACTTAATTGAAGGTAATGATATCATTGGTAAACCAGAAGAAGCTAAATATGGTTTAACAAAAGAACAGATGTTTGAAGCATATAAAATAGCTATGGATAAAGGTGTTAAACGCTTTGGTCTCCATACAATGGTAATTTCCAATGAAACTAGACTTGAAGGTTTATTATTAAATGCTAAAATTGTATTTAACTTAGCTGCCGAAATCGCTACTAAATTGGGCATTAAATTTGAATTTATTAATTTAGGTGGCGGCGTAGGTATTCCTTATCGTCCTGAAGAAAGTGCTGTAGATTTAGAAGCTTTAGGTGAAGGTGTGCATAAATTATACGATGAAATTTTAGTACCAGCAGGTCTTACTACTACTGCTATTGCTTATGAATCAGGTCGTGCTATAACAGGTCCTTATGGATATCTTGTATCTACTGTATTACATGAAAAAAATACTTATAAACATTATATTGGCTTGGATTCTTGTATGGCAAATTTAATGCGTCCAGCTCTTTATGGTTCTTATCATCACATTGTCGTTGTTGGTAAAGAAAATGAACCTTGTGATCATGTATATGATGTAACAGGTTCTTTATGTGAAAATAATGATAAATTTGCTATTGATCGTAAATTACCTAAAATTGACATTGGTGATCGCATTGTTATGTTTGATACAGGTGCACATGGTCATGCAATGGGCTTTAATTATAATGGTAAATTACGTAGTGCAGAATTGTTATTACATGAAGATGGTTCTGTAGAATTAATTCGCCGTGCAGAAACAATAGAAGATTATTTTGCTACATTATATTATGATGGCTCCGTGCTAAAAAAATAATAAATAATATAAAAATAAGACCTCGTTAGAAGTTTTGATATGGCTTTTAACGAGGTCTTTTATAATTATTCTGTTTTTTCTGGTGTATCGTCTGTAGATATTGGTTCTACTTTTGGTTGGGTATGATTTTCGATGCAATCTTTGGTGATGATAACTTTTCTTGGTTCATCAGATTGAGGAATTTCATACATTATATCAAGCATAACATCTTCTAAAATACCGCGAAGACTTCTAGCACCAGTTTTGCGTTCAATAGCTTTTTTAGCTACAGCTAAGAGAGCATCATGTTCAAATTCTAATTTTACTTTATCCATAGCAAGTAATTCTTGATATTGACGAACAGGTGCATTTTTTGGTTCAGTTAAGATTTTTAGTAAGTCATCTTCAGTGAGTTCTTCAAGAGTACAAATTACAGGTAGACGACCGATAATTTCTGGAATGATACCGAATTTTATCAAATCTTCTGGACGAACTTTATGGATTAAATCATTAAATACTGGTTTATCATTTTTAGCTTGAACATTTGCACCAAAGCCAATACCGCTATTGTCAGTTTTTAAGCGTTTAGCGATGATTTCTTCAATGCCGACGAATGCACCGCCAACAATAAATAATATATTAGTAGTATCTACTTTTATAGTAGGGGCTTCTGGATGTTTACGTTGTCCTTGTGCTGTGAATTCAACAACGCCACCTTCCATCATTTTTAAAAGACCTTGTTGAACGCCTTCATGACCAGGGTCTGCTGTGATAGAGTTATTAGCACCAGATTTACGAGCAATTTTGTCAAATTCATCAAGATAGATTATACCATGTTCAGCTTTTTCAATATTTTTGTCGGCAGCATAGTAAAGATTTCTTACAGCAACTTCAACATCAGAGCCAACAAAACCTGCTTCTGTAAGGCTAGAAGCATCAGTTACAGCAAATGGAATATCTAAAAGTTTAGATAAATGTTGAAGCATAGCTGTTTTACCACAACCAGAAGGACCAAGCATGATTACATTAGATTTTTCGATATTCATATCGCGTTTATCATGAGTGTAGCCATATTTCATGCGTTTATAATGATTGTATACAGCTACGGATAGTATTTTTTTGGCACGATCTTGGTTGATAATATATTGATCTAAAAATTCTTTAATAACATGAGGTTTGTTTTTAGCTAAGATATCATCAAGACTATTTACGAATTTGCGATTTTGAGATTTTTCATCGCGTTTATCATGTTCAACGATATATCCATAGATGTCTTTGATACAATTTTTACAAATAGCAAAACCTGTTTGAGGATCATAAATTGGCATATCATATTGAGAACGTATAGTTATAGTACGTTTACAAAAACTACATACATGTTGTAATTCATTATTATTTTTCTTCATAAAAAACTTATCCCTTCTCTATTATCAAATAAAAGCAGTATATTAATTTTTATAAATTAGCTTATTTTATTATAAATATTTACAACAATATTTGCAATTAGTATTGATTGTTGAGAAAAATTATTGTAAACTAATGTAGTTCGTATAACTAAAGCTTGCAAGTATATCAAGTCTGTGATATAATCAATCAGTAAATGTCAGAGAGTGAGGTGCGACAGAATGAAACAAGGAATCCATCCTGATTATAAAGAAGCTACAGTTATCTGTGGTTGTGGCAATACTTTTAAAACTGGCTCTGTTAAAGGTGAATTACGTGTAGACGTTTGCTCTAAATGTCATCCATTCTTCACTGGTCGTCAACGCGACATGGCAGCTGGTGGACGTATTGAAAAATTCAACAAACGTTATGGCAAAAAATAAAAATACGAATGTTAAGCAGAGCAGAAATGCTCTGCTTCATTTATATTTAGAAATAAATATCAGTAATAGTTTGATAAATAGATTTATAATTAAATAAGGTAGGTGGATTTTAAGTGTCTGAAAAATTAATGGTAGGTGGACAGGCTGTAATTGAAGGTGTAATGATGCGTGGACCAAAAAAAGTCGCAACAGCAGTACGAGAACCTTCAGGTGTAATCACAGTTGATGTGAAACCAGTAAATTCTCTAGCAGAGAAATATCCTATATTTAAAAAGCCATTTTTCCGTGGTATATTATCCTTAGGTGAGTCATTAGTTATGGGGCTTAAATCCTTGACTTATTCAGCACAGATGGCAGGCGAAGAGGAAGCTGATAAATTAACAAATAAAGATATTGCGATAACAATGACAATATCATTGTGTGCAGCAATTTTGTTGTTTGTAGTAATTCCTACAGCTTCTGTTAATTTAATTAATACGGATAGTCATGTGGTCATGAATTTATGGGAAGGTTTAGTCCGCATGGTTGTTTTTTTCTTATATATATATGGTATATCGAGAGCAAAAGATATACAAAGAGTTTTCCAATATCATGGAGCTGAGCATAAAACAATTCATGCTTATGAAGCAGGTGTTGAGTTAATACCAGCTAATGTACAGAAATTCTCTCGATTACATCCACGTTGTGGTACATCATTTTTATTGATAGTAATGATTGTCAGTATTTTTATGTTTTCTTTTTTAGGTTGGCCAAGTCTTTTAGAACGCATTGCATCTAGGGTTTTATTATTGCCAGTAGTGGCAGGTGTTTCCTATGAATTAATTCGCTTTGCAGGTCGTTCTAAAAATAAAATAGTGCATACGATTTCTTTACCAGGATTATGGTTACAGTATTTAACAACTAGAGAACCTGATGATTCAATGATAGAAGTTGCTGTGAAATCTTTACAGGCAGCTATTGAATTAGAAGAAACAACAAAAGTAGAAACTAAAAATGATGATGTAGTAAATAAAAATGATATGAAAGATTTAAAAGTAAATGCTAGTATTTAGTAATATAGCATTGTATAGATATAGAAATAAATAAATGTGTAAATTAAAATTAGCGGAAGGTTTGTATTAGCCTACCGCTAATCTTTTAGTTGAATAAAATTAATGAGGTGGAAGGGCATTGTTAGATAAGTTACAGGCAGTTGAAGATAAGTATTTAGAATTGGAATCTTTGATTAGTGATCCAGATGTCATAGCAGATATGCCAAAATGGCAAAAGTACAATCAGGAACATGCAGCACTTACAGAACTTGTGGATAAATTTCGTGAATATAAAAAAATATGTGAAACAGTTGATGAAGATAAAGCTATGTTTGATGAAGATATAGATGATGATATGAGACATATGCTTGAAGATGAAGTGAAAGAATTATCTGCACGTAAAGAAGTATTAGAAGGCGAATTTCCTATTTTATTATTGCCAAAAGATCCAAATGATAGCAAAAATGTCATTATGGAAATCCGTGGTGGTGTAGGTGGCGAAGAGGCTGCTCTTTTTGCTGGTGATTTATTTAGAATGTATTCTCGTTATGCAGAAATGCAGGGCTGGAAAGTTGAAATGTTAGATGCTAATCCTACAGAACTTGGCGGATTTAAAGAAGTGTCTTTCTGTATCAATGGCTATGGTGCTTATAGTAAATTAAAATATGAAAGTGGTACTCATCGTGTACAGCGTGTACCACAGACTGAGTCTTCTGGACGTGTGCATACTTCAGCTGTTACAGTAGCAGTCTTGCCAGAAGTAGAAGATGTAGAAGTAGATATTAAACCGAATGAATTACGCATCGATACATATTGTGCTAGTGGTGCTGGCGGTCAGTATGTAAACAGAACAGAAACTGCTGTACGTATTACCCATATTCCAACTGGTATTGTAGTACAGTGTCAAGATGAAAAATCTCAGCTTAAAAATAAAGAAAAAGCGATGAGAGTGCTTCGTGCTAAAGTACAAGAACAAGCTCAACAAGCACAAAATAATGAAATCGCAGCAGATAGAAAATCTCAAGTAGGTTCAGGTGATAGAAGTGAACGTATCCGCACATATAATTTCCCTCAAGGTCGTGTGACTGATCATCGCATTGGACTTACACTTCATAAATTAGATTTTGTTTTAAATGGTGAAATTGATGAAATCATCAATGCACTTATAACTGCTGATCAAACAGAAAGATTAAAACAGGTAAAATAATATGGAAAAATCAAGAGATGTATGGACTATAAGTTCTTTGTTAAATTGGACAATTAATTATTTTAAATCAAAGGGTATAGAGTCTGCTCGTCTTGATGCTGAAGTGCTTCTGTCTCATGTTTTGGGACAGAAGCGAATTTATTTGTATGTGCATTTTGATGAGCCTATGGAAGCAAAAGAATTGGCAAAATTTCGTGAATATGTAGCCAAAAGAGCTCGCCATATACCTGTAGCTTATATTTTAGGTCAAAGAGAATTTATGGGATTTGATTTTAAAGTTACAAAAGACACTTTAATACCTAGACCTGATACTGAAATTTTAGTGGAAAATACTATAGCTAAAGTAAATGAAAATTTTGGTGATAAACAAAGTTATGATATTGTAGATATTGGCACAGGTAGTGGAGCAATTATTTTATCTTTGCTCAAAAATTTGCCTAAAGCAAAAGGTTTTACAGTGGATATTTCTGCGAATGCTGTAGCTGTAGCTAAAGAAAATGCTCAGAATTTGCAAGTAGATGATAGATGTGAATTTTTTGTAGGCGATTTATTTGAGCCAGTAAAAGATAAAGTTTTTGATGTGATTGTATCAAATCCGCCATATATTCCGCAAAAAGATATAGCGACTTTAGAAATTGATGTTAAAGATTATGAGCCATTATCAGCACTTACTGATAATAAAGATGGATTAAGTTTTTATCAAAGATTATTTGCTCAAGGTATGCAGTATTTAAAAGATGGCGGTTTTATGGCAGTGGAAATAGGCATTTATCAAGCTGAACCTGTGAAACAGATGGCAATAAATAACGGTTGGCAAAATATAGAAATTATCAAAGATTATGCAGGCATTGACAGGGTGGTATTGGCATGGAAACAGAGTTGATAAAAATAAATTCAATAGATGATGAAGCTTTAAAAAGAGCTGGGCAATGTATAAAAGATGGTGGTTTAGTAGCATTCCCTACAGAAACAGTGTATGGATTAGGCGGAGATGGTTTAAATGAAGTGGCAGCTAAAAATATATATTTAGCTAAAGGAAGACCATCAGATAATCCTTTAATTTTGCATATTAATGATCAAAAGATGCTAAGTCGCATTGTAAGCGAAGTAACACCTATGGCAAAAAAAATAATGACGGCTTTTTGTCCAGGCCCGATTACAATTATTTTACCTAAAAGCGATATTGTGCCTAATGCAGTGACTGGTGGTCTTGATACTATAGCAGTGCGTATGCCAGATAATGATATAGCCAGAGCTTTGATTAAATATGCTGATACACCGATTGCAGCACCGAGTGCCAATATTTCAGGTAGACCAAGTCCAACAACAGCCAAAGCTGTTTATAATGATTTACAAAGTAGAATAGATATGGTGTTAGACGGTGGGGCTTGCCAGTTTGGCGTAGAATCTACTATTGTGGATTGTACAGAAGATGTACCTATCATTTTGCGACCAGGGGCAATTACTAAAGAAATGTTAGAAGAAATTTTCCCTGTAGTAAAAATAGATAAAGCTATTGTAGGAGCTAATGTAGTACCTAAAGCTCCTGGTATGAAATATAAACATTATGCACCAAAAGTAGATATGGTATTAATTGAAGGTGATAAAGATAAAATGTCATCATCAATAAAAGAAATATTTCATAAATATGAAATAAAAGGTAAAAAAGTGGGTTTACTTGTAAGTGATGAAGTAGCAAATAAATTAAATTATAAGAATACTTTTGCCTATGGTAGTCAAAATGATTTAGCCAAAATTGCTAGTGAGATTTATGAAGGTTTACGTTATTTTGATGATAAAGATGTAGATATTATTTTAGCAGAGGGGACAACAGATAAAGGCTTGGGACTAGCTATTATGAATAGGTTACATAAAGCTAGTGGATTTAATAGTATTTATATTTAATTCTTTGATTAACCTTAGTATTATGATAAAATAATCATAGTAAAAAATATTGAGCTTTATCTGTTAAAGCTATAAGGAGGGAAAGACTGAATATAGTCGAAATTATGAAACTAATCATTGGTAGTGACCACGGTGCTGTGGATTTAAAAGAAGAAGTTAAAAGAGTTTTAAAAGAAGAATTTGCTGATGTACAAGTAGAAGATGTAGGAACTTTTGGCACAGAATCTGTAGATTATCCAGATATTGCTGAAAAAGTTTGTACCCCAGTAGCTAAAGGTGAAGCTGATAGAGGTATTGTACTTTGTGGTACGGGTATTGGTATTTCTATTGCTGCAAACAAAATAAAAGGTATTAGAGCTGCTCTTTGTCATGAAACATATACAGCTAGAATGTCTCGTGAACATAATAATGCTAATGTTTTAGCTATGGGCGGACGTACAACTGGTTTTGAAATTGCAGATGAAATCGTACGCACATGGATGAGCACAGAATTTGCTGGCGGTCGTCATGAACGTCGTGTAAACAAAATTATGGCTTTAGAAGCAAAACAATAAGAACTGTTAATTATTGTTGATAATTAAAAACCCTTTAGGTGGAGGAATAATAATATGAATTTATTAGAAAACTTAGATGTTATTGACCCAGAAATACAAGAAGCCATCAATAAAGAACTTTCCCGTCAACGTAATAAATTAGAAATGATTGCTTCTGAAAATATTGTAAGTAAAGCTGTTATGCAAGCTCAAGGTAGTGTGCTTACAAATAAATATGCAGAAGGATATCCAGGAAAACGTTATTATGGCGGTTGCGAATATGTTGATGTTGTAGAACAATTAGCAATTGACCGTGCTAAAGAATTATTTGGTGCTGAATATGCAAATGTACAGCCACATTCTGGAGCACAAGCAAATACAGCAGTATATTTTGCTTTATTACAACCTGGTGATACTATTTTAGGTATGAATCTTACAGACGGTGGACATTTAACTCATGGTAGCCCAGTAAATATTTCTGGTAAATATTTTAAAATTATTCCTTATGGTGTAGATAAAGAAACAGAACGTATAGATTATGATGAATTAGAAAGACTTGCCAAAGAACATAAACCTAAATTAATTGTCGGTGGTGCTAGTGCTTATTCTAGAATTATCGATTTTGAACGCATGGCACAGATTGCAAAATCTGTAGGAGCTTATCTCATGATCGATATGGCTCATATTGCAGGTTTAGTAGCAGCAGGACTTCATCCAAG
Source organism: uncultured Megamonas sp. (assembly GCF_958438645.1). Classification (NCBI taxonomy): domain Bacteria; kingdom Bacillati; phylum Bacillota; class Negativicutes; order Selenomonadales; family Selenomonadaceae; genus Megamonas; species uncultured Megamonas sp. The sequence goes on from NZ_CAUBSM010000017.1 coordinate 22,073, forward strand.
TCCAGTACCATATGCTGATGTAGTAACAACAACTACACATAAAACACTTAGAGGACCTCGTGGTGGTTTAATTCTCTGTCGTGATGCAGAATTTGGTAAACAATTCAATAAAGCTATTTTCCCTGGTATTCAAGGTGGCCCATTGATGCACGTTATAGCTGGTAAGGCAGTAGCATTTAAAGAAGCTTTAAGTGATGAATTTAAAGTTTATCAGCAACAAGTTTTGGATAATGCAAAAGCATTAGCTGATGAATTAACAAAACAAGGATTTAGAATTGTTTCTGGTGGCACAGATAATCATTTGATGCTTGTTGATTTACGTTCTAAAAATATTACAGGTAAAGAAGCTCAATTTTTATTAGATGAAATCGGTATCACTGCAAATAGAAATACTATTCCATTTGAACCATTGAGTCCATTTGTAACAAGTGGTATTCGTTTAGGAACACCTGCTCTTACAACTAGAGGGTTAAAAGAAGAAGATATTCGTGAAGTAGCAGATATCATTGCAAATGTTATTGAACATCGTGATGATAAAAATGTTATCGAAGAAGCAAAAGCGAAAGTTCAAGCAATTTGTAAGAAATTTCCATTATATGAAGAATAAGAAAAATAAGAGGATATTATGTCAGATTTAAAAGTAAATATTATAAAACATCCGTTAATTCAGCATAAATTGACATTAATGCGTAAAAAAGAAACAGGTGCAAAGGATTTTCGTCAATTATTAGATGAAATTTCTATGTTAATGGCTTATGAAGTAACAAGAGATTTCCCAACAAAAGATATAGAAATAGAAACTCCTGTGGCAAAATGTGTAGCAAAAACATTAGCCGGTAAAAAAGTAGCAGTAGTTCCTATTTTACGTGCAGGTCTTGGTATGGTTAATGGCATTATTAATTTGATACCAGCTGCTAAAATAGGTCATATTGGTCTATATCGTGATGAAGAGACTTTAGAACCAGTTGAGTATTTTTGCAAAATGCCAAAAGATATTGATGAACGCTTATTATTGGTAGTGGATCCTATGCTTGCGACTGGTGGTTCTGCAATAGAAGCTGTAGAGATGTTGAAAAAACGTGGAGCAAAATCCATGATTTTTATGTGCTTATTATCTGCTCCAGAAGGTATAAAAGCATTTAATGAAAGACATCCAGATATTCCAATTTACACAGCTTGTGTAGATGATCATTTAAATGAACATGGATATATTGTTCCAGGTATTGGTGATGCTGGTGATAGAATTTTTGGTACTATTTAAGAGGTTTTTATAAATGATAAAACAAGTTCGTCCTGATTGGACAACATATTTTTTAGATATTGCCACAGCTGTAGGCAAGCGTTCAACATGTTTAAGACGCAAATATGGTGCGATCATCGTAAAAGATAAAATCATTATTTCCACTGGTTATAATGGAGCACCAAGAGGCGAAGTAAATTGTATAGATACTGGCAATTGCGAACGTGAAAAATATAATGTTCCGAAAGGACAACGTTATGAGCTTTGTGTTGCAGTTCATGCTGAACAAAATGCAGTTATTGCAGCTGATCCTGTAAAGATGAAGGGAGCAACTATTTATATAGTAGGTTATAATGCTGATGGTACATTAGCATCTGGTAAACCTTGCTTACTTTGTCGTAGAATGTTAAAAAATGCTATGATTGCAAAAGTTGTATATTTAGAAACAGACGGTTCCGTTATCGAAGTAGCTCCTAATGAAATACAGTGATAAATAGGAAAATTAGGCTTGATTATTTATTGACAAGTAATTTATTAGTGCGTTATAATCTGTGTTAATGGAAAAGGAGTGCGAATGTAATGCCTAGTTATTTTTTAGCATTTATTACAGCGTTGATAGCTGTATATGCCCTAACACCGTTAGTTATAAAATTTGCAGTAAAAACTGGAGCCATGGATAAACCAGATCCAAGAAAAGTCCATAAAAAACCTATTCCTCGTTTAGGAGGACTTGCAATATATTTAGCTTTTATGATAGCGGTATGTAGCATGCTTGACTTTAGTAGAGAATTAGTAGGTTTATTATTAGGTGGTACTTTTATTGTAATTGTGGGTATAATAGATGACTTTATCAGTCTTCCTGCAAAGGTAAAATTATTGGGACAAATTTTAGCCGCTTGTATTTTAGTGGCATTTGATATTAGAATTGACTTTATTACAGATCCGTTTGGTGATTTTATTTTCTTAGAGTATTTAGCTATTCCTGTTACTATTTTTTGGGTGGTAGGGATTACTAATACTGTTAATTTGATTGATGGTTTAGATGGTTTAGCAGCTGGTGTATCAACAATTGCTACTATTACTATACTTTTAGTAGCATTACAAAGTGGTGATTTATCAGTAGTATTTTTAACAGCAGCTTTAGCAGGTGCTTCGTTTGGATTTTTACATTATAATTTCAATCCAGCAAGAATTTTCATGGGAGATACAGGCAGTATGTTCTTAGGATATATGTTTGCTGCTATCTCTATTATAGGTGCTGTAAAAAGTGCTGCTACGATAGCACTTATCGTACCAATATTAGCTTTAGGACTACCAATATTAGATACTACTTTTGCGATTGTACGTCGTTATCGTGGAGGAGTTCCAATATTTAAGCCAGATAAAGGACATTTACATCATCGTTTATTGGCAATGGGCTTTTCCCAAAGACAGGCTGTACTATTAATGTATGTTTTCAGTGCATTCTTAGGTTTAGCGGCGATTGCCTTAACTGAAGTAAGTACTAGTGTAGCTGTTATGATTGTTATATTTGTAGCTGTAATAATCCTATTTGGTGCTAAAAAAATAGGTATTTTCAGTATGAAAAATAATGCAGGAACACATTAGTTATTAAAGAAAAGGCAGGGATAACCTGCCTTTTTTGTATATATGAGGTATGAATATGAAAAAAATTAAAGTAATGACAGTTTTTGGTACACGACCAGAAGCAATAAAAATGGCACCTGTGGTGTTAGAATTAAAAAAATATCCAGATTTAATTACACCGATAGTTGCTGTAACGGCTCAACATCGTGATATGTTAGACCAGGTATTAAATTTATTTAATATTAAGCCTGATTATGATTTAAATATCATGGCACAGGGACAAACTTTATTTGATATCACAACAAAGGCTATGAATGGTTTGAATGGTGTATTAACTAAAGAAAAACCAGATATAGTATTAGTTCATGGAGATACAACAACTACATTTGCAGGTGCTTTAGCTGCGTATTATCATGAAACAGCAGTAGGTCATGTGGAAGCTGGTTTACGAACATATAATAAATATTCTCCATTTCCAGAAGAAATGAATCGTAAATTAACAGGTGCAATAGCAGATCTTCATTTTGCTCCAACAGATACAGCTAGTGGCAATTTGAAAGCTGAAGGAACAGATGAAGAAAAGATTTTCGTAACAGGAAATACAGTTATCGATGCATTGCATAAGACTGTAAAAGATGATTTTAAATTTGATGATGAAAAATTAGCAAATATAGATTATGAACATAAACGCATTATTTTGGTAACTACTCATCGTCGTGAAAATTTAGGTGAACCAATGCGTCATGTATATAAAGCATTGAAGGATATCGTAAATGAATTTGATGATGTAGAAATTGTGTTCCCAGTGCATAAAAATCCAAAAGTTCGTGAAGTTGTTAATGAAGAATTAGGAAATGTAGATGGTGTTCATTTAATTGATCCACTTGATTATGAACCATTTGCTAATTTAATGCATAGAGCATTTTTAGTTTTGACTGATTCTGGCGGAATACAAGAAGAAGCTCCATCTTTAGGAAAACCAGTATTAGTTCTTCGTGATACTACAGAAAGACCAGAAGCTGTTAAAGCTGGTACTGTGAAATTAATCGGTACAGAACGTCAAAGAGTTTATGAAGAAACAAAATATTTATTAACAGATCATGATGAATATGAACGTATGGCAAATACATGTAATCCATATGGTGATGGTAAAGCTTCTAAACGAATTATCGAAGCTATTTTATATCACTATGGTTTATCTGATAAAAAACCAGATAGTTTTATTGCCAGTAAATAATATCGAGTAAATAATATACAGATGCCAAAACTTATTTATTGAGTTTTGGCATTTTTATTATAGAAGGAGTTGTAAAATGAAGGTATCAGTAGTAAAATCTGATAGTTATGAAACAAAAGTAGTGGATAAAGCTATAAATGATGCTGTAAATTTGATTGGTGGTTGGCAAAATTTTATACAAAAGGGCGATAAAGTTTTAATAAAACCCAATATGTTGACGAATGTAACTCCGGAAAAAGCAGTGACAACACATCCAGAAGTAATTCGAGCAGTGATAAAAGCAGTAAAGAAGATAGGAGCTTTTCCATCTGTAGGTGATTCTCCAGGAATAAGTAATTTAAAGTCTACAGCTCAAAAAACAGGGATATTAAAAGTCTGTGAGGAAGAAAAAACACCTTTTGTTTATTTTACTCAAAGTAAATCATATAGTTATATAGAAGGAAGATTTATAAAACAATTTGAATTAGTGGATTGCTTGTCAGATTTTGATAAAATTATTTCTGTGGCCAAAATGAAAACTCATGTTTTTATGGGTGTAACAGGAGCTGTCAAAAATCTTTTTGGCTGTATAGTAGGCACGGATAAAGCTAGATTTCATTTAAGAATGCAAAAACATATAGATTTTGCTCATGTAATGGTGGATTTATATCAAACCATAAAACCGACTTTGAATATAATTGATGGTATAACTGCAATGGAAGGACAAGGCCCAATGAGTGGGGATATCGTAAATCCTAAAATTATCATTGCAAGCAGTGATGGATTTGCTGCTGATTTAATTATGGCGGATAAAATGGGTTTTGATGCAGAAGCAATGCCTATTGCTGCAGCTGGTATTGAACAAAAAAGAATAATTCGCTTAAAGAATATTGAGGTAATTGGTGATGGTAAAGATGAACAATTTCATTTTGTTAAACCTCATACATATAAATCAATGCAAGATACGTATGTACCGAAGTTTATTTTAAAATTAGGTCAAAATCAATTGACTTCAAAACCTGCCATTAATGAAAATTGTATTGGCTGTGGAAGATGTAGTCATCATTGTCCACCTAATGCAATATCAATAATAAATAAAAAAGCTATAATTGATTATCAAAAATGTATTAGATGTTATTGTTGTCAAGAATTATGCCCTCATCAAGCTGTAGATTTAAAAGATGGTTTATTATTGTTATTATTAAAGTATTTAGGTATATATAAATAATTAATTAAATAAATATGGAAAATGATAGTAACTTATAAAATTTACTATCATTTTGCTTTTAAAATCCTTATTATATAGGGATTTATTAACTTTTTGGCAAAAAAAATAAAAAAACTTAAAAAAGTTGTTGACAAAACTAATAAAAGTAATATATAATAATCAACGTTGCTGATGAGCAACAAACAAAATAAAGAGTTTTGAAAACAGCAAAACAAACAAAATAAAAAAGTTTGAAAAAAAGTTGTTGACAAAACAAAAAACATAAGATATAATGTTAAAAGTCAGCTCGAGAGAGTTGAAAAAACAGAAATGTTCTTTGAAAACTAAACAATGCACAATATGTTTTCTAACATAAACGAA
>NZ_CAUBSM010000018.1:0-27281 GCF_958438645.1 uncultured Megamonas sp.
TGGTAAAATTATTGTCAAAATAGATAAATTTTATCCTTCAAGCCAATTATGTCATATTTGTGGGTATAAAAATACCGAAGTAAAAAACTTAAATGTTAGAAAGTGGAACTGTCCTAAATGTAAAACACATCACGATAGAGATGTAAATGCAGCTATAAATATTAGAAATGAAGGATTAAGAATATTAAACATAGCATAAATAATATATACAAGAACCGTAGGAACTATGGGGATAGCTCGGAGATACTGTATTCGTTAGAATATTTGACCGAGAACCCTGCGACTTTAGTCGTGGGAGGTTCAGGATGCTATTATTGCTGTAGAAATGATGAGCGTAAAACTTGAAGAAGGATTAGATAGATTTAGTGCAGCTTGTTATGCTTATAGAGCAACAGCAATGCCTATGCTCAGTGGTACACTAATCACTTGTGCAGGTTTTATACCTGTAGCTTTTGCAGATGGATTAGCCTCTGAATTTTGCAGTGCGTTATTTCCAGTCATTGCTATAGCTTTGATTTTATCGTGGATTGTATCTGTAATGGTAGCACCATTATATGGTTATAAGATAATAAAAGTAAAAGTAAAAAAAGATGATAAAGGAAATATAGATCCATATCAAAGTAAATTTTATGCATTTTTTAGAAAGATATTATGTTATTGTTTAACACATAAGAAAATAATATTATCCAGTACAGTAATTGTATTTGCTATATCTATTTATTGTATGAAATTTATCAGTCAAGAGTTTTTCCCACCATCTCAAAGACCTGAACTTGTAGTTGAACTTACATTGCCTGAAGGCTCGTCGATAAAAGCAACTGAAGAACAAGCTCAAAGATTAGCTGATGTATTAAATGCAGAACAAGATAAAATAGATAATTTTGCTTATTATACAGGTCAAGGTTCTCCTCGTTTTGTATTGACTTTTGATCCAGTATTACCAAAAGATAATTATGCTCAATTTGTAATAACAGCAAAAGATGTAGAAGCTAGAGAATATTTAAATCAAAAACTATTTAAAGTGTTAAATGAAGATTTTCCAGCAGTGCAATCTAATATTAAATTTTTACAAATGGGGCCACCTGCTGATTATCCTGTAATGATTAGAGTTTCTGGATATGATGTGGATAAGGTAAAAAATATAGCTAATGAAGTGGCTATGAAAATGCGTCAAGATAGTAATATTTACAATATAAATTTTGATTGGCAAGAAAAAGCAAAGACTCTTCATTTGGAATTAGACCAAGATAAATTGAGAGCTATGGGAATATCCAGTCAAATGGTAGCACAAACATTATATACAGAGCTTACAGGGGCAACAGCTGCTCAATTTTATCAAGGTGATAGAACCATTGATATTGTAATGCGTTTAGATGATAAAGATAGAGATAATCTAGAAAATGTGCGTAATTTACCGATTTATTTAGGGCAATATGGATATGTTCCGCTTGAACAGATTGCTAAAATCAGTTATCGTGCTGAAGACGGTGTTATTTGGCGTCGTGATTTGAAGCCTACAATTACAGTTCGAGGTAGTATCTATCAAGGAACAGCTAATGATGCAACAGAAAAAATCTATAATCAATTAGCTGATTTACAAAAAGATTTGCCGTTTGGGTATAGTATTGAACCTGATGGGGCTATGTCAGATAGTCAAACAGCTATGGAACATTTAATAAAACCTATTCCTGTTATGGTTATGGCTATTATTACTATATTGATGTTCCAATTGAGAAGTGTACAGTTGATGATAATGACTGTACTTACAGCTCCACTTGGATTAATTGGTGTTAGCTTTGGTATGTTAATATTTGATAAACCGATTGGTTTTGTGGCAGTGTTGGGAATATTAGCTTTATTTGGTATGATTATCCGCAATTCGATTATCTTGATTGACCAGATAAAGAAACATATGCTTGATGGTGAAAAACCTTGGAATGCGATCATTGATTCTGCTGTATTGCGTTTCCGCCCGATAATGCTCACAGCAGCAGCGGCAATACTTGGAATGATGCCACTTGTGCCAAGTACGCTTTGGGGTTCTATGGCAATTGCTATTTCTTGTGGATTAGTTGTTGCTACGATTTTAACTTTGCTTATTTTACCAACAATGTATGCGGCATGGTTTAAAATCACACCGGATAGTGAAAATAAATTAAAAGTAGAAGAAAAATAAAATGTTTCACGTGAAACAAAAAAGTTCTAGTAAGAAAAATCTTACTAGAACTTTTTATTTTAATTAGCATATTTTTTATGGTGAATTTTTCTAATTGGTGGTTTGAGGTACATAGTAGCACTTGTTAAAAACATCAATGCACCAGCAAAAATAAATACAAATTTTAGACCGATAAATGTACCAATAAGACCTCCGACGAGTGGGCCTATTGTTGAGCCTACTTGTTGAGCGGAGAACATCAGACCAAATATACGACCGCGTTGTTCAGGGGGACTTTTCTTGACGAGAATGGAGTTTATAGAAGGATAAACTCCAGCATAGAAAAGACCACACATAAATTGTAAAACAGCAAATGGGATTAAAGTATCAGGAATTGATTGCAAGATTAAAATTATACCTGAAACAGCAAGCGTTATACACATAGTACGGAAAAATCCATGGGCTTGACCATATTTACCCCATAATGGCGATGATATAGCACCGGCAAATCCGCCAAGAGAAAAGACAATACCAGACAACATGACTACATTTTCCATACTGTGATTTAATTCAGCAACATAAATTGTTAAGATTGGCTGTAAGATTAAAATTGCCATTTGAATTACAACGGCACATTCTAGGAGACGGCGTATCATAGGTATTTTTAATAGATTTACCTGCTCAGCTTTTTGAGCAATGAGTATTTGTTCAGGTGTTTTTTCTTCACGTGGTGGTTCTTTAATGAAGATGAATGTAATTATTGTAATAATACCAAGAGCGGCCGCAGCAATGAAAAAGGATATACGCATACCAAAGATACTAGCGAGAACTCCACCTAATAATGGACCAATAACACCACCAGCAGTCAAAGCCCCTTGCATCACGCCCATACAAAATCCAAGTTTTTGTTTTGGTGCATAAGCAGACATGATAGCAAGTTCAGCAGGCCAAAGACCAGCGGCAAATCCTTGAAATGCACGAGCAAGCATTAATTGAAATGGAGAGCTGACGATACCGCAAAGAAAATAAGCGATAGCAAGTCCGGCACCGGAGCGTATAGCCATTAATTTACGTCCTTTTTTATCGGATAATTTGCCCCAAATAGGCCCCATAACGGCACTTACAACAAAAGAAATGGAAAAAACTACACCTGACCACATATTAGCATGGTCTGCTGGAACACCTAGTTCTTGAATTAGATACATAGGTAAAAATGGGATAAGCATAGTATAGCTGGCTGACATTAACACGACATTGCATGTTAATATGGACAAAATAGCTTTCCAACTCAATCAAATCATTCCTTTCATAATTGTTTCGTAGTTTATTAATTATTTTTATAAAAATATAATTAAATATCTAAGATGATTATACATCAAACATTATAAATTAAAAAGCTACTATGGACTAAAAATATTCTTTGGGCTACAATTATTATAGATTAATAAATAAGGACGTGATATTGTGTATAAATTAGCACCATCATTATTAGCAGCTGATTTTGGCATTATTAAAGAGCAATTGGCAAAATTAGATGAAGCCAAAGTACCATATCTTCATTTAGATATTATGGACGGAGTATTTGTTCCTAACTTATCTTTTGGTCTTGCTGTTGTTGAATCTATTCGTAAATATACAAAAATGGTTTTTGATGTACATTTAATGATTATAGAACCTGAACGTTATGTGGAACATTTTGCTAAAGCTGGAGCAGATATTTTTTGTTTCCATATCGAGGCAACAAAAGATGCTAAAGCTACTATTGCTAAAATAAAAGAACATGGCATGAAAGCAGCTATCGCTTTAAAACCTGCTACGCCAATAAGTGCAATAAAAGATTTACTATCTGAATTAGATATGGTTTTAGTAATGACTGTGGAACCTGGATTTGGTGGTCAAAAATTCATGGAAGATCAGATGGAAAAAGTAAAAGAATTAGTAAAGCTTCGTAAAGAAAATAATTATAATTATGATATTGAAGTTGATGGAGGCATAAATCCAGAAACTATAAAAACATGTTTTGCTGCTGGTGCAAATGTAATTGTAGCAGGTTCTGCTGTCTTGGGAGCAAAGGATATAACTGCAAGAGTAGAAGAATTTGCTCAAATCGCCAAAGAATATGATGTTTAATTGCTAATATTAAATAAAGAAACGTATTATCTTTCAAGATAATACGTTTTTTTATTTAACTTATTTAATTTGCTACAGTATCTGTAGTTGTATTTTCAGCTACTGATTGACGATTTTTCTGACCTGTCCAGCCATATTTTATAGTAAGAGTTGTGATGCCGGCAATTAACATGAATATTGCCATAGCAAAATATCCAATATCGAAAGATCCTGTTTCTGTTTTGATGAAGCCCATCATATAAGGACCAACCCAGCCACCAAGATTACCACAGGAATTGATAAGACCGATAGCACCAGCAGCGGCAGGACCTGTTAAAAATGTAGTAGGAACTGTCCACCATACACCCATGGAAGCATAGATGCCAATTGCAGATAAGCAAATTAAAAATAAAGCAACAGTTGGACTGCCAGCAAATGGGCTAAGACCAAGACCTATAGCACCGATAAACATAGCGATGGCTACGTGCCAAACTTTATCACCTGTTTTAGTAGATGTATAACCTGCAATTATTTGAACAACTAAAGCAACGGTCATTGGGATAGCGATAGCTCCACCTAATAGAGAAGTTGACCAGCCAGAAAGGCTTTTTAATACAGTTGGCATCCAGAAATTGAAGCCCCAGAAACCAATTACCCACATGAAATAGATAAAGCAAAGTTTTAAAACTTTTTTATCAGTAAAAGCTTGCATAACAGTATATTTTTTTACTTTTTGTAAGCGAGCTTGTTCAGCTTCAAAAGCTTCTGTTAAATATTTTTTTTCAGCATCATTGAGCCAAGATACTTGATCTGGTCTATCTTTTACCCAGAAGAAGAAAACTACAGCGAAGATGAGGGCAGGAACAGCTTCCAAGATGAATAATTCTTGCCAACCATGCATACCTAAGAGAGATGTATTTAATAAAACACCAGCTATAGGAGCACCGATGATAGTAGATAATAATAGCGAAGTAAGCATTAAGGAAGTAGCACGAGCTCTTTCTTTTGGTGTGAACCAACGAGGGAATAATACAGAATAAATAACAGGATAAAGACTAGCTTCTGATGCACCGAGTAAGAAGCGGTAGATATAGAATTCAGTCTGTGTAGACATAAATGCCATGAGTACACAAACAAGACCCCATGTGAACATGATACGAGCAATCCATTTACTACCAGAGTATTTTGCTGCAATCAAAGAGCCAGGAATTTCTAAGAGTAAATAACCCATGAAGAAAATACCAGCACCAGCACCAAAGATTTCAGGTGTAAGCCATGGTAAATCTTCAGTCATAGTCAAAGCTGCATAAGCTATATTTACACGATCGATACAAGCGATGATTGAAACTAAGAATACAGGTAAAATAATATGTAAATCACGCTTTCTTTTTAAACTTGCAAAATTGATTTGTTCCATTTTTTGTGCCTCCTAATAAAAATTTTTGGTAAAACTAAGTATAAATACAAAAAACCTCCATCCCATAAAGGGACGGAGGTTATATTTCCGCGGTACCACCCTGATTTTGCTTCAGATGCGAAGCAACAGCTTTTTCAACGTACATCATAATACGCGTTTCTTATAACGTAGAACAAACGTTTTAGCTTACTGGATTTCAGCTAAAATCTTCAAGGATGATTTTCATTTTTTTCTTAGCTACCACTTTTCAGCAAAATAGTGGCTCTCTGTAAGCTTTGAACAAAAATTACTTGTTCCTATCTCTAGATTTATACTTTATTTTATCTTTACAAATTTACAAAACTCATTGTAAATTACTATAATCTTATATTATAAAATTGTCAATAGTTTTTTTAAAATAATTTATGGTAAAATAAATAAATAATAAATTTTAGAGAAAGTAGGTAAGACAATGGACAGTAGAAATCTACAATTAGCACATAATCTCATAAATTATTCTGTGCGTTTACAAAAAGGTGAAAAACTTTTAATTGAATTGATTGATGAAGGTATGGAGCTTGCACAAGCTTTGATTAAAGAAGCTTATAAAGCAGGTGGTATACCATTTTTGACTATAAAGAATTTAAAGATGCAACGCGAATTATTATTAAATGCAACAACAGAACAGATGAAGCTTTGTGCAGAATATGAATCACTTCGCATGAAAAATATGGATGCTTATATTGCTATTCGTGGCAGTGAAAATGTAAGCCAATTAAGTGATGTTCCAGCAGATAAAATGGAAATTTATTCTAAATATTGGATGAAGCCAGTGCATAGTGATATACGCGTGCCAAAAACAAAATGGTGTGTACTTCGTTATCCAAATGGTTCTATGGCACAGCTTGCCAATATGAGTACAGATGCTTTTACTGATTTTTATTATAATGTTTGTAATTTAGATTATGCTAAAATGGGCAAAGCTATGGATAGTTTGGTTAAACGTATGGAAAATGCTGATAAAGTTAGAATTAAAGGCAAGGGAACAGATATAACTTTTTCTATCAAAAATATGCCAGCTGTCAAATGTGCAGGTGATTGCAATATTCCAGATGGTGAAGTGTATACAGCTCCAATCAAAGACAGTGTAAACGGTACAATCACATATAATACGCCATCTATTTATCAAGGTACTACTTTTGAAAATGTATCTTTTACTTTTGAAAATGGTAAAATAGTAAAAGCTACAGCAAATCATACAGAGGCTTTAAATAAAATTTTGGATACTGATGAAGGTGCAAGATATATAGGGGAATTTTCTTTTGGTTTAAATCCATATGTAACTTTTCCTATGAAAGACATTTTATTTGACGAAAAAATAAGTGGTAGTTTGCATTTTACACCTGGTTGTGCTTATGAAGATGCTGATAATACAAACCGTTCTGCCGTTCATTGGGATTTAGTCTTAATTCAGACACCTGAATACGGTGGAGGAGAAATTTATTTAGACGATGAATTAATTCGTAAAGATGGTTTATTTGTAGTGGATGATTTACTCTGTTTAAATCCTGAAAATTTGAAGTGATAAATAAAACACAAATGTATATAGAATGAATAAAAAGCAAGATATCACAAGGGTTTTTGTGGTATCTTGTTTTTTTGCAAAAAATCAAAATATTATATATAGTACTTCTTTGTTTACAGGTTTTGACATTTTTTATTAGATATTGTAAAATTGCGAATTAGAAAAATTAAATCCTTAATATATCTCTAAATATGTCCAGTGTCCTGGAGGTGTCGAAATGTTTTACGATGGTATAAAAATATACATGCAGAATGGTAAATTAGACGATGTAGAGATAGCTTATTATATTAATAAAATAAGGAAAACACATAAGGGTAAAATCCTAAAACGTATATCTTTTATTTTAGGCGAAGGCTATATTGATTTAAGATACATGTTCCAATCTTATCCTTTTGAAAGAGTATGGCGAATTTCTACAGAAAATAAACTTATCGAATCTGTTGTATAGAGAAAAGAACTGTGATCAATTGAAATGTATTTTTCTTTTGATTGCAGTTCTTTTTTTATGTTAAGATGAATTAATAATAAATAAAAGTGGGTGAGTGAGATGACAGAGCAAAAGAGAATTTTGATTGCAGTGATGATAACATCGTTTATCGGTCCGTTTATGGGCAGTTCAGTTAATATTGCTGTTCCTGCAATGGCTGAAGATTTTAATATGATGCCAGATGAGTTGACTTGGGCTGTTACAGCTTTTTTAATTGGTTCAGCAGCAGCATTATTACCATTTGGTCGTTTGGCTGATATAAAAGGTCGTAGAAAAATATATTTACGGGGATTGACTTGTATTTGCATTACTACATTGATTTGTGCGATGGTGCAAAATTTTTTGGCTTTTATTTTTATACGATTTTTACAGGGTTTATCGATGTCAATGATTTTTGGTACAAGTATGGCATTATTGGTTTCTTGTTATAGTTCTGAGCAACGCGGGAAAATTATAGGATTATCGGCATCTTGTGTCTATACGGGTATATCTTTGGGGCCTTTTATTGGTGGTTTTATCACTGATTATTTCGGTTGGAGAATGATTTTTTGGCTAACTGGTATGGCTTTATTGATAAATTTCTTTTTAATTTTTAGAGTAAAAGCTGATTGGTATGGTGCTAAAGGTAAGAAATTTGATTATATTGGCAGTATTCTTTATGCAATAATGATAATTTTATTCTTATATGGATTATCTGATTGGACGAGACATGCCTTTGTTCATTGTATGCCGTTTATAGCTTTTATTTTATTTTTGTTATTTATATATGAACAAAAAAGAAATTCCTCACCACTTGTTGATTTATCCATTTTTAAAAATACAGTATTTACCATGTCTAATATAGCGGCACTTATTCATTACAGTGCTACCTTTGCTATTGGTTTTGTATTATCTTTATATCTACAATTAGTCAGAGGTATGGATGCTTTTAGTGCTGGTGGATTTTTGTTAATTCAACCATTTATTATGGCTATTGTTTCACCTAAAGCAGGAGCTTTATCTGATAAATTCTCACCGAGAATTATCGCTTCGTTAGGAATGGGCATTATGATGCTTGGTTTATTTGCATTTTCATTTTTAGACAATCAAACATCATTTTATCTGATTGGTATAAATTTAGCTTTCATTGGTTTAGGCTTTGGTTTATTTGCCTCACCGAATAATAATGCTATTATGGGAGCTGTAGAGGCGAAATTTTATGGCGTAGCTTCTTCTATTTTGGCTGTAATGCGTCTTACAGGACAAGCGATAAGTATGTCTTTGGTGACATTATTATTATCTGTCTTCACAGCTGAAGCGGTAGAGCACAATTATATAGAGACACTTTTATATAGTTTTAAATATATATTTATTTTATTTGGTTGTTTATGTATAGTAGCGTTATTTGCTTCTTTGATGAGAGGTAAAGAAAATGTTAAAGAATAGTTAAATAATAGCTTGCGTTAGTATATAGACAATGATATAATTAAGAAGTTATGTTGATAACAAATTCCACTATGTGGAATTAATCCCTGCCCATTTATGGGCCGATAGTCCAAAGAGGAGGTGATTTCGTGAGAAAGTACGAAGTCGTATTTATTATTAGACCAATGGAAGAAGAAGCAACTAATGCTGTTATCGAAAAGTTCTCTAACTTAATCGTTGCCAATGGTGGTACTATTGACAAAGAAGATCGTTGGGGCAAAAAACGTTTGGCTTATGAAATTAAAGACTGCACTGATGGATTCTACTGCTTATTTGAATACACAGCAGAACCAGCTTGCTCTGCAGAACTTGATCGTGTAATGAAAATTACTGATGAAGTATTGAAACATATGATCGTTAGAGAAGACGAAAAATAATTATAAAGATTAGCCAGGGAGGAAATTACCATGAATAAGGTAATATTAGCAGGGCGTCTTGTGCGTGACCCAGAAGTACGCTACACGCAGACAGGAAAAGCGGTGGCAAGCTTTACTTTAGCTGTGAACCGTAGATTTAGTCGTAGTGCTGATCAACAAACAGCAGATTTTATTCCTATCGTAGTATGGGATAAATTAGCTGAAGTATGTGGCAACAATTTAGTAAAAGGCAGTCAAGTCTTAATTGAAGGTCGCATTCAAATTCGCAGTTATGATGCACAAGATGGAAGTAAACGCTATGTTACTGAAGTCATAGCCCAAGAACTTGAGTTCATGGGTTCTAGACCAGCAAGTGCTCCAGCACCAGCACAGCAATTTGGTGGTGCACAAATGCAGACTTCATCTCCAATGGGTGGAGCAGCGGCATCTTTTGGTTCTGAAGTACCCCCTGACGAAGAAATACCATTTTAAGGAGGGTAACAACATTGGTTAAACGCGATAGAAACAGAAGACCAAAAAGAAAAGTTTGCAGCTTCTGTGCTGATAAAATCGAACATATCGATTATAAAGACGTAGCTAAACTTCGTCGTTTTATTACAGAACGTGGTAAAATTTTACCTCGTCGTATTTCTGGTAACTGTGCTTGCCATCAACGTCAGGTAACAGTTGCAATTAAAAGAGCTCGTAACATCGCTCTTTTACCTTTCACAGCTGAATAATTTAGCGATAATTAAAGCCGATATCTTTGGATATCGGCTTTTTTTGCATTTAAAAATAATTTTTTAACATATAGGTGAAATCTTGTTGATTATAATCTTGCCAAAATTGTTCATAAGTGTCAAGTTTTCTTGTAGGTCTATGCAAACGAGGACTTTTTTCAATAGATTTATCAAAGTCTTTAGCAAAATAGATCAAATCTTCTTTGGCTTTTGTAAATAATGATTTGCCATTTTGTGTATTGATTAATAGCATAGAGATTCCTTTATCATCATCACTTTCGTTAAGATTGTCATTATCAGAAAAGTAGTTCCAGAAATCTCCTATAGTTAAATCGCTCACTCTATCTAAATTAGTATAAGCACAATTGTAACAGGAACTTCGTAGGAAATTTCCTTTTAAAAATCCTTTGATATATTCATTGGTATCCTTATAAGAAATATCTTGTTTGTTATTTTCAAATTTGGCGATTACTTGGTAGCGACGCCAGCCTGGTTTTTCACGGAATTTAAAATCGACTACGTTAGCATTATGAGTTGAAGCTAAGTGATGTATATAATCCTTAAATATTTTAGGTGAAGGTACGCCATGACAAAGTAAATCCACTGTGAATAATTGACCTTCATAGCGTTTTTTGAGAAAGGCATATAAACCAGCTACTTGACAAGGTGTACCAGAAAATAGCACTTTTTCTCCTTTAAGTAGTAATGTGCGAATTTCTTTGTAAGTATTGCCAATAAAGCTTTGTATATATTTAGAGCCGATTAATAAAGGATAATCTTCAGTTTTATTGATGATGATATGTTTAGCATTTAAGTCTTTAGTCAAAGTTGAACCACAGACATAAAAATTTTGCGATAATGCTTGTAACATTAAAGCTGTAAACAAGCCTCCAGAAGCTGCTTGTTGACGTTTTTGAGGATTTTTATGCCAACAGGCATAGATTTCAGCTAGGTTTTCTTCATTATGTGGTTTGAAGTATACAGGGCAAGATTTATGGCATAATCCACAATTGATACATTTATCTTTGTCGATTATAGGTTGCCAAAATCCTTGATCGTCGGTGATTACTTGTATTGCATTTTTAGGGCAAATATTTTGACAAGATAAACAACCAGTACAACTATTTTTTGAGCAAAGCATAAGTAAAACCTCCTTGTAATACCAAAATAGCCAAGATAGATATTAACTATCTTGGCTATTTATGTACACACAATTTTTAGTTATCAACACGACAAATGTCTGCACCTAATCCACATAATTTTTCTACGAGATTATCGTATCCTCTATCAATGTGATGAATATAAGATACTTGAGTTTCGCCATTAGCAACTAAACCAGCAAGTACCATAGCAGCTCCAGCACGTAAGTCTGTAGCTTTTACCTGACAACCTTTTAATGAAGAAACGCCTTCAACAATAGCTGTACGACCATCGACTTTGATACAAGCTCCCATGCGTTTTAATTCATCTACATGCATAAAACGATTTTCAAATACAGTCTCTGTAACAAGACCTGTACCATTAGCAATAGTGAGCATTGCCATAAATTGAGCTTGCATATCAGTAGGAAATCCTGGATATGGTAGAGTTTTAATATCGATAGCTTTGGGGCGCTTATTACAGCTAACACGGATACCATCAATATCTTCTTCAATTTTAACTCCTGCTTCATTTAGTTTTGCAATAACAGGTTTTAAATGTTCACTAATAGCATTTTCTATATAGATATCTCCGCCAGTCATGGCTACAGCAACCATATATGTTCCAGCTTCAATTCGGTCAGGAATAATTGTATAATTATGACCAATTAATTTTGGTACACCTGTAATTTTAATCACATTAGTACCAGCACCACGAATTTTAGCTCCCATAATATTTAAGAAATTAGCCAAATCGATAATTTCTGGTTCTTGAGCAGCATTTTCAAGTATAGTCTGACCTTCAGCCATACATGCTGCCATGATAATATTTTCTGTAGCACCGACACTTGGGAAATCAAGATAAATACTAGTTCCTTTTAGCCCATTTGGTGCAGTAGCACTGATAAAGCCGTGTCCGATTTCGATTTCAGCTCCAAGAGCTTCAAAACCTTTGAGGTGTAAATCGATAGGTCTAGTACCAATAGCACAGCCACCAGGCATGGAAATTTTAGCTTTTCCATAACGTGCTAATAGAGGCCCCATAATAACAAAAGAAGCTCTCATTTTACGTACTAAATCATATGGTGCATCAACTGTTTTTAAAACAGTACTATCAATAAATAGTGTATGTTGTTGACGATTGAAATCAACTTTAGCACCAAGCTGACGCAGAACTTCAGCGATTGTGCAGACGTCGTTTAAATAAGGTACTTCGTCTAAAACACATGGCTTATCCTGGGCCAGAAGAGTTGCTGCAATAATAGGCAGTACAGCGTTTTTTGCACCGCTAATTTTTACACGACCATGCAATTCATGACCGCCATGTATAATCAACTTTTCCAATTTTCATCCTCCACAAGACTTATATCTTTATTATTTTATCATTTACCATTATGTATAGCAATAAGAAATTATATATATTGTCTACAGATAGCTTAGTTTAGATTAAAAATATAATATATATCTAGTTTTTTAGTTATTTATAAGCAAAATATGAATTAATGATGATATTTTGTTATTGATGATAATAAATAAAAGCTCTATTAATTTTTGGAGATTAATAGAGCTTTTATTATTAAGAGATTTTTTATTTTTTAGCTACTTTTTGACTATAAATGACAATTGCTCCAATGAAAATGACTGGTAAAATGTAAGTCATATATTCAGTTAAGGATAATAAGAAATTGCCAACGATTTTATCATGTAAAATCATTGTTGAAGAAGTATAAGCTAAAATAGCCGCACCTAATGTAATTAAGATAGGTAATCTATCCATTAAGTTAGAAATGATTTGACTGCCCCATACAACGATAGGAATGCTGATAGCTAAACCTAATAATACAAGAACCATGTTACCATGAGCAGCTCCAGCTATAGCTAATACATTATCAATGCCCATAGCTGCATCGGCAATAATGATAGTTTTTATAGCTGTAGCAAAACCTGTAGAGGAACTAAGTGCATTAGTATCTTCTAAAGTATGTTTTTCTGGTTTTAATAATTTAAATGCTATCGGCAATAAAATAAGTCCGCCAACTGCTTGTAAAAATGGAATGGTTAATAAATATGTGGCAATTAATGTCATGATAGCACGAATTACTACAGCACCAGCAGTA
The DNA here is from genome assembly GCF_958438645.1 of uncultured Megamonas sp. Classification (NCBI taxonomy): domain Bacteria; kingdom Bacillati; phylum Bacillota; class Negativicutes; order Selenomonadales; family Selenomonadaceae; genus Megamonas; species uncultured Megamonas sp. The sequence continues at coordinate 13,549 of NZ_CAUBSM010000018.1, forward strand.
CCGATATAGATAGCACGCTTACGCATATTTTCTGGCAATTTACGAGAAGCCATAGCTATGACTACAGCATTGTCACCAGCTAATACTAAATCGAGTAGAATAATAGAACATAAAGCCAATAAAAATTGAGTAGATAAAATTTCCATAAATAAAAATTGCTCCTTTCGGTTAAAAGTCTTCTAGGCACAAAAAAAGACTTTTAATACACATAGAATAATATGCGTATTAAAAGTCTCACTTATCGAAATCAATCGACGTTATTGCCAGAAGCATTTGCTACAGTGATTGTTGACAATAACACTAGGAAGTTACTCCCTTTTAATATCATTAGTTAGATTATAAGGTACGAATATGAAATTTGTCAATGATAAATGATAATGGAAATAATCTATCTTAGTTCATAAAAATTATTTATTAGAAGAAAGCTTCAAACATTCATCGATGACTTCTTGCATTTCTGGTGGTATGAATTTATTTTTATGATAAACAATATTGAATTGACGTTTAAATATAAGATCAGGCATAGTGAAAGTTTTTAATTTACCTTCTTTTAATTCATCTTTGATAGCTTCAGTGGAAATTACAGAAACACCTAAACCACTGATGACAGCTTTTTTTATAGCTTCCATGCTATTGTAAATACCAGCGGTTTGGTAGTAAATATTATGTCTATGCATTACTTGTTCAAATAATTCACGGGTGCCACTGCCTGTTTCACGAACGAAGAATTTTAATTTTGTTAAATCTTCAAAGGTGATTTCTTTATCAGCTAAGGGATGATTTTTGCCGATGATAAAGACTAATTCATCATCCATAAAAGGTTTAGTGATTAGATATTCAGAGTGGATTTCGCCTTCAACTAAAGCTAAGTCTAAACTATCATTTAAAAGCATTTCTTCAAGTTCAGATGTATTGTGAATTTCAGAAAAGATTTCTTTGCCAGAATCATTGTGAGAAATATGTTGAATTAAATCAATGAGAAAATTACTGCCGATAGTGATACTAGCACCGATGCGAAGATGATAAACTTCATTGAAAGCACGCATAGCTTGTTCTGTTTGAGCGTTCAAATTGATTAAATTGCGAGAATAACGTAATAATCTACGACCTGCTTCTGTAATGAAAATGCGACGACCTAAACGTTCAAATAAAAGTGTTTGGTAATGAGCTTCTAATTCTTGAATAACTTGACTTACAGATGGTTGAGTCATATGAAGTTTTTTGGCAGCAGCAGTAATACCATTTTCTTCACAAACTTTAATAAAAATAGCTAAATGTCTAAGTGTCATTATTACTCCTCTTTATATTTATAAAATCTAAATTAAAAATGTTTCACGTGAAACATTTTATTTATCTACTTGAATACCTGCTCCAGGGCCATCGTTAGCTATGGCAACACCTGCTTCAGCAAATGTTTTCATGTCTTTCATCATTTGCAAGGAAGCATCAATTAATTTCATGCCTAAGCTACAGATACAGCCACCGCCTGTAGTGATATTTAAGTCTAAATAATCAGGGCATACAAACATTATATATGGTTTGATGGCAGGGGCTAAGACTAAAGCATATTTTAAAGCAATTGTAGAAACTAAATCATCAGATAAAGTCAAAATACCATTGCTTGCAGCTCCTATAGCAACACCAGCCATAAAAGCGATTTGTTTTAAATCTTCTGTAGGTGTTAAGGAAAGAAAACCGCGTTTACCATAACGCAATTGACCATCAGGCGAACATAATTGTTGTTGAATATTTAAGCTAAAAGTACCGCAAATTTCTTTAGGATGAGTTTCGCAACAAGAAATACCTAAAACTTCTACATCTTTGATTTTAGAAGCGTAGCTGATACCTTGTAGAAGACTAAAAGATAAAGTTTTTTCTTTTAAGTTTGATTGAGGAATAGCGGTGAAATGGTAATCAGCGTTAGCATGATGAGCGAATGACTGAGTGAGTCGATGTTGTACAATACTACAGCTTTTTTGGGATGTTAGAACAAGTATTTTTTTGCGTACAGATGTAGGTTTTACTTTTTTGACAATACCGGAAATATGTTCAGCTATTTCTTCTAATCTACCTAAACTGTAGATTGGCTTTGTTAAATTATCAATGCGAAATCTACATTGTTTTTGAATTTCTTTATCTAGTGTAGGAATATTACGAGTGCGTTTTAATAATGTTGTTTTTGTATCTAAATCTGCTTGAGGAACATTTGGACGGATTAATTTATCGGTTTCAGCAAGTGCTGCCTGATATACGGATTGATAAGCTTCAATAGCACAATCTAAGATATTTACTGCGATAGATGAGCCTGTAGCTTCACCTAAGCGGAATTGTAAGTCCATATATGGAGATAGATTTAATTTTTTCAATATAGCATTATGAGCTGGTTCGGCAGCTAAATGAGAGGCCATGAGATAATTTGTTATTTCAGGGCAAATAGCTTGAGCGACTAAAGCAGCTGAACCTGTATTAAAGCCATCTAAAACAACAAAACAGCGATTAGCTGCAGCTCCGAGTATTATGCCTGTGATACAAGCAAGCTCAAAACCGCCTAATTTGCTGATGACATCAATGCCATCATTAGGATCAGGTTTATTTACCTTTAAAGCTTGTTTTACGACTTCTATTTTGATAGCGAGTCTCTCATCAGAGATATTAGTACCTCTACCTGTTGCTTGTTTTGGTGTTAGATTGCAAAAACAAGCTACCATTGCAGCACTCGATGTAGTGTTGGCGATACCCATTTCTCCTGGTAAGAAGCAACGATATCCCTGTTTGGCATATTCATTTACGAGTTCTATACCAGTTTCGATAGCACGAATAGCTTGTTCACGAGTCATAGCAGGGCCTTTAGCACAGTTTTGTGTACCGGGAGCTATCTTGCGGTCAATTAATCCTGGAATATCATCTACAGGTGCTTTGATGCCCATATCTACCACAATCATATCAGAACCGCAAAAATTGGACATACAGTTGGCTACAGCACCTTTAGAAACAAGGTAGTTTCTAGTCATATGAGCTGTGGTTTCTTGAGGATATGCACTGACATTCATTTCAGCGACTCCATGGTCACCGCAAGTTATAATAGTGAATTTTTTAGGTATTTCAGGATGAATTTGACCTGTGATACCTACATATCTCAATAAGAGATTTTTTAATTCGCCAAGACCATCGGCATTTGTCATAGTCTGAGCTAATTTGCTTTCTACAAATTTAATAGCTCTTTGGTCTGGTGGTAAGATTTTTTTTATAGTTTGATTAAGCAAGGACATTAGCGTTGTTCTCCTTTGTTACTTGTTTAAGGCTTAAGCCAATGCGATTGCGTTTAGCATCTACACTGATGACTAAAACATTTAAAATATCGCCTACAGATACAACATCTAAAGGATGTTTTACATGTTTATAGCTTAATTCGGAAATATGAATGAGACCAGCTGTTTTGATACCAATATCTACGAAAACACCAAAATCGGTGATATTGCGGACTGTACCACGCATGATAGTGCCGACCTTGATATCTTCTAATTTGATGATATTTTGGCGTGTAAGTGGAGCTGGTAAGTCTTCACGAGGATCGCGTCCTGGTTTTGTTAAAGCCTCTAAAATATCTTTAACAGTAAAGACGCCGGCGTTTAATTTAGTAGCTAATTTATCAGTATCAACTAATTTTATTTTTGCTTTGAGTAGCTCTAATTTATTTTTATCTACTAAATCTTCAAGTGAAAAACCAAGCTCAGCTAATATTTGTTCAGCAAGAGCATATGATTCAGGATGAACAGGGGTATTATCAAGTGGAGAGTTGGCACCATTGATGCGTAAGAATCCAGCACATTGAGTATAAGCTGTAGGACCAAGACGAGAAACATTTAATAATTCTTTACGCGAAGAGAATTTACCATGTTCTTCGCGATATTTTATAATATTTTTGGCTACAGTAGCATTGATACCTGCTATATGTTTTAAAAGAGCAGCAGAAGCAGTATTTAATTCTACACCAACATGGTTAACAGCGGCTTCGATGATTGCATCTAACGTATTAGATAATTCTTTTTGATTGACATCATGTTGATATTGACCTACGCCAATAGCTTTAGGTTCAATTTTTACAAGTTCAGCTAAAGGATCTTGAATACGACGAGCGATGGAGATAGCACCGCGGATAGTTACATCATATTCAGGTAATTCTTCTATAGCTAGTTTAGAAGCGGAGTAAACAGAAGCTCCCGCTTCATTGGTGATCAAGTAATGAACAGGTAATTTATGTTCATTGATTAAATTAGCTACAAATTCTTCTGTTTCATAAGAGGCTGTACCATTGCCAATGGAGATTAGATTTACGTTGTATTTTTGAATATAATCTAATAGCTTTTGTGCAGATTTTGCTTTAGCGTCATCACTCATAGTGATATATAATACACCATGGTCTAAAACCTGTCCTGTAGCATCGACAATTGCCATTTTACAACCTGTACGATATCCAGGGTCAAGTCCCATTACAGTATAGCCAGCTAGTGGTGCTTGTAAGAGCAATTGTTTGAGATTGGAAGCAAATACATGGATTGCTTGAGTTTGTGCTGTTTCCGTAAGTTGATTGCGAACTTCTCTTTCGAGTGCAGGGAAAATCAGACGTTTGTAAGCGTCAATGATGGCCGATTGCAAAAATTCCCAATAGGGGCTATTTTCTTTTATGATAAATTTATTGATAATAGCAATATCTTTATCGATATCACTGATTAATTTTACTTTTAAGATGTCTTTACTTTCACCGCGATTGATGGCTAAAATGCGATGAGATGGCAAATGTTTAATTGGTTCGGTATAATCATCATACATTAAAAATGCTTCATCAGTATCGATATCGGCATTTCTAGTCATGCTTAAAGAAGCTGTTTGCCAGAGATGATGGCGAAGTTTAGCACGTATATCGGCACTATCAGAGACTATCTCTGCGATTATGTCAGAAGCACCAGCGAGTGCCTCTTCAATAGAAGCTACATCATCATTTAAGTATGCTAGGGCAATATCTTCAAGTTTTTTTGTGCTAGGCTCTTGCTGGAGAATAAATTGAGCGAGTGGCTCAAGTCCTTTTTCTTTAGCAATCATAGCACGAGTACGTTTTTTCTGTTTATATGGTAGATATATATCTTCAAGCTCTTGGAGTTTTTCTACTTTATCTATAGCTAAAGAGAGTTCAGGAGTCATTTTCCCTTGTTCTTCAATGCTATTTTTTATTTCATTTTGACGTTTAATCAAATTACGTACATAAATAAGCTTGTCATTTAGGTCGCGAAGTTGTTCATCTTTCATATCGCTAGTTGCTTCTTTACGATAGCGGGCGATAAAAGGAATGGTATTACCTTCGTCTAATAATTTTATGGCAGCATTTATTTGACTTGTTTTTAGTTTAAGCGAATTTGCTAAATAAGCTGTGATGTTTTGTTCAAGCATAAAAAGTCTCCTTAATAAATGTTATTAGTAATTATATCATATAATATAGAAAAAAAGTTATAGATAAAAGCTAAGAGGTAAAGTCAATCTTAATTGACGAGGTTTTATCGCTGTGATAGAATTAACGCCATAGCAAAAGATTTTTTAATATTTCACAAAATTTATAATAATAGTGGGAGGATAAGAAAATATGCCTATAAAAATTCCAAGTACATTGCCAGCTTCACAAATACTAGAGAGTGAAAATATTTTCGTGATGGATACCGAAAGAGCCTACACACAAGATATTCGTCCCCTAAAGATTTTAATTTTAAACTTGATGCCGAATAAAACTGTTACGGAAACACAATTATTAAGATTATTAGGTAATACACCATTACAGATTGAAGTAGATTTTATCTATACAGAATCATATTTACCAAAACATACATCAATACAGTATTTATCACAGTTTTACGGTACCTTTGAAGATATAAAAGATAAATATTATGATGGATTTATCATCACTGGAGCACCAGTTGAACGCATGGAATATGAAGAAGTAGCATATTGGAAAGAAGTATGTGAAATCATGGATTGGAGTAGAAAACATGCTTGGTCTACTTTTCATATTTGTTGGGGTGCTTTTGCAGGGCTTTATCATCATTATGGTATAAAAAAATATTATGAACCTAGAAAAATTTTTGGTGTATATAAACATCATTTAAATGTACAACATGAAAAATTATTCCGTGGTTTTGATGATGAATTTTATGTGCCACATTCTCGCCATATTGGTATGAAAAGAGAAGATATAGAAAAAGTAAAAGATTTAACTATTATGGCAGAAGGCGATGCTGGTGTCTACATAGTTGCTAATTTAAAAGATAATGAATTTTTCATTACAGGTCATGCAGAATATGATCCATATAGTTTGAAAAGTGAATACGATAGAGACATAAAAGCTGGTATGGACATGCATATACCTATAAATTATTATCCAGATGATGATCCAACAAAAGAACCAATTGTAAGATGGAGAAGTGTAGCTAATTTATTATTTAATAATTGGCTTAACTATTATGTATATCAAGAAACTCCATATGATATTGATACACTTAAGAAAAATCCAAGACGTAAATAGGATTATGATTATTAAAGAGAGATGAGTTTTATTTTATGTATGTTAAAAAGATAGCTGTAATTTTTAGTTTATGTTTATTTATTTGCAATATAGCGTTAGCAAAACCATTGCCAGAACCTAGTACAGGAGCAGTATCAGCTTGTTTGATAGATGCCGATGATAATGGTGTATTGTATGGCAAAGATGAAGATAAGATTATGCATCCTGCTAGTACTACAAAAATAATGACAGCAATTCTAGCTTTAGAAAGTGGTAAATTAGATGAGCCATTAGTAATAACACCAGAAGCTGTAAATACAGAGCCTTCTTCTTTGGGTTTAAGATTAGGTGATAAAATAACTTTAAGAGAAGCTTTGACTGGTATGATGATAGTATCTGGTAATGATGCAGCAGTAGCTGTAGCACAAACAGTAGCAGGCAGTGTACCAGCTTTTGCCAAAATGATGAATGATAAAGCAAAAGAATTAGGGGCAGTAAATACTCATTTTGTAAATCCACATGGACTTACAGCTCAAGGTCATTATTCCACAGCTCATGATATGGCGATTATTGCAAGTTATGCCATGAAAAAACCTGAATTTAGAGAAATAGTAAGTAAAAAAGCATATGATATGAAATACATGGATGGTCATACTGAATATGTAACTACCACAAATCGCTTTTTGAAAAGTGGTTTTAAAGGTGCTAATGGCATAAAGACAGGCTTTACAAATGCCGCAGGGGATTGTTTAGTAGCTTCAGCTACACGTGGACAAAAAACTTTGATTACTGTATTTTATAATGATGACTATCGCTGGGAAGATGCACCGGCTTGGCTTGAATTTGGTTTCAGTTTTTATGATCCTAGTGAATTACAAGATAGAACTGTAATGGATAAACAAAATATAATTAAACTAAATAAAATTACTGAGCAAAGAATAAAATATAGTAGAGAAACAAATAAAAATTTAGCGGCTTTAGATGCAGCAATTGTCAATAGAGCCAAAAGCTTAAATGATAAAACAGCAGATGTAGCAGATACAGCCCAACAGACAAAAGTAAAAGATGTAGATATAGCTGAAAATACAGATATAGAAACATCTGATGACGTAGATAATAATATAAATAATGATGAGTATAAAGATAATAATAGTAGTGAAGAGAATGTAGAAGTTGTTTCTGATGTAACAACAGATATGAATACAACTGAGACAACAAGTCCTGAAGAATTAAACCCATCATTAGAAAAGTATGTATATTGATTTTAAAAAGAGTCTTGTTATCAAGGCTCTTTTTTTGCTAAACTAGAGAAAAGAATAAATCTGTATTTTGAGGAGTAAAGTTGTATGACAAAAACAGCAAGACAATTACAAGAAGAAGGATTATTATACGATGTTTTTGAACAAGAATTAACTGATATAAAAGATAGAACATATGGTTTAGTCAGTGAATTGAGTAGAGCTAGTCATTTTGATACGGAATATGTGATGTCTTTAGTAAGAAAAATAGTAGCAAAAATAGGTCAAGATAGCTATATTGTGCCACCATTTCGTTGTGATTATGGCGATCATGTATTTATTGGCAATAATACATATATAAATTATAATTGTTGCTTTTTAGACTCAGCAAAAGTTACAATTGGCGATTATGTGTATATGGGGCCAAATTGTAATATTTTCACACCATGTCATCCTATTCATCATGAATTACGTAAGGAAAAAGTAACAGAATACGCACTTCCTGTAACAGTAGGTTCTCATAGTTGGATAGGTGGAGATGTAGTCATTACTCCAGGTGTTACTATTGGTGAAAATTGCGTCATTGGTGCAGGTTCTGTAGTAACAAAAGATATTCCAGCTAATTCAATTGCTGTAGGTAATCCTTGTAAAGTAATTAGACAGATAAATGATAAAGATAGAGAATATATAAATAGTTTGATTTTAGATGATGAAACAAAAGATAGCAAATATAAACAGGAAAATGGTTATGTTTATAGTGCGAAAGATGAAGCTATTTTTAATATAGTGAAAGATACAGTTCATTATGTAGAGATTTTAAATAAATTATCTAATAGTGAAATTCAACGTCGTAGAGATTTCTTAAGAACTTTTGTGGCAAAATTAGATGAAGGTGCTATGATTAATAGCCCATTTTATATGGAATTTGCCAATCATTTAGAAATGGGTGTAAATAGCTTTATCAATTATGATTGTATTATGCTTAACAATGCGATGGTAAAATTGGGCGATAATGTATTAGTTGGGCCAAAAGTAAGTTTCTATACAGCTATGCATCCAATTGACGCTAAACAACGTGAACAATGGCTTGTATATGCTAAGCCAATAACTGTTGAAGACAATGTATGGATTGGTGGTTCAGCTACTATTTTAGGTGGTGTAACTATTGGTAAAAACGCCATTGTAGGTGCTGGTGCAGTAGTAACAAAAGATGTTGAGCCAAATACAATAGTAGTGGGCAATCCTGCTAGAGTTTTGCGTAAAATCACAGCAGAAGATAGTAAGAAATTTCAAGAAGAATTAGCAAAGCAAAAAGATATAAATAAAAGTGAATTTAATAAGATGATAGCTGGTCAATGGTATAATGCAATGGATTATTCTATGTTGAAATTGCGTCAAGAAAATAATAAAAAGACAGAAGCATATAGCAGAATAACTATAAATACTTTATCTTATAAAGATAGAATGGCAAAGGCTATTGTTAAAGAATTTGGTGAAAATGCTAATATTATACCACCATTTACTTGTGATTATGGCTGTAATGTAAAAGTAGGAGATAATACTGTTATCAATCACAGTGGTGTATTTTTGGATACGAATGAAATCAATATTGGCAAACATGCTTTAATTGGGCCAAAATCTGGGCTTTATGGAGCTATACATCCTTTTGATGTAGAAGCTAGAAATGAAGGCATTGAAAAGGCAAAGACAATTAACATCGGTGATGGTGCTTGGCTTGGTGGTAAAGTAACAGTAGTGCCAGGTGTAAGCATTGGCAAACATTCAGTAATTGGTGCAGGTTCAGTGGTAACAAAAGATATACCAGATGATGTAGTAGCTGTAGGTAATCCTTGTCGAGTAATTAGAAAAATTACAGAAGATGATAAAATAAATCCAATCCGTAAAAAATAAATAGATAATAAAAAAGCCTTAAGAGTTTTTCTTAAGGCTTTTATTGTTTCACGTGAAACATTTTTATTAATCAATGACTGGTATCCAATTTTTATCTTTATAAGCAGCAAAACAAAGTTCAATTTGTTCTTTTGTATTTTTTCCTAGAGATAGATTAGGGAGATTATCTAGCGTGAAATAAGCACTAGCACTTGTTTCTATATTTTGATTGAATTTGCCAGAGATAACTTCACAGAGCATGAAGATTTTAGTTATGCCATAAGCGTATAATGGCACATTGTGGCGATTTCTATCATGTATTGCGATTAATCTAGTAGGAACGACATCAAGACCAGCCTCCTCTTTGGCTTCTTTGATGAGATTATCGCAGATGGATTGGTTGACATCTACCCAGCCACCAGGGAGAGACCAACGGCCATCACGTTCTTTGACAAGCAGGATTTTATCATCTTTGAAGATAACAGAACGTGTATCTAATTTTGGTGTTTGATAGCCAGTCTCATTGCAAAATAGAGTTTTTACTTTTTCTACAGGTAAATCTACATATTCGCTCATGATTTCAGCAGCCATTTCGCTAAGTCTAGTGAAGCGTTCATAATCAAAATCATCTTTAGTATAGGCAAGACCAGCTTGAGCGATAAATTGCATTTCCATGGCAGTCGTAAGCCATTTATGATTGATATATGGTTTTTCAATCATAGTTAATGTATTTAAAATATCATAAGGTTGACGAAAATAATATTTTGCTTGAATATGTTTAAAATTATGGCAAGACCATGTAGCAAGGGCAAAATCTATATTTAATTCTTGGGCTAAATCACTATCTTGAGCATTGATGCCAATGAATAAAGCATTATCTTTATCTGTGAAATCTGCTTTAGTTTCTACAAGGGATATAGAGATATTTTTCTGTTCTAAAAGGGAAATTATTTGCTTGAATTCATTGTTTTGTAAGGTTTTATTGATAAATAGTTTCTTATACATAAAATCACATCCGTAGTTTTATTTGTTCTTGGCTTATTAGCTTATTATATTTAAAGCGAGGAACTATTTATTTTTATTATAGCTATTTTTATTTGAAAAAGTAGTTATTTTAATTAAATTTATTATTGAAAGCTATTATCAATTATTATATAATACATTTATGATAATGATTATCAATTTAAAGAGGTGAAGAAATGAGAGTATGTGATAATGTAGAAACTATGTTAGCTTTTCATGGTGCTCCTACGTTAGAAGGTATAAAGCCAGGTAGTTTAATTTCGTTCAATAAACAACGTATAAAAAATTGTCATTTGATGTTAAAACGATATAAGAAATGTATGGAATGTAAAGGCATAAGATTTTTTATAATATCAGAAACAGATAATTGGCTATTGCTCTTCATTTATCGCCAAAATGCTTTAAATCAGGTAATTCGAGATGATAAAGTTCAAGAATTTTTGAGTTTTTATGGCTATGTGAATTTTAAAAATCTAAATCAATGCCTAAATTATTTAAAGACTCGCATGAGCTTGCAAAAAGGCTTTCCTCATGAGATTGGCATATTTTTAGGTTATCCGTTAGAAGATGTAAAAGGTTTTATTGAAAATAGCGGACGTCATTTTAAAATCTGTGGTCAATGGAAAGTATATTCAGATACGAAACGAGCTGAAAAATTATTTGCAAAATACGCAGAATGCTCAGACCGTTTTTGTGCTTGTTTGTCACAAGGGCAATCAATAGAAGATTTAGTAAAAGCTGTTTAAGTTAAACTTTAGGAGGTTTTTTGATGAATAAAATAGCGATTATTTATTGGAGTGGTTCTGGAAATACAGAAGCAATGGCAAATGCAATTAAAACAGGTGTAGATGGTGCAGGAGTATCTTGCGATTTATATTTTGTAAGTGACTTTGATGTAGCTTCAATAAATGATTATGATGGGCTTATTTTAGGCTGTCCTGCTATGGGTGCAGAAGTTTTGGAAGAATGTGAATTTCAGCCAGTTTTTGATGAGATGATAAACTCTTTAAATGGTAAAGCTGTAGCTTTATTTGGCTCTTATGGTTGGGGCAGTGGCGAATGGATGACGACTTGGGAAGAACAAGTCAAAGAAGCTGGTGCTGATTTATTTGAAAATGGTTTAATCATCAATGAAGCACCAGATGAAGATGGCTTAAATACTTGTGAAGATTTTGGCAAACGCTTTGCTGTAAGTAAATAAATATATTTTGATTAATCCTTAGCGATAGCTAAGGATTTTTTTATTGACTTGAAGTGTACTTTAAGTTGTAAAATGACTATGTATATAAAAATATGCTATTATATGATATAAATAATATACATAGGAGAGGTAATTATGGAAAAAGCTAAAGTTTATTTTACTGATATGCGTGCATATCCAGGTAAAGAAAATTTATTACAAAAATTAGAACGCTTAATGATAAAAGCGGGTATTGATAAAATTGATTTTGAAAATAAATTTGTAGCCATAAAAATTCATTTTGGTGAACCAGGAAATTTAGCATATCTTCGCCCTAATTATGCAAAAGTAGTAGCTGATGTAGTAAAAGCTCGCGGTGGTAAACCGTTTTTAACAGATTGCAATACTTTATATGTAGGTCGTAGAAAAAATGCTATAGAACATATGGATGCAGCTTATGAAAATGGATATAATCCATTCACTACAGGTTGTCAGGTAATTATTGCAGATGGTCTAAAAGGTACAGATGAAGCTTATGTTCCTGTGCCAAATGGTGAATATGTAAAAGAAGCAAAAGTCGGTCAAGCTTTGATGGATGCAGATATTATCATTGATTTATCTCATTTTAAAGGTCACGAAATGACTGGTTTTGGTGGTGCAATTAAAAATATCGGCATGGGCGGCGGCTCTCGTGCTGGTAAAATGGAAATGCATTGTGATGGAAAACCAAGCGTAGATACAGATAAATGCGTAGGTTGTGGGGCTTGTAGCAGAATTTGTGCTCATGGTGCTCCAATTATTACAGATAAAAAATGCACTATTGATCAAAATAAATGTGTAGGTTGTGGTCGTTGTATTGGTGCTTGTCATTTTGATGCTATCAGTCCTACAAATTGGAATGCAGAAGATTTATTGAATAGACGTATGGCAGAATATGCTCATGCTATTTTACATGGAAGACCAAATTTCCATATCAATATTATCACTGATGTTTCTCCAAATTGTGATTGTCATGGTGAAAATGACATGGCAATTGTACCAAACCTTGGTATGTTAGCATCTTTCGATCCAGTTGCTATTGATCAGGCTAGTGCAGATCTTGTAAATGAAGCTCCTGTAATTGCAGGTTCAGAACTTGCTGATAATATTTTAAAAGATAGCGTTGAAGCAGCAAAACATGATCATTTCCATAATACACATCCAAATACAAATTGGCATGTATGTCTTGAACATGCTGAAAAAATTGGACTTGGCACTTGTGAATATGAATTAGTTAAAATTTAAGTTAGAAATAAGAAAACAGCACTAAATTTTAATAGTGCTGTTTTTTTATATTTTTTTATCTATCTTCAATTTAATAAGAAAATTATTATTAAACTTATATGATTAAATAATAATATAGTTAATAAATTTAAACTATAAATATATAGATTTTAATTATTATAAACTATTGAAAAATTTTTTGTTTAGTTTTAAAATAATTAAATAGTTAATTAACAATATAATACAAGAAAGGAAAATTTACATGATAAAAAGATATGGTATTTTTTTAATTGGACTTACATTTATGTCTTTAGGAATTGTTTTAATCATCAAATCAGCGTTAGGGACTTCTCCAATTTCTAGTGTACCATATGTATTAAGCTTGGCTTTGCCATTTACAGTCGGTCAATTTAATTTTGCAGTTAGTTCATTGATGTTTATTTTACAACCTATTATTTTACGCAATAAATTTGAATGGGTACAGATTTTACCAAATGCGAGCGTAAAGCCCCTAAATTTATTTATGGAGATATAAGCTCGCTAAAAAACAATGATTCGATATCATTGTTTTTTATTGTATTATATTTTTAAT
>NZ_CAUBSM010000019.1:0-23790 GCF_958438645.1 uncultured Megamonas sp.
CGAACCAAAGAAATCACCGCAGATAAAATTTTAGCTTTGAAAAAAATTATCATTGCATACAAAGCTTAAAACTCGCTTTGCTCAAACAGTTAAGCAAAAGGCGTATTCAATGATAATGTTTTTCAATAATCTTACGATTACCGCTAAATTTTATAATGCGGAAAAAATAACAAATTAAATTATTTATTGATAAACCTGATGGTTAGCGTAAAAAGATGGTAAAATGCGGGAAATATTTGGTGCTATTAAAGATTTTCCTCATAGTATAGATTTTATATTTATAATATAAGATTTATATTATGGGGATTTTTTTATAATGCGGAAAAAATAACAAATTATTTATTAATGAAAATAATAACCGAATATTCCTCACGTTAGCAAATTTTTCGGTAGCTGAAAGCTATTGGGAATTATAAAACCATATCTATGAATTTAGCTCTACTGTTTGAACGAAGTGAGTTTAGAGCGTTATAGATATGGTTTTATAATGGACAAAGAAAAATTGGTATCGGGAGGTAGAGTTCTTTTGTTACTTTTCTTGCTCATGAAAGAAAAGTAAGTATAGGATATAGTTATTCATTTTCTTTAATGGTAAAGAAAACGAATCAAAAGAAACCACCCGCTCAGACACTTTTTATGATAGCCTGATGGCTACCGTAAAAAATGCTAAAATGCGGGAAAATTTTGGTGTTATTAAAGATTTTCCTCATAAGATGTAGATGTTCATTTCTTTAATGGTAAAGAAACGAACCAAAGAAACCGCCTCGCGATATTGATTTTACTTTGAAAAAGATAAAATCAAGGATATAAAGTCCTAAACTCGCTTCGCTCAAACAGTAGGACTAAAAACATATCCATGATTTTATCTTTTTCAATAGCCTATGGCTACCGTAAAAGTCTGCTAACGCGAGGAAAGTTACAGATTATAATTTCCCTGTAATATAGATTTTATAATAATTATATAAGATTTATATTATGGGGATTTTTTTGTTTTTATAAATAAGTATTTACCTATTATTTTAAAGTAAATAATATATTTTACTTATGGATAAATGTATGATAATATAAGGTCAAGGTTAAACGAGGTATTAATTAAGAAGTTTTAAATAAGATGATTTATGAAAGAAGGCTTTATATTATGATTAGAAAAGTTCCTGTACCTACTGCTGGGGTGATGCTTGGATTAGCAGCTCTTGGCAATTTGCTTGCACCATATTCCATGATTTTGAAATATGCTTGCGGTATTAGTTCTGCATTCTTAGGGGTGTTGTTATTCAGTAAAATTATTTTACATCCGCAGATGATGAAAAATGATTTAAATGGAAATTCTATTTTTGCCAGTGTATTTGCTACTTTCTTTATGGCTATTATGCAACTTTGCACTTATACTTTTCCGTTTGCCCCTATAGCCAGTGAAGTGGTTTGGTATGGAGCTATTTGTGGTCATTTTTTGTTGATGGCGTGGTTCACTTATCGCTATATCATCAATTTTGAATTAAGAGATGTTTTCCCAACATATTTTATAGCGTATGTTGGTATCGTAGTAGCGTCTGTTACAGCACCTACATTTAATCATCACAATTTAGGTGAATATATTTTCTGGTTTGGTTTTAGTGCGTATATGATTTTATTCGCTCTCGTTACTATCCGTTATTGCAGTAAACATGCAATCGCTGAACCAGCAAAACCTTTATTTTGTATCTACACCGCACCAATGAGTTTAAGCTTAGCAGGTTATCTCGCTTGTGTTGCTGATAAATCTTTAATCATGATTGCGATCATGCAGATTTTAGCTCAATGTTTATTTGTAGCAGTGCTCACACAGATGCCAAAACTTTTAAAATTGAAATTCTATCCAAGCTATGCAGCATTTACTTTCCCATTTGTTATCACAGCGATTGCACTCCGTCAGACAATTGTTTATTTAAATGAAATCAATATAGCAGTACCTAGCATTTTAAATTATCTAGTAGTTGTAGAAACTATCTTAGCTACAGCAATTGTAGTCTATGTATTCATCAGATATTTGAAATTCTTACATGAACAAATGATCGTGAATATGGGAGATAGAGCAAAAACAGTTTTTGGTACAATAGCTAATATTGTTAAATAATAAAGCCTTCGAAATTCTAAGAATATACCTTAATGATTTAGGTTTAGACTCTATGTCTAAACCTATTTTTTTGCTTTTTGATAAAAATAAAAAAGAAGCTATCTCAATGGATAGCTTCTTCTTTAACAACAACACAATAAAAAGAGGCCTGATATCGGCAAATATCAGTTTATTCTTTTCGTTGTCTATTATACTACAATGAATATAGCAAAACAAGTTGAATTAATTTAGCTATTATAATTTATTTGTTTTAGTTAAGGTTCGATATTATTATCAAAAAGCATTTTGCCAAATAGTTTATAGATGATATAATATAGCTATTGTTTTTAACTATTTATAATTTATACATAAAAGAAAGGATGGAAATGAATGGTTGAATCAGCATGGTCGCTATTGCCTCCGATAATTACCATAGTATTGGCTTTGGCGACAAAAGAAGTATACATGTCGTTGATTGTGGGTATCTTTGTAGGGGCTTTAATGTTCACAGGCTTTGATATATTAGCTGCTATTGATACGTTTTTTGCAATTATGTCTGATAAAGTTGGCGGGAATGTATATATTTTAGTATTTTTGGTCTTATTAGGTATTATTGTAGCAGCTATTGCTCGCTCTGGTGCTTCTCGTGCTTATGGTGAATGGGCAGCAAGTGTAATTAAAGGAAAACGCAGTTCTTTACTCGTTACTTCTATCTTAGGGGTAGTTATCTTCATCGATGACTATTTTAACTGCTTGACTGTAGGTACAGTTATGCGACCTGTTACAGATAAATTCAATGTAACTCGTGCAAAACTCGCTTATATCATCGATGCTACAGCAGCACCAATTTGTATTATCGCTCCAGTATCCAGCTGGGCAGCAGCAGTTAGTTCTTCACTTCCAGAAGATAGTGCTATTGATGGTTTCTCTTTATTCTTGCAGACAATTCCTTTTAATATGTATGCATGGTTTACTATCATCTTCATGTTGTTCTTGATCTGGACTGGCAAAGATTTTGCTGCTATGAAGACTTTGGAACAAAGAAGTAATGGTAAATTAATTATTCCTGAAGAATATAAAGAAGAACAGATGGAAATTGTAGGTAATGGTAAAATCTTGGATTTATTATTACCACTTATCGTTTTAATCGGTGGCTGTATCTTCGGTATGCTTTATACTGGCGGTATTTTAGATGGTGCTAGTGTATCTGATGCTTTTGCCAATTGCGAATCTGCTAGAGGTCTAGTAATTGGTTCCTTTATCGCTTTAGTGTTCACATTCTTACTCTATGTGCCACGTGGGGTGCTTCGCTTTGGCAAATTCTGTGAATGCTTTAACCAAGGTTTTAGAGCAATGACACCTGCTATCTTTATCTTATGTCTTGCTTGGAGCTTATCTGGTGTTTGCGGTGAAGATTATTTGAATATCGGTGGTTATGTTGGCGGTATCGTTTCCAACAATGCTACTGTAGGTATGTTCATGCCAGCAGTATTCTTCCTTGTTGCTATCGGTCTTGCTTTCGCTACTGGTACATCTTGGGGTACATTCGGTATCTTGATTCCTATCGCACTTGCTGTAGTATCTACAGATCCACATCTTTTAGTAGTTACAGTAGCAGCAGTATTAGCTGGTGCTGTAGGTGGTGACCATGTATCACCAATATCTGATACTACTATCTTGGCTTCTGCGGGGGCTCAATGTAGCCATATCGACCATGTAAGTACACAGGTTCCATATGTAATCGTAGTAGCTACATGCTCTTTCTTAGGATATTTAGTAGCAGGTATTGCAGGCAGTGGCTGGATCGGTGTAGTAGCTGGTTTTGTTTTATTAGCTATAGCTATGATTTATATTTATAAAGTTTTAATGAAAGATTAAGTGATAATATTTTCAATAAATGTTAGGAGAAGCTAGTTTATTCTAACATTTATTTTTTATAAATATATATTAGAAAAATAATTTCATTAGTAAATATATAAGCATTAATAGTGTTAGTTATTTTAATGGAGGAATTTTATGTATAAAAAAGTGATAGTAACAACGGCAATATTATCCATGATTGCTGCTACTTCTTTTGCAGCTGATAAGACGGATGATAATACATTGTATATGGGATTGAATACTGTACCTATAGAGGTAGGGGCAGATGATACTGCTATTTTTAAACCAGCAGCGATAACATCAATAACAGATTATAATCACCAATATCGTCTATATAAATATGATGTTATATCAGTGCGTATAATCGGTTTTAGAGATGCACAAGGCTTAGATAATATCATGATAGGTACAGATGGCTATGTAAATCTGCCATATGCTGGTTCTGTAAAACTTGCTGGACTTACATTAGAAGAAGCAAGAGCAGTACTTATGCAGAAATTCAGCAAGTATTTAAAGATACCGGATATGTCAATCATGGTTACATCTTATGGACCACGTAAAGTTCAAGTATTAGGCGAAGTAAATAAACCAGGAACGGTAGAACTTGCTTCTGATGATATGAATGTGACCAATGCTATATCTAAAGCAGGTTGGGTGACTACATATGGTCGTATCAAAAAAGCACAAGTAATCCGCATAATTGATGGCACTATGTATATAAAGGAAGCTAATATTAAAAACTATATTGAAAAACACGATATCACGCAGAACTTAGCTTTAGAAGATGGAGATATCGTATTTATTCCTAAATCCAATAAAATTGATTATAAACAAGATATTTTACCACTTCTCAATCTTTATACTACTTATAGAGCGATTACAGATTAATAGGAGGGCAAAGAGTGGATAATATAAATAATAATGATAATACAATTGATTTAAGAAAGTTATTCTCCGTAATGGGAGAGCAGAAAAAAGTAATTATACCGATTATAGTGCTCTGCACAGTAATAGCTATTATAGTTGCATTTGTATTGCCAAAATCTTATCAGTCAAATACTTTGGTGCGTATTAAATCATCAGGTGGATCTAATCTATCTGGTTATGCAGCAATGGCAGCAGGCTTTGGCATAGATATAGGTGGAGCATCTTCTGCTAGTCCAGAAAATTATATAGAGCTTATGAAATCAAGAGAAGTCATTCAGCCAATTATTGATGGTCTAGATATGGATGAAGAGAAAAAAGAAAAAATGACTACAGATGGTTTCATAAAATCTAATCTAGAAATCACAAATACAAAGAAAACAGATTTAATCAATATCACAGCTTATGGTAAAACTCCAGAAGAAGCACAGATGATCTCTCAGTCTGTAGCTGATAATTTCCTCACTTTGATGACGAAATTAAATAAAGAAGGAAATTCTTCTGCCATTAATTTCTTAAATGATCGCATGGCTATAGCTAAAGAAGAGATGGAAACAGCAGAAAATAAATTGCAAGCTTATCAGCAAGAAAAAGGTATTTATTCTCCTGATGATCAAGCAAAAGCACTTATCGATAGACTCAGTGCATATGATACGAATATCGCTCAATTAGAAGCACAAGAACAGGCAAATAGTGCTAAACTTCAAGATGTGACAGGTCAATTAGAACAGCAAAATAGCTCTTTACTTGAATATAATATTTCCGATAGTGATGCTATCATGAGTTTGCGTACAGCTATTGTCAATAAACAGGTAGAATTAGTCGGTCTTGAACAGCGTTATACAGAAGAACATCCAGATGTGATTCAGGCAAAACAGGAATTAACTGAACTAAAAAGATCTTTGGATCGAGAAATTCAAAGTGCTGTAAATTCTAAGAGTGCTACACTTACACCAGTACAGGGCAATCTCTTGATGGAAAAAGTGCAGACAGAGACAGCAAAAGCAGTGACAAGTGCTTCTCTTGATGCCTTAAAATCTAAACAACAGGAAGCAGAAGGCAATATCTCCACTTTATCTGCTGATAGTGTTGAATATATGCGTCTTTTAAGAGATAAAAATATAACTTCAGAGGTATATACAAATCTTGTGAAAGCATATGAAAATACAAGAATACAAGAAGCTCAAGAGTCAATGGATATCCAGATAATCGATGCAGCTAATTTGCCAAGAGAAGATATGCCAGCTAAGCCAAATAAAAAAATCATTGCAGCAATTGGTTTTGTTTTAGGTATTATGATTTCTTTTGGTTATACATTATATATATATAATAAAAGATACGGTTTATGATGAATAAAAGATAAATACAGGCGGTGGATCTTAGTGGATAATAATTTTTCTAAAAATCGAATATCTAAAATGGATAATATTGCTGCATATATATTGCCTGTAATAGTCAGTGCAGGTGATTATATAGCAATAATTTTGGCAGAGGCGATTGCTTTTTATCTTTGCGATTTCTTCATACCGGAAGGTTTCCATATGGATATTCCTAAATCATATTTTTATCTTTGGGTGCCTACTGTATTTATCTTTTTCTTATTTTATGCTGATACGCATAAACGCATGGTACCATATTGGGAAAAGATAAAAGATATTTTTTGTGCTAATTTTTACAGCATAATAGCATCTATATTTATTTTATATTTAATACATGAGGATATAACGAAGATTTCTCGTTTATATGTAGTTTTATTATTTATCTTTAGTCTTATATTTTTATATGGAATACGTCAAATTCTCATATATATTTGTAATCATTTAGATATTCTCAAAGAACCAGTGATTTTTATCGGTGGGGGAGAGGTAACGGAAGCAGTTATTAAATTTTATGATAATAATAGTTGTTTTGGTATAAAAGTTGTGGGAATTATTGATGATGATTTTTCCTCGGAGTATTTAAAGCAGAAATATCCATTATTTAAAGGCATAGACAAATCTGCTGAATATATAAAAAAATGCGGTGTGAAGACTGTAATAATAGCAAAAACTAGATTGGATAGAAATAGTTTAAAAGAATTATTGACTAATATTCAATTTTTAGTTAGAAATGTAGCTTTTATACCAAATATAATCGGTACACCGATAGCAAATCTTGATGTAAGACGCATTTATCGAGAAGATATAGTATTGTTAAATATAAAGAATAATTTAGCATATATGCGTAATAGAATAGCAAAAAGAATTTTTGATATAATAATGGGGCTGATCATCTGTATACCAGCTGTACCGATTTTAATACTGTGTTATTTTTGGGTTAAATTTGACTCCAAAGGACCAGTATTTTTTAATGCAAAACGCATCGGTAAAGATGGTAAGGAATTCACTTGTTATAAATTTCGCTCCATGTATATGAATTCAGATGAGATATTAGCTAATTATTTAGCGAAAAATCCTGAAGCAAAAGCGGAATGGGATGAGTTTCAAAAATTACATGATTTTGATCCAAGGGTGACAAGAGCAGGCAGGATAATGCGTAAAACGAGTCTGGATGAATTGCCACAACTACTCAATGTACTTAAAGGAGAAATGAGTCTTGTAGGGCCTAGACCATATCTTCCTAGAGAGATAGGAAAAATGGGAGAATATTATAAGATAATCATCTCTACAGTACCTGGGATAACGGGTTTTTGGCAAGTCAATGGTCGTTCTGATGTGACCTTTGAAGGCAGATTAAAGATGGATAATTGGTATATCTATAATTGGTCTGTATGGATAGATATGGTATTACTATTTAAGACGATTAAAGCAGTATTTTTCAGCAAAGGAGCAGTTTAAAATAGATTTTAGGAAGAGTTAGAAATGAAAATTGTGCATGTAATGGAATGTTTTGCAGGGGGAACTTTTAATTTTTTAGTTGATTTGACAAATGAGTTATCTAATGAAGAACATATAGTAATTTATGGTACTAATAGAGAAAATATACCTAAAAACTTTAAAGATTTATTTAATAAGAATGTTAAATTTATAAAGTGGAAAACAGCTCAAAGAGAAATGAAGCCTTTAAAGGATATAAAAGCTTTATGGGAATTATATACTATATTAAAAAAAATAGATGGTGTAGATATAATTCATTTACATTCTAGTAAGGCTGGTTTTTTAGGTCGTATAGTAAGTTTTTTGTTAGGAAAATCAAAGAAAACGATATATACACCACATGCAATATCTTTTTTGCGTTTAGATATAAGTCCTAAAAAAAGAAAAATATTTATATGGATGGAGAAGTTTGCTAGTTTTTTTGGTGGGAAAATAGTAGCTTGTTCTCAATCTGAAAAAGAAGCTATCGAAGAGCAAGGTATAAAAAATGTTACTTTTATCAATAATGGAATAAAACCATTAAAGATAGAAAAAAAAGAAAATATAAGTAATAAAATAACAATAATTTCTGTAGGTAG
This sequence comes from uncultured Megamonas sp., assembly GCF_958438645.1. NCBI lineage: Bacteria > Bacillati > Bacillota > Negativicutes > Selenomonadales > Selenomonadaceae > Megamonas > uncultured Megamonas sp. The sequence continues at coordinate 8,352 of NZ_CAUBSM010000019.1, forward strand.
ATTATCTATCCAAAAAAATCCTAAGTTGTTTAATGATGTAGCATTGGAATTTATTGATAATCCTGATATTCAATTTATTTGGTGTGGTGATGGTGAATTAAAATCAGAATTAAATTCACCAAATATAAAATGCACAGGTTGGATAGAACGAAAAGAATTAGAAAATTATTTAGCTAATGCAGATATATATTTATCTACTTCATTATGGGAAGGGTTACCATTGTCTGTATTAGAAGCTATGTCTGTAGGTTTGCCTGTTGTATTGTCTAATTGTGTAGGAAATAGAGATTTAGTACGAGATAATGGATTTTTATATAAAGATAAAAAAGAAGCTACTAACAATATCAATGAATTAATAAAAAATAAAGAGTTAATTAATAAAAAAGGATATAATTCAAAAATATTAATGGATAATAATTTTTATATAAAGAATATGGCAATATCTTATTTAAATATTTATAAAGGAATGAAAAGCTAGTGAAAAAAGTTGGTATCGTATCATGTTATTTTCAAAAAAATTATGGAAGTATGCTTCAAGCATATGCTACCCAACAAGTTATAGAAAAATTAGGTTATAAATCTGAAACAATTTGTATTGATGGTATAGCTAAAGAAATTCGTAATGCAAAATTAAAATATTATATGAGACAATTAAATGATTGGAATGTTGTTAAAGGTAAATTAGGTTTTATAAAAAGGTTTTTCTTAAAGAAAATGGATAATAACTTTAAGGAAAATATATTAATTAGAGATAAAAAATTTAATGAGTTCAAAAATACTAAATATAAATTATCGCCGGTATATAATTCAAAAAAAGAAATAGGAAATTATTGTAATAATTATTCATCTGTTCTTGTTGGAAGTGATCAATTATGGTTGCCTTCAAATATTGATGCAAATTATTATACTTTAAATTTTGTTCCTAAGAATGTGAATAAAATAGCATATGCTACAAGTTTTGGTGTTTCATCTTTACCTAAAAGACAATGGAACTTTGCTAGTAAATTTTTAAATCGTATAAATTATGTATCAGTACGTGAAGAAGGTGGGAAAAATATTGTAAAACAAGTAGCTCATCGTGAAGTACCTGTAGTTTGTGATCCTACTTTATTATTTACAAAAGACGAATGGCTTAATTATTTTCCAAATAAAAGATTGTACAAAGATAAATATATTTTTTGCTATTTCTTAGGAAATAATCCTGAACAGAGAGTATTTGCAGATAAAGTTAGAAATGAAACTGGATATAAAATTGTATCTTTATTGCATATGGACGAATATATAAAAAGTGATATATCTTTTCCTGATTATGCACCATATGATATAGGTCCAGAGGAATTTGTTAATTTAATACGAAATGCAGAACTAGTTCTTACTGATTCTTTTCATGGAACAGTATTCTCTGTGTTAAATGGTAAGAAATTTTTTACTTTTAGACGATTTAAAGAAGGATCTAAATTATCTACTAATTCTAGAATGCATTCGTTATTTAATTTATTAAATTTGCATGAAAGATTTATTACATCAGATATGAATGTGAATGATGCTTTAAGCTTAGATATTAATTATGAAATAGTATGGGATAGAATAGAATTATATAGAAAAAAATCATATGGGTATTTAATAAAAGCATTAAAAGTAGGTAAATAAGAAAATTAGTTAATTATTATTTGGGGAGAATAAAGATGAGTTTAATAAAAATATCTATTATTATACCAATATATAAAGTACCTGAAAAATATTTAAGAAAATGTATAGAAAGTTGTATAAATCAGACATTGAAAGATATAGAAATTATTTTAGTAGATGATGGCTCACCAGATAATTGTGGAGAAATTTGTGATGAATATGCAATAAAAGATAATAGAATAAAAGTTATTCATAAAAAAAATGAAGGAGTAAGTAGTGCTAGGAATACAGGAATAAAAGAGTCTTCTGGTAAATATATAGGTTTTATAGATGCAGATGATTGGATTGAAAAGGATTTTTATGCTAAATTATTAGATTTTGCAGAATTAAATAAAGTAGATTTTGTTGTATCAGGATATGTAAGAGATAAAGAAAATAAAATAATAAAAACTTTGAAAACTGAAGAAAATAAAATTTTATATAAATTAGAAGCAATGAAGGAGGTTTTAAAAAGAAGAATATATACATGGACACCTTGTGATAAAATTTATAAGTTAAATATTATAAAAGATAAGAAAATATTTTTTAATAATAATATTAAAATGGGAGAAGATTTGGATTTTATATGGCGTTTATTAAAAGAACTCAATAAAATAGGATATATATCATTAAATAAATATCATTATTGTTATAGAAAAGAGAGTGTTACAAATGTAAATTTAGCAAAAAAGAAAAAAGACAGCGTAAATATTATGTATGCTATATTGAAGGAGACTAAAATAATAGATAATGATCTTTTTAATATAGCAAGATGTTTATATTTAAAAGAAATAGCAAGTTATTGCAGATTAATGTTGATTCAAAATGAAAAAAAATATAGAAATGAAATAAAAAAATATAAAAAAGAAATTCAAAGTTTAACTAAATTTGTAGGACTGAATTTTAATTTAAAAATATTTTTAGGAGTATTATATTGGAATTTGCCATATGTTATATGTAAAAATTTTAAATTTTTAATAAGGTAGTGTTTTAATGAAAGTTGGATTTGAAGAACATTTAGAAAGTATAAATAGAGCATATAAAACATATTTTTATAATGATAAAGAAATAGAATTTATATTATTAAAAAAACCTAGATGGTCAGATAATAATAAATTAAAATTATTAAAAATGCTTTATTTTTTATTAAAATCTTTTTTTGATTTTAGTGTAGGAAAATATGATTTAGTGCATATAAATGGATCTAGAATAGGTTTTATAGCATATCTGGCTAGCTTTTTTAAATGTAAATATATATATACAATACATGGATGTCCGCATAGAGAGTTTGAAAAAAAAGAAGGAGTTAAAAAAAATATATTATCTTATATAAGTGAATTTTTTATGCCGATTGTAGCTAAAAGAGCTAAAAGAGTATTAACTATATCAAATTTTTCTAAATATGAGTTATGGGATAAATATAAAATAGAAGCAGATGTTATATATAATGGATTTAATAAATTTCCTATAAATAATATTAATATAGATGTAGAAAATAATAAAGTGATATTTATATCTGTTGGAAGAATGATAGAATATAAAAATCCATGTAAAGTAATTGATGTTTTTAAAGAAGCAAAAAAACAAATACCAAATGCTTATTTAATATTAATAGGAGATGGCATATTAGAAAAAAATGTAAAAAAATATATTAAGTTAAATAATCTAGAAAAAGATGTATTATTAAAAAAGAAAATATTATTTCAAGAAATGGGAGCATGGTATAGAAAATCAAAATATTTTATATCGGCTTGTGAGACAGAAGGATTTGGATTAGCTGCTCTAGAAGCTGTAGCATGTGGATGTATTCCTATATTACCAAATAGTGGTGCTTTTCCTGAAATATTTTTAGATAAAAAATATTTATATGATGTAAATAATGTTAACAAAATTAGATTTATAGATTTATTAGAAAGTGATAAAAAGTTTTTAAATGATATTGTACAAATATATAGTTGGGAAAATTCTATAAAAAAATATAAAGAAATTTATATAGATTTATGTAGTATGAAGTGAGATAATTATGAGAAAAAAAATAGCATGGATCATACCAGATTTATATACTGGCGGAATGCCTAGAGTATTAGAGACATTGTCTAATGAATTTAATAAAGATGATAATTATGAGCAGTATAATATTTTATTAAAGAAAAAAGATATAAATTTTAATGTATATGGAAAGTTATTTTCTTTAGAAAAAGAGGGTAAAAATCTTATAAAGAAAATATTTATTTTTATAAAAAGAACATATGATTTTTATAAAATAAATAAAAAATATAAATTTGATTATGTTGTTAGTTTTGGAATGACTGCAAATATAATTAATCTATTAATAAATAAAAAAGGAAAAACAATAATTACAGAACATAATGTTAAATCAATAGAAAATAGCATAGGAAAAGGACTAAATAAATTGATTTATAATTATGTATATAATTTTTTAATAAAATTATTATATAATAAAGCTGATAAAATTGTTACTGTATCAAAATATATGGGAATAGATTTAATAAAAAATTATGGTATAAAAGAAAATAAAATAAATACAATATATAATGGTGTAGATGAAAAAAAAATAGAAACATTAAAATTAGAACCTTTATCTGATGAAGAGCGTAAGATTTTTAAAAATCCAGTTATTATAAATGTAGGAGCGACATCTAAACAAAAAGGACAATGGCATTTAATAAAGATAATGACTGAATTAAGGAAGAGTATTCCTAATATACAGTTAGTGATTTTAGGACAAGGGGCATATTACAATAAATTATCTAATTTAGTTCAATCATTGGATTTACAAGATTCTATTCATTTAATGGGAGTAAAATCTAATCCATATAAATATATGTATAATGCAGATTTATTTGTATTAACATCTTTATATGAGGGATTTCCTAATGTATTAGTAGAAGCAATGACTGTAGGGTTACCTGTAATTTCTGTGGATTGTAAATCAGGACCGAGAGAATTGTTTCAAGAAAATTGCATTAAATTTCAATATATAAATGATATTTTTTTAGCTGATTATGGAATTTTAATTCCAGATATGATGAATGATGGTGTTGAAATAAATGGTAGAATACAAAAAAATGATAAAATATTGAAAGAAGCTATTTTAAAAATTATTAATGATAAAAATTTACAGGAAAAATACAGAAAAAGAGCTATATGTCGTTCTAAAAAATTTACATCTTCTAAAATGGCTAAGAATTATATGAATTTATTTTAAAGATTTTTTATGAAGTTTAATAGTAGGGTGTTTTATGAACATATTATATTTAATTTTAGGGTTTGTCTTATTAGGCTTATTAAGTTTTAGTAATATAAGTATTAAAAAATATATATTTTTATCAATAGCATTTTTGGCTATTTTTGCTTATAATTTTGATCCTATATATGTATATAATCGGTATAATCATTATACCGATTTAGTAAGAATTTTTGAAGACGTAGATTCTTTTAGAGTTATGGGATATGAATATTATGGATATATGTCAGCACCTTTATCTAGATTATATATTTCATTTTTTGGAATATTTTTTTCAGATAATAATATATTAGTATTTACGACAGTTGTGATAATTTATCTTACTAATCTTTATATTTTATATAGAATAGGAAAAGATAATAAATGTGATAATAATAGTATTCTTTTTAGTATGTTTTTATTCATAGGAATGTTTAATTATTTGTCAGCAGTAGTTAATATAAGATATCCTATAGTTATAAGTATATTTTTTATGATTTTATATTTTGATTTAGTATTAAATCGTAAATTGGTAAAAATAGTATATTTTTTATTAATTTTAATGCATCCAGGGAGTATAATATTTTTTATTATTAGATTAATTACTAGAACAAGATTAAAGTACTCATTAATTTTTATTGTGTTAAGTTTGAGCTTGTTAAATTTTTTTATGGATAAAATATTTATATATATTATTAATTCTGGATTTTATTTTTTTACTGATTTACAAGTTAAATTTTTAATGTATACAGATATGAGTAATTTTGATGAAGCAACATATAGCTATTTTATTATTAATATTATAAAATTAATATATGTTGCAATGTTAATTCATGATATTAAAAAATATCTATCAAAAGATTGGATATATAAGTATAAAAAATATGTTAATTTTTCTATATTAACAAGTATAATTAGTGTTTTATGTATTCTTATTAATAATTATCAATTATTAATAAGAATATCGGATATATTAATTATGTATATATGTGTTTTTTCTATGTTAGTTTTAAATCAAATTAAAAAACAAAATAAAAGATTGTTTTTATTAAAGTATATTTCTATGTGGATAGTATTATTTATATATTTGATATTTTATTTTGGACAAACATATGGTTATAATTTATTTATATCTTAGGATAGGAGTTATTGTATAATGTTAGATGTAAGTATAATTGTTCCTGTATATAATGTGGATAAATATTTAGAAAGATGCATAAAATCTATATTAAAGCAAAGCTTTTTGAATTGGGAGTTATTATTAATAAATGATGGTTCTACGGATAAATCAGGTTTTATTTGTGATAGGTTTTCAGAAAAAGATAAACGTATTAAGGTTGTGCATAAAAAGAATGAAGGTGTAAGTGCTACTAGAAATTTAGGAATATCGTTAGCAAAAGGACGATATATTACTTTTATTGATTCTGATGATTGGATAGAAGAAGATCTACTAGAGCAAATGATATATGAAAAGGAAAGGATGAATGTACCAATATTGATAACAGGTTTTGTTGTTGATTATAATAATAGAACTCAATATATATTTAAAAAGTCAAAACCAAGTATCTTAAATAAAGAAGAAATTCAATTAGAGTTTTTAAATGCGGAAAAATTTAATTGGACTGTATATGATAAGTTATATGATAGAAATCTTTTTTTAAAACATAAATTTAATACTAAAATAAAAATAGGAGAAGACATGTTGCTTTTTTGGCAATTAGTAAATAGTGTGAATTTTGTAGGATATGTACCTTTATATAAATATCATTATGATGCTAATGCAAGTAATACAATGACATCTTCTTTTTCAAGAAAATGGATGAAATCATTATTTTTAAAGATAAATATTTATAATGAAGTAAAATTTGTATCAAAAAAGCATAAAATAAAAGGAAAGAATTTATATTTAAGTGATTTAATAGGATTATTATTTAAAGTTGTAAAATCTAATAGGAGTAACAAAAATTTTATTACTAAAATTTTTGTTAATAAATTATTATTAAACTTTTGGTATATTATTTTTTCAAATGATTTTAAATACTTTCCTATAAAACGTAGAATGATTTTTATAGTATGTGTTTTATTTTATAAATTAAGGTTTATTTTTGTTAAATAAAATATTTTTATATATGAGGTATATATAATGAACAAAAGAATAATTTTTACAAAAATCATGTTTTTGAGATGTATAATTGCAGATATAATGTTTCTTTTGTCAAATCCAAATATTAAGGAAACAATAAGACAAGATATTTATCGTTTATTAAAGTGGAATAAATTATACAATGAAAGAAAAAAAAATATTATATTTTTGTTGAATTATAGCTTATTGTACGAAATATCCTTTAGAAGTGTTTTTTATTATAGAATGAAAAATTTTAAAATTTTACGATTAATAAATGAAATATTAATTAAAAGACCAAAAACTATAGAAATTTGTGTAGAAGAAGATATAGGAAAAGGAATGGTTATTTTCCATAATCATTCTGTTATTTCTGTTAGATCTGTTGGAAATAATTTTAGAGTAGGGCCAGGTGTTGTGATTGGAAGAAAAGGTCCAAATAAAAATGGTATAATGCCACATTTCCCTACAATTGGTAATAATGTATATATTGCGCCAAATTCAACTGTTATTGGAGAAATTTCTATAGGAGATAATGTAATTATTGGAGCTGGTTCTGTTGTTACAAAAGATATTCCTAGTAATGGTGTATATGCAGGGAATCCGGCTAAGTTTATAAAAACTTTAGATGAAACGAGTGATTTATGGCAAGAAATTGTATGATTATAAAAGTTTTTATATTTTTTATACAATAAATTTAATAAAATATATAATTAATAATGGGTTTATATGTATATATGAAATTTTAAATTATAGGTATAAATGGATAATTATTGTTATTTTTTAGTAAAAACTATTCATCAAAAATATCTAATATAAAATAATAATGTTGTTTGATTATTAATTAATATTATAATAAATTTTTATTGAAGAGATGGAGATAAGATAGATTGAATGAACGAAAAATAGGTATATTCATTAGCTATATGAATATATTGTTTCAAACAATAATTAATTTTATATATGTACCAATATTGTTGTATTATATAGGAAAAAGTGAATATGGTTTATATCAGTTAATTGGTTCTTTTATTGCTTATTTTAGTATTATGGATTTTGGTTTAACTGCTGCAGTTGTTCGTTTTTATACTAAATATAAAGCTTTGAATGATAAAGTTAATATGGAAAATGTGCTGGCTATTTCATCTAGATGTTATGCTGTAATAACAGTAATATTATTTGTTATAGGATACGTTTGTTACTTGTTTATGGGTGATATTTTTTATAATAGTATGACATCGTCAGAGATTTCTTCAGCAAAAGATATTTTTATATTATTACTTTTAAATATAGTTGTTACAATTTCTACAATGATATTTAGAGCGATTATTAATGCACATGAAAAATTTCTTTTTCTAAAGGGTATAGAAACTATTCAATTAATTCTACAACCAATATTAGTTGTTGCTGTCTTACAAGAATATCCATACGCATTTTCTGTGGCTTTAGTGCAAACCATATTAAATATATTTTTAAGTATATCTAGAGTGGTTTATTGTTTTAGAAAATTAAAGATACGTATAAAATATCATTATTGGGATCAAAAGTTATTTAAGGAATTTAAAAAGTTAGCACTTAGTGTGTTTGCTGTTACTCTAATAGATCAAGTATTTTTCAAAACAAATCAGATTATTTTAGGTATAATTAGTGGAACTAGTGCGGTAGCAGTGTATGCAATAGCATCACTTATTTATATGAATTATATGGCTTTATCATTAGCAATTTCAGGTGTTTATTTACCACATATTACAGAAATGATAGCCAAAAGAGAGTCTATGAAGATAATATCTGATTTATTTATAAAAATAGGTAGATGGCAGTACTTTTTACTAGCTGCAATAGCCAGTGGTTTTATTATTTTGGGTAGACAGTTTATAGAAATTTGGGCTGGAAATGGTTTTCAAGAAGCTTATTTGATAACATTATTAATTATTATTCCATTTACAGTAGATTTAATTCAAAATATTGGATTAGCCGTATTACAAGCTCAGAACAAATATGATTTTAGAGCAAAAGTTTATTTTTGTATGGGTATATTTAATTTATGTTTAGCTATTCCTTTGGGATTAAAATATGGTGGAATTGGTTGTGCTTTTGCAACGGGTTTGTCTATGTTTATTGGTAATGGTTTAATAATGAATTGGTATTATTTAAAAATTACTAAACTAGATATAGTATTATTTTGGAAGAATATTGGAAGAATAACAATTGGTGTAATAATTATTACTATAATAGGTTATGTGCTTAATGGAATAGTAGGTTATAAAAATATTGCAATATTTGTTGTAAAATTATTAGTATATACATTATTGTATATTAGTATAATGTATAAATTTTTTATGAATGTTGAAGAAAAGTATAAAATAAAAAGTTTAGTTTTGAAATTTAAAAGATAATAGTTTAATATGTAAAGAAAACCTCAAAAAAGTTATCTTCTTTGAGGTTTTCTTTTAGTATGGTTTATGCATAATAGATATTGCAATCAAGTACCATATCATCTATTTGTTTATGATCTGTATATTGCCATATCTTGCAGATACGATCAGGATATTCAAGTTTAAAGCTGTTTTCATGGTAATATTGAGCAGACCAGATGGGAATATAATCTGCTAGTAGATTTAAGTCGATGATATTGGTAAGCCAATTATAGGAACTATATAGACCTACATAATTATAATTTAGTTCATTTAGTCTGTTGATGAAGTTGCCGATCATATAGGCTACATTGATCTTGTTTTTGAGCATGGATTTGTCTTCGGCATCATACCAAATGCCAAGTGGCGGATTTTGTCCGTTGAGATATGTTTTGATCTGTTTATCTACCCAATTAGCTTCGGCTATGGCTTCATTGATTGTTGAGGCATGAGCATAATAATATATACCATAGGGAAGATTATAAGCTACGGCATTGTTCACATGCGAAATAAACATTTCATCTAGATGAGCGTACTCACCCGTTTTGATGATAATGCCTTGGATATTATTTTCTTTTAGTGCTTGCCAGTTGAGTTTTGTTTGCCAAGCTGAAATATCTACTACTTTAAGATTTTGCATAAGTAATCACTCCTTTATTATCTTACTTGCATTTTCAGGGAAGAAAATAAACCTTTGAAGCAATTTTAGAAAAATTTTTTGTTATTTTTATAAAAATTTACGATATATCACATATATTTAACTTTTGTTGAGAGTATAATATAGATAATTTAAAGAAAAGGAAGAGGCGGTAAAAATGCCATTTATTGAAGCCGTAGATCATAGAATATTAGAGTTGTGTAAAAGAAATCATTTGAGTATAAATGTTTGGCAAATAGGGCGGGAATGCCACCGTCAACGGTGGCTAGTATCTTGAGTGAAAAGAGTCAAAATCCTGGTGAGCTTACTATTTTTAAGATTTGCATAGGATTTGGCATAAGCATGAAACAATTTTATTCTTCAAAATTATTTGATCTTGAAAATATAGATGTAGAAAAAGTATATAAATTTTAAAATTCATAACTGCACATATAGCGAAAGGCAAACTATTATGTAATTTTGGATAATAGTTTGCCTTTTTTATATGTATATATGAAATTGTATGAAGATATAAATTAAAAAATTTTTTGATTTGGGGGTTGATTTTTACTATCTAAGCTGCAAGTAAATAAGTGTAAGGAGTTGATAAGATGAATAAAAAACGGCGGCAAAGGTTTTTATCAATCAAAGCTATGATGTATTTTTAAAATTTAAAATTAAGGAGTGATTTTTGATGGCAGATACACGCAAATTAACAATGGTATTTACTTTAGATAATGGAGATGATTTTAAATACAATTTGGTAGATCCTAAAGATGATTTAACAAAAAGTGAAGTAGATGTAGTCATGCAAAAAATGATTGATACACAGGCAATTATTAAAGATAATCATAAAGCGACAGCGATTAAAGAAGCGTATATCACAACTACTACACAAGATGTTTTAGCTTAATGTTTATTTCATAAATTGTATTGATAGATAAATTTAATAGGGGGAATAAATCATGGCAGTTAAGAAAAATGCAGAATGTGAAATCATCGTTAAAGTGGAAACAGGTACTACTTCTACAGGTAAAGCAAGTTATAGCAGTCGTAGTTTTGGCTATATTAATCCATCTTTGACAGAAGATGATATCTTGGATATTGGTCAAAAAATAGCTGGGTTACAAAAGTACACATTAGGAAGTGTAAATCGCCAAGACACAGCAGAAATTGTTGCAGAATGAAGCTAAAAGGGGGTGCAAGCCATCCCCTTTTTCTTTTAGATTATTTTCTTGGTGATAGAAAGAAGTATGTTATATGGAGAATTTATTAGTAAGAGCAAAACTTGGAGATAATTTTGCTGTACAGTTATTATTGAGTAAATATAAGAATTTATTGAGGAGTGCTTCAAGGCAACATCATTTATTATCTATTCAAGAAGAAGCATATGAAGAGGCAATCATTAGTTTTTATCAAGCGATTAAGGATTTTGATGAGTCCTTAGGGGTGCCTTTTGCAGGTTTTGCGAAGATGAGAGTCTATCAAGGAGTACATACTTTATTTCGTAGATATTTGCGTATTTGGCAAAATGAAGTATCTTTATCATCGAAAATTGATCGAGAAAATGATGACGAGGAATTTTTAGATTTGTTATCAAGTGATGATGATATAGAGGAGAATATTTCTTGCAAATTGGATTTAATGGAGGTTATTCATCAATTACCACCCCAGCAGTATAAAGTATTTGTTTTAGTCGTATTTAAAGGGCTAAAGCATCAACAAGTAGCAAAATTATTGCATATATCTGCACAAGCTGTCAGCAAAAATTATCGTAAATCATTGGCTTTTATTAATAAATCTTTATATGGATCGGGAAAATAGGATGTGAGGATGATGGAATATATTTTTGAATATATAGCTAATTATGGCTTTCCTATGGTCGTAGCGAGTTTTTTGTTATTTCGCATGGATAAGCATTTGGCTAGTTTGGATAGAGGTATAAGAAATTTGACTCAGATTTTAGCTAAACAAATTGATAAATAATAAAGAGAGATTTTCTTGATATGATGAACTGCATTTTCAAAAGTTTTATGTCTAATATTTGAAAGTGCAGTTCAATTTTTTTGTGTGTTATAATATAGATAATCGATGATGGAGGGATATATCATGGAGAGTTTTAATAGATTAAATGATTTATACTTTAAAAAGCTTTTGGGAGATAAAAAAAGAAAGAATTTAACACTTAGCTTTTTAAATGGGATTTTAAATAAAGATGATGAAAATTATTTTACAGATATAACCTTTTTGGATAAAGATAATGAACCATTAACCTTAGACGGTAAATTATCTAAATTAGATATTAGAGCAGATTTAAATGATGGCACACAAGTGGATATTGAGGTGCAAGTTTGTCCGTTTAAATTAATGGCTGAACGTTCATTATATTATTGGTCAAAAATGTATTCAGAGCAATTAGAAAAAGGTGCTGAATATAAGAAATTAAAGAAGGCTATAGCTATAAATTTATTAGCATTTGATTATTTAGAAGATGAGCAAGAATGGCATAATATCTATAATCTATTAAATGTGAAATCTCATAAAAAACTTACGGACCATATAGAGATACATTTTCTAGAATTGCCAAAATTTACATTGAAGGATATGAGAAAAATAAGAGCATCTGAAGCATGGCTTGCCTATTTTTCAGGAAAATATAGTAAAGAAGAATTGGAGGAAATAGCAATGACAACTCCAGCAATTAAAGAAGCAGTAGAATTTGAAGATACATTTCTACAGGATAAAATAGAACGTAGAGCATATGAACAGAGGGAAAAAGCGATAAGAGATTATTATTCCTATATGAATGCATTTAAAGAAGAAGGATTAGAGCAGGGTTTACAAGAAGGACTACAACGAGGTTTGCAAGAAGGCTTACAACAAGGCTTATATCAGCAAGCTATACAAACTGCTAAAAATATGCTAAAAGACAAAGTAGATATAAAGCTTATTTCTAAATATACTAGTTTAAGTATAAATGAAATAGAAGAATTGAAAGCTAAATTAGATATGTAGACAAAATTGTATATAGATATGTTGATTAAGAAAGATTTTCTTCATGATGGATAGAATAAATAATTTTATGAAGAAAATCTTTTTTTTTGTTATAATAAACTTTGATTGTATAAAATTGTCACAATTTAAAGTATTTTATTTATTTGAGTAGATTATAGGGAGTAGATTGTTATGAAACGTATTCGCAAAGCTGTTATACCTGCTGCTGGTTTTGGTACGCGTTTTTTGCCAGCGACAAAAGCAACACCAAAAGAGATGCTACCAATAGTGGATAAGCCAACAATTCAGTACATAGTAGAAGAAGCTGTGGCTAGTGGTATTGAAGATATTTTGATCATCAGTGGTCATGCTAAGCGTGCTATTGAAGACCATTTTGATAGTGCTCCTATTTTGGAAGCTGAATTAAAAGCTAAAGGTAAGACTGAATTATTAAAATTAGTACAGGAAACATCAGAAATAAATGTGCATTATATCCGTCAAAAACATATGCGTGGATTAGGTGATGCTATCTTATGTGCTAGAGCATTTATCGATAATGAACCATTTGCTGTATTATTGGGCGATGATATAGTGTATAATCCTGAAGTGCCAGCTTTAAAACAATTGATGGATATGTATAATCAAACTGGTGCTACAATCTTAGGCTGTCAACAAGTGCCAAAAGAAAAAGTTTCTTCTTATGGTATTGTAGCAGGTGTACCTACAATCAATGAACAGTTGATGAAGGTCAATGATATGATTGAAAAACCAAGTATTGAAGAAGCACCAAGTCAGATGGCAGTGCTTGGTAGATATATCATCACTCCAGATGTATTTGAAGTATTACAAAATACTAAGCCAGGCAAAGGTGGAGAAGTGCAATTAACAGATGCACTCAAAGTCATGGCAAAACGTGAAAATGTCTATGCATATAACTTCACAGGCAAACGCTATGATGTAGGTGATAAATTGGGCTTTTTGAAAGCTACCGTAGAATTTGCACTTCGTCGTGATGATTTATCTAAGTCTTTTGCTGAGTATTTAAAGAATATTGTTAAAGATTTATAGAAAAATAAGGTGATACATTTTATTATGTATCACCTTTTGTTTTATCTATATATTATATTTTTTAAGCTTCAGGAACAGTGAGATTATCTTTGATTTGCGATACTTCAGCATTTATATCCAATATAGTAGGAGCTTCGATGATATAGATGCGATTTAAATTGTTTACGATATCACCATGAGAGATTTGATTATAAGTTCCTTCGTTGATGATTGCGATACTTTGACGAGTCGTTTCATTTAGTTTATAACTATAGACACGAGTTTTTTCGAGAATATTATAGACTAATGTATAATTAGTCTGTGATAATTCATTTGGAGGCAAAGCATCTTGCAGTGAATTATTGAAAGTATTCGTTTCATCATATAGACGTTGTAACTGTTCTAAAGCATCACTGGCGGAGATTGTTTGATTTTCATAATTAGTGATGATTTTATGATAAATAATGGCAAATCTATCTAATTGATTGATATTTTCTTTATAATCATTGTACCATGTTATAAAATAAGGTTGTTCATTTAAGATAGCTATACGCTGTTCTTCCGATATAGAATTGGAATTAGAAACAGGCATCATCCATGAAGTATAAACAACTACAGAACAAAGTAAAATAATACCGCAAGGAATAATAAATATTCTCTTAGTGGGATATTTTCTATCAGCTAAATAACTAGCAATAATGATGAAAATCATGATGATAATAGCTAGAAAAAGTTTCATAAAAAAGAAGCCTCCTTACGTTTGATGTTCATTTCTTTGGTGGCAAAGAAACGAACCAAAGAAACCACCGCAGATAAAATTTTAGCTTTGAAAAAAATTATCATTTCATACAAAGCTTAAAACTCGCTACGCTCAAACAGTTAAGCAAAAAGCGTATTCAATGATAATATTTTTCAATAATCTTACGATTACCGCTAAATTTTATAATGCGGAAAATATAACAAATTATTTAGTATTATTAAAAATAATAACCGAATGTCCCTCACGTTAGCGAATTTTACGGTAGCCGTTAGGCTATTGGCAAGGATAAAATTATGGCTATGGTTTTAGCTCTACTGTTTGAGCAAAGCGAGTTTAGAGCGTTATAGACATAATTTTATAATTGACAAAGTAAAATTGATATCGGGAGGTAGAGTTCTTTTGTTACTTTTCTTGCTCATGAAAGAAAAGTAAATTTAAATAAAATCTATATTATATGTTCATTTCTTTGATGGCAAAGAAACGAACCAAAGAAAGCCACCGCAGATAAAATTTTAGCTTTGAAAAAAATTATCATTTCATACAAAGCTTA
>NZ_CAUBSM010000020.1:0-23467 GCF_958438645.1 uncultured Megamonas sp.
GCCGAAAGTACTTGCATGGAGACGTGCTGGGAGGATAGGAAGTTGCCAGTTAGAGAAGGCACTGAGTATTCAGTGCCTTTTTTCTGTATAGATGGAAAATTTAATAATGAGGTGAATGTTATGGATTTATTTCGTAAAAAGGACATTACACATTTAGCACAAGATGCTGAAAACTCTGGTTTTGTGCGAAATCTAACAGCTTTTGACCTAGTGTTTTTAGGAATAGGTAGTGTCATAGGAACAGGCATTTTCGTATTAACAGGTGTTGGTGCAGCATTATATGCGGGTCCAGGTATAGCTATTTCGTTTATTTTGGCATCTATCGCCTGTGCTTTTGCAGGTTTAGCTTATGCCGAATATTCATCAATGGTGCCAGTATCTGGTAGTGCGTATGCTTATACATATGCTTCATTGGGAGAATTCATGGCATTTTTGGTGGGATGGAATTTAATTCTAGAATATACAGTAACTTGTAGTACTGTGGCTGCTGGCTGGTCAGGTTATGTAACAGGATTATTGACATCAGGTGGATTAAATTTATCAATTGATTTTCTAAAAGTTCCAGCAGAGGGCGGAATTATAAATTTACCTGCTATTTTCATCACAATGTTTCTATGTATTCTCTTAGTTAGAGGCACTAAGGAAAGTATTTTTATAAATCGTATATTAGTTTTTATAAAAATTGCAGTAATTTTTATTTTTTTATGTTTGGCTATTCCAAATGTTGATGTTACTAATTGGGATCCATTTTTACCTTTTGGATATCAGGGAATTGCTTCGGGTGCTGCAATTGTATTTTTTGCTTATATTGGTTTTGATGCTGTGGCAACATCAGCTGAAGAAGCTAAAAATCCTTCAAGAGATGTTCCTATTGGTATTTTAGGTTCACTTGCAGTTTGTACTTTATTATATTTTGTTGTAGCGATGGTATTAACAGGAATAGTGCCTTATACTCAATTAAATAATGCAGAACCTGTAGCATATGCTCTTCGTGTTATAGGTTATCCTTTTGGTTCAGCTATTGTTGCTGTAGGTGCTATTTGTGGTATTACTACGGTATTGCTTGTTTTATTATATGGTCAAGCACGTATTTTCTTTGCATTGTCTCGTGATGGTATGATCCCTGAAGGTATTTGTAGAGTTCATAAAAAATATCATACTCCATATTTAGTTACAATAGGTGGCTGTATTTTAGTTTCACTTATTGCAGGTTTTGTTCCTATAAATGTAATCGCAGAAATGGCTAATATTGGTACATTATCAGCGTTCTTTATTGCAGGTTTTGGTGTATTGTATTTGCGAATTACACATCCTGAAATAAAGAGAGGTTTTAAATGTCCTGCTATATATATTGTAGGGCCGATGGCTATGCTCAGTTGTGGCTATTTAATGTATAATTTACCAGGGCTTACTTGGATTAGATTTATTGTTTGGTGTATTATAGGGATTGTTATTTATTTTGTATATAGTTATAAACATTCATTGTTAAATAAATAAATTATTATTGATTTAGAGATTAGACTTGTTAGAGTTTAATCTCTTATTTTTTTATGTAATGAAATAATTACAGTTGTAATGAAATAATTACATTTTTTGTAATAAAAATATTACAAAAATAGAGATGATAATAAAAAATACTTATTTATTAATATAAAATTTTTATGATTTATTTTGGCATATAATTTGCATTATATATAAGGTGTAAATCAAAAATGATTATAAATAGTTTATGATAAAATTTTTCGACCTGAAGGAGGGTTTATATTATGATTATTAGTGTTATTAAAGAGATTAAAAACAATGAAAACCGTGTAGGTCTAACTCCTGCCGGAAGTGAAGCTTTAATACGTGCAGGACATACTGTATTAGTAGAAAAATCTGCTGGTATTGGCAGTGGATTTACAGATGAAGCTTATATCGCTACTGGTGCTGAAATTGTTGAAAATAAACAAGAACTCTTTGATAGAGCTGATATGATTATCAAGGTTAAAGAACCATTACCATCTGAATATGATCTATTCCATGAGGGTCAAATTCTATATACTTATTTACATTTAGCTCCAGAACCTGAACTCACAGATGCTCTATTGCGTCATAAAGTTGTAGGTATCGCATATGAAACAGTTAGAGGTAGAGATGGACGTAGTTTACCACTTCTTTCCCCAATGAGTGAAATTGCTGGACGTATGTCTGTTCAATTAGGTGCTCAATTCCTTGAAAGTCAATATGGTGGACGTGGAGTATTATTAGGTGGTGTGACAGGTGTTTGCCCTGGCCAAGTAGTAATCATCGGTGGAGGTATTGTTGGTACGAATGCTGCTAAGATGGCAGCTGGTTTAGGTGCTAGAGTTACTATTATTGATCTTTCTATCGATAGACTTCGTTATCTTGATGATATTTTCCATGGCCGTGTAGTTACTGAAATGTCCAATAGTTATAATATTGCAAAATGGGTGGCTAGAGCTGATTTATTGATTAGTTCTGTGCTTATTCCAGGTGCCAAAACTCCTATTTTAGTAACTGAAGATATGATTAAAACAATGAAACCTGGTTCTGTTGTTGTCGATGTTGCTATCGACCAAGGTGGTGCAGTTGAAACATGTGACCATTGCACAACACATGATGATCCTATATTTGTAAAACATGATGTAACTCATTATTCTGTAGCAAATATCCCTGGTGCAGTATCAAGAACTTCTACTTTGGCATTAACAAACGCTACTTTGCCTTATGCTTTAGCAATTGCTAATAAAGGATATAAACAAGCTTGTCTTGATGATCCTGGTTTAATGCAAGGTATTAATACTATAGATGGTAAAGTAACATTTAAAGGCGTAGCAGAAGGTTTGAATTTACCTTATTATGATATTCATGAAATCTTAAAATAAAAAGCTAAGGCCTGGTTTTACCAGGCCTTTATTTTTGAAATAATGAGAAAGTAAGTGATGTTTTCGTGTTGTAAAAAAAGGAGTGTTTTTTATGGATCTGTTCCGTAAGAAAGATATTGGTGCTTTGCGTTCAATGGCACAAAATTCAGGTCTTACAAGAAATTTAAGTGCATTTGATTTAGTTTTCTTAGGTATTGGTAGCGTAATTGGTACAGGGATTTTCGTATTAACTGGTGTAGGTGCAGCTTTATATGCAGGGCCGGGGATATCATTATCTTTCGTATTAGCATCTATTGCTTGTGCTTTTGCAGGTCTTGCTTATGCGGAATATGCATCAATGGTTCCAGTAGCAGGAAGTGCATATGCTTATACGTATGCTTCATTAGGTGAATTTTTAGCTTTCATTGTAGGCTGGAATTTAATTTTGGAATATACTGTTACTTGTAGTACAGTGGCAGCCGGATGGTCAGGTTATGTAGTAGGACTTTTGGCTTCAGGTGGCATAGATTTACCAGTTGCATTTACGAAAGTTCCTGAAGAGGGCGGTATCATCAATATACCTGCTATTTTAGTTACTATGTTTTTATGTATATTATTGGTACGTGGAACAAAAGAAACTGTTATGATTAACCGTATTTTAGTATTTGTAAAATTAGCGGTTATCGTTGTTTTCTTTGTATTAGCAGTACCAAATATTGATCCAACTAACTGGGATCCATTCTTGCCGTATGGTACACAAGGTATTTCAGCTGGGGCGGCAATTGTATTCTTCGCTTATATTGGGTTTGATGCGGTTGCTACGTCTGCAGAAGAAGCGAGAAATCCTTCACGCGATTTACCTATAGGTATTTTAGGTTCTTTGGGTGTTTGTGCGGTATTATACTTCTTTGTGGCAATTATATTGACAGGTGTAGTGCCTTATACAGATTTGAATAATGCTGAACCTGTGGCATATGCTCTTCGTGTTATTGGTTATCCAATTGGTTCAGCTATTGTTGCTGTAGGTGCTATTTGTGGTATAACTACAGTGTTGCTCGTTTTATTATATGGTCAAGCACGTATTTTCTTTGCACTATCTCGTGATGGCATGATACCAGCAGGTATTTGTAAAGTTCATAAATTATATAGAACTCCTTATTTAGTAACAATCGGTGGATGTGTTTTAGTATCTGTTATAGCAGGTTTTGCACCTATTCATTTAATCGCTGAAATGGCAAATATTGGTACGTTATCTGCATTCTTTATTGCAGGATTTGGTGTTTTATATTTAAGAATAAAACGTCCAGATATTAAACGTGGCTTTAAATGTCCTGCAATTTATTTTGTAGCTCCAATGGCTATGATTTGTTGTGGCTATTTGATGTATAATTTACCAATTCACACATGGATTCGTTTTGTTGTATGGTGTGTACTTGGTTTTATTGTATATTTTGGTTATAGCTATAGACATTCAAAATTAGAATCTAAAAAATAGTTTCATAATAATAATAACTGCACTCCAAAGGTTAGATATAAAGATAATCTTTTGGGTGCAGTTTCTTTATTAATTATTATTTTTATTAAAACTTAAATCATATTCTTTCATTTTACGAATAACACTAGTATGAGATAAACCGAGTGCTGCACCTAATTTACGTGATGAGGTAAATTTTTTCATCGCTTGTTGAATAATATTTTTTTCTGTGCGACGAAGTGCTTCATTTAAATTAAAAGTAGAATGATCATTTAAGTTATTTAAAGATGTGTTATTTTGCATTTGGTTGAATAATATTATATCATCAGCTGTTATTTGTGAACCTTGAGCAACATTTATAGCTCGTTCAATAATATTACTTAATTCACGTACATTTCCGGGATAATCGTAATGAGTGAGTTTTTCTAAAGCTTCAGGAGAAATGGATTTTATGCGAGTATTGATGTTATTAACAGTGGATTGGAAAAGATAATTTGCAAGTAAACAAATATCTTCTTTGCGTTCGCGAAGTGGTGGCAAATATAGTGGTATTACATTTAAACGATAGTATAAATCTTGACGAAATAATCCGTCTTGTACCATTTGTTCAAGATTACAATTTGTGGCAGAAATAATGCGTACATTTATAGGAATTTCACGATTACCACCTATGCGACGTACGCGATGTTCTTGAAGTACACGCAGTAATTTTGCTTGAAGTGTAGAAGAGATATCGCCTATCTCATCGAGAAATAAAGTGCCACCGCTAGCTAATTCAAATAGGCCAAGTTTACCGCCTTTATTTGCTCCGGTGAAAGTACCTTCTTCGTAACCAAATAATTCACTTTCAAGTAGAGTATCAGGAATAGCCGTGCAGTTGATAGCGAGAAAGATATTATCGCGACGAGGTGAAGCGTTATGGATTGCTCTAGCGAATAATTCTTTACCTGAACCTGTTTCTCCGCGAATAAGAATTGTGGAGTTACTACCAGCATAATGTTGAGCCGACAAAATTAATTTTTCCATAATATCGCTTTGATGGATAATATCTTTAAAGCTAGTAGAAGGCTGTCCCGTGATTTTTTGGTATATTTGACGTACTGTTTCTATATCGCGAATGACAGCAACGCCACCAGATAAATTATTATTTTCATCGAGAAGAGGCTGACTACTCACCATATAATGATTGTTATATTCTTCGGCATAGACTTCATGATGAAGATATTTTTTACCAGTTTGTAATGTTTTTAATAATAATTTACAAAAAGGCAATGCTTTGGATATATGTTGTCCTAAAATATTATCATTGGGAATTTTTAGAATTTTTATGGCAATTTTATTGATATAGATGATATTTCCGTTTTTATCAGTGATGATAATTCCTTCATTTATTGTATTAAAGACAATATCCATCTGTTGATATTTTTCATTGTGTGGCATTATCATGATAGAAGTTATGTTTATAATACCAGATAATTTATGAAGTTCGGATAATATTTTTTGCTCATCTTTATAAGTAAGAGCTTCTGTCTCTAAATAAGTAGTATTTTTAATAACTTCCATAGAAATAATATTTACATTATATTTTAATAAAATTTTTGATATATCGTAGACTAATCCATGGCGGTCTTTATTTTCAATACGTATTTTCATAGATTATAAAGCACCTCTTGAGAAAAGTTTAATTTAAATATGCTAAGAAATTTTAAATTAATAAAATCTCTTAGCATATTTTAGTATGGTTATTAATGAAAAAAATTAATCTTCAATGCCTTTACGACCTTGAAGTCCTTTTTGATAATAATGTTTAATTTCTTGCATATCAGTGATTAAATCTGCACGTTCACATAACCATTTTGGTGCATATCGACCAGTGCAAACTACTTCTACATCTGAAGGTATTTGATTTAAAACATTTTCTAGAGTTTCTTTAGTAATTAAGTCATAATACATAGCAACATTTATTTCATCGAGGATTATTAAATCATAATGTGTATTTGTTATTTCTTCAAGTAATGTTTTTAAGCTGTCATTGACTAATTTTACATAATCTTTTGGTGGATTGCCTTCAGGATAAACTTGAAGCATATCTCCCCATTTTTTGATTTCTTCATCAGTTAACATGCCTTCTTTGGCGATGAAATACGGTTTACCACTAGTTGTCAATTTCAATTGCGGTGCAAATTTTTGTAAAATGGATTGTTCGCTATAGGCTAAGGTTTTCATAAATTGACAAAAATAAACTTTTTTATCAGCACCTAAACTGCGAATAGCAAGACCTATAGCAGCTGTTGTTTTACCTTTGCCGTTACCTGTATAAACTTGAAGCATATAATCAGCTCCTTTTAAGTAAATCTTATTTTAGGAAATTTATTTATCAGCGATTATCTACTTTATCTAAGCTATATAAATCATGGTTAACAAAACGAGTATGAGCTAATTGTTCATATTTTGTATCAGGACGACCATAATTTGTATATGGGTCAATAGAGATACCACCACGAGGTAAGAATTTTCCCCATACTTCAATATATTTAGGATTCATGAGTTTGATTAAGTCCTTCATAATGATATTTACTACATCTTCATGAAAGTCGCCATTATTTCTAAAACTGAATAAATATAATTTTAAAGATTTGCTTTCTACCATTTTCTGGTCAGGGATATAAGAAATATAAATTGTACCAAAATCTGGTTGACCTGTGATAGGGCAAAGTGTAGTAAATTCGGGGCAATTAAATTTTACCCAGTAATCATGGTCAGGATGTTTATTATCAAATGTTTCTAATACATCTGGACGATAGTTGAATTCATATTTTACATTTTTTTGACCTAAAAGAGTGATGTCTTTTGTTTCTTCGCTAGTACGCATCTATATACCATCCTTTTAAATAATTAATCATTTTAAGTATAAATTTAAAATTATTGATAAAAATATTATATCATACTTATGAAATGATGTTGAATTGTGATTTATTATATAAATTTATAATGTAGATTTACAAATTATCAATAAAAAAAGATATTATTACTTGACTAAAATACTTTTGTAGCAGTAAAATTGACATATTATCATAGATATTTTAAAATAATATCATATTTTTTTACAAAATGTTTATTTTTTATATAACATTGTAAAATGGTAAAAGCATTATTTAATTATGAGTTCGATAAAGAAGAACTTATATTTTTATTTTAGGAGGCTTATTTGATGGAAGATCGTATTTACAATTTTAATCCTGGTCCTGCTATGCAACCTTTAGAAGTATTACAAGAAGCTCAAGCTGAATTTTTAAATTTTGCTAAGAGTGGAATGTCAATTATAGAAATCAGTCATCGTTCTAAACAATATGAACAAGTACATAATCAAGCAAAAGCTGATATAAAAGAACTTATGGGTCTTGGCGATGATTATGAAGTTTTATTCTGCCAAGGTGGAGCAAGTATGCAATTCACTATGATTCCACAAAATTTTGCTGTTGATGGCAAAGTAGGTAACTATGTATTATCTGGTAGTTTTGCAACTAAAGCTTATGATGAAGCAAAACTTTTAAATCGTGGATTTGTAGCAGCTTCTAGCAAAGATCGCGATTTTAAACATATTCCAACTCAAGATGAAATTAAATTAAGTGACAATGCAGCATATCTTCATTTATGCTACAATAATACAATTTATGGTACAGAATATCATTACATTCCAGAAACTGGCGATGTTCCACTTATCGCTGATATGTCTTCTGATATGTTATCTCGTCCACTTGATTTTTCTAAATTTAGTTTAATTTATGCAGGTGCTCAGAAAAATCTTGGACCTGCTGGTGTTGTTGTAGTTGTTGCTCGCAAATCTTTCCTTGAAAACTCTCCAAAAGAAGTGCCAACAATGCTTCGCTATGATACTTATTTGAAGAAAAATTCTTTATATAATACACCACCTGCATTTGGTATCTACATGGTAGGTAAGGTAGTAGCTTGGATAAAAGCAAATGGCGGTTTAGAAGGCATGGCGAAAAAAAATGCAGCAAAAGCTAAATTAGTTTACGATGCAATTGATAACAGTGATGGTTTCTATAAAGGTCATGCAGACAAAGATAGTCGTTCTTTCATGAATGTTACTTTCCGTTTACCAAGTGAAGAATTAGAAGCTAAATTTGCTAAAGAAGCTTTAGAACATGGTTTAGGTGGCGTAAAAGGTCATCGCTCTGTCGGCGGTATGCGTACATCTATTTATAATGCAATGCCAATGGAAGGTTGTCAGGCTCTTGTTGATTTCATGGAAAAATTCCGTAAAGCTAATAAATAAGTGTGATAATAAAAATTCCTTAGTAGTTATTTAGCTACTAAGGAATTTTCTTATTTTATAGGAATGTTTAAATAGATAGGTTCTAATTCTGCTATTTTTATGCGACCGGCGGATAAATTAGTGATATCTTTTAAGATATTTTCACTGTCATTTTGAGCTAATAATAAAGTAAAGCTCACGATGTCACTGTAATCTTTATTTCGAATGCGGATTTCTTTTTGATGAAGATAATTTTCTATACTGCCTAGTAAATCATAGTTTAAATCTATTTTATAGCAATTAAAGATAGATTTTTTTACAATTGTGGAAACATCAAGCCCTAAGGTCACAGATTTTCCGTAAGCACGAATCAGACCGCCAGCACCTAATTTAATACCGCCAAAATATCTAGTAACGACAACGACGATATCACTGAGTTCATTTTTTTTGAGCACTTCAAGCATAGGAGCACCAGCTGTACCACTAGGTTCACCATCGTCACTGGATTTTTGAATTTCACTGCGTTCACCGATGATATAAGCAGAGCAGTTATGGCGGGCATCAAAATGTTTCTTTTTTATAGCTGTAATAAATTCTTGAGCTTCAGTTTCAGTTTCCACATGTTTGATATACGTTAAAAATCTGGATTTGTTGATTTCCCATTCAGTAAAATATTCGTCATCTATTGTTTTATATTCAAGCATAATTTCACCTCAAAATAATTATAATATAAATAGCATGAAAATTTTTATAAGTTTTTTTTCTTTTTGTATGGTAAAATAATGAATTTTATAGTATTATTTTTGTAATATAAACAAATATACTTAATTGTATATTTATATAATTTATATAATAATATAAGAAAGGTTGTGTTATTAAGGAGATGAACAACAAACCTATAATGAATAGGGGTCTGAAAAACAGACATATACAGCTAATTTCATTAGGTGGAATTATTGGTAGCTGTTATTTTTTAGGTACTGGTTATGTATTAGAACAAGCGGGACCTGCTTCTATTTTGGCATATTTATTAGGCGGAATAGTAGTATTATGCGTTATGCTATGTTTGGCTGAATTAGCAGTAGCTCAGCCTGTATCTAGTTCTTTTGTCACGTATGCAAATGATCATATATCACCTACATGGGCATGTGGTGTTGGTTGGGCATATTGGTTGAACTGGATTGTTTATGTACCTGCAGAAATGATTGCAGCGGGAATTATCATGAATCAATTTGTACCTGAGGTCAGTCAATTATGGTGGGCTGTATCGTTTGGTTTAGTTGTTACCTTTATAAACCTATTCAGTGTAGGCAAGTTTGGTGAAAGTGAATTTTGGTTATCAATTATAAAAATAGTCGCATTAGTTGTTTTTAGTATCGTTGCTTTTGCTATTTGCATGGGCTGGGCTGGTGAAACTGGTGAACCTATTGGAACAAAAATTCTTTTAGGCAGTGGAGGCTTTGCTCCTCATGGATATTGGGCAATTATTATGACAATGGTAATTATTTTAGTTAATTTCCAAGGGTCAGAAATAATTGGCTTGGCTGCTGGCGAATGTAAAGATCCAGCCAAAAGTATTCCTATAGCAGTTCGCAATGTTACATGGAGAATTATTGCTTTATATATTATACCAATTACATTATTGATATCAATATTGCCATGGGATGAAGCGACTTTGACAGAAAGTGTATTTGCAGCAGCACTTCATCGTTATGGTTTTGATTGGCTTGGATATATGTTTGCTTTTGTTATTCTTACAGCAGCAATTTCTTGTTCTAATTCAGGCCTTTATGGAGCAGGTAGAGCATTACATGGTCTTTCTCGACATAAAATGGCACCAAAATTTTTGGGTAAATTAAATCATAATGGTATGCCTCAAAATTCAATTATTGTATCTATTTGTGCTTGTTGGATAATAATTTTGTTATACACTTTAGATACAAGTGAAACAGCATATACTTATTTATTAGCTGTTTCAGGTTTTACAGGTGCGATGGCTTGGATTTCTATTTGCTGGAGTCAATACAATTTCCGTAAAAAAATGATAGCAGAAAACAGAGTATCTGAATTAAAATACAAAACCCCATTTTTTCCTTATGTAACTTTATTTGGAATTTGGGTACAGGTATTTTGCCTAATAGTAATTGCATTTACAGATGATTTACGTTCTACTTTATATGCAGGTGTTCCAATGATGGTAATACCGATGATAATTTTTAAATTAAAACAAATAAGAGCACATCGTGCTGAGTTAATACGCAATAAAACTGAATTATAAAGATAAAAAAAGCTGTACATTAATTTGTACAGCTTTTTTTATAATGGAACTTTTTTCAGTATGATATCTTCAACGGTTTTTTTTATACTAAAAATATCGCTATTAAATGAAGCTTCAACAGCAGCTATGACAGCACCTTCAACTAATGGTGCATTAGCTATTTGAATTTTACTGATATCTTTATCATCTTCGTCCATCATATCAATAACCATTTCTGTAGTTAACACAGAGCTTCCTAAATCAGTAAGGATTAGTACTCCATCAGTTCCATTTACTTTTTCAATGGCAGATTTTATTTTTTTCATGTCGGTGCCAAGTTTTCCATCTGATGTGCCTCCTGCGGCCATAATTTTTAATGCAGGGTCTGCCATTTGGAGAGCTAGTTCTTTTGTGCCATCGGCAATTAAAGAACTATGAGATACAATTACAATTCCAATCACGAAGCACACCTCTATTCAATTATAAAATAAGTTCATAGATAATAATATGTTACTTGAGCCATAGTGTCAATCTATTAATATTATATTTTAGATAATATCTATAGATAAAGTATTGCATAAGATGTGAATAGGTGCCATAATTGATATTGAAGATATAATATATTATGGGACTTATTAATTAAATTATAATTGGAGGAAAAACTATGGTATTATCAATACGCACTAAATTAAAAATTTTTGCTGCGGCGATATTATTAGTACTTATTATCATAGGCGGAAGTTTGGCATATTTTAATTTTTATGTGAAAACGCCAGAATACACATTAAAAGCTATTCAAGAGTCAATACAAAATCATGATATAGACGAGTTTAATAAATATGTAGATATTGATAATGTTGTAGCAGGTGTAACAAATAATATATTAGATAGTATAATTGCTTCACAAGAAAATTTACCGGAAGAAGCAAAAGTAGCCATGAATAGTTTAGCTACTATGTTTAAAGCACCATTGATTGCGAGTCTACAGGAAGGTTTGAATAATTATGTAAAAACTGGTAGCTGGCAATCTGGAAATACGACAGCTGATAGCCAAGGTGCAATGATAAATTCAGACATGATAATAGAACAGGCTGGTTTATCAGATCTTAATTTTGAGGGAATTGATTATATCAATAAAAATGAAGAAAATAGAACAGCAGAAGCTGGGATAAAAGTAACACAAAGTGAAATAAATCAGCCATTTATTTTTAAAGTGTCCTTAGAAGAACAAGCAGATGGTTATTGGAAAGTTGTTAGCATAGATAATTTTGATGAATTTATTAAAGCATTGGCAGAAGGTAGAAAAGAGTATATTAAAGATTATTTAAGTCAAACAGCAGTAATTATTTTAGATAAAGAAAAGGTTTTGACAGAAAATGAGGCTAATTTAAATGCTGCTTTGAGTCTAGGTGCTTTGGGAAATGAGCAAAATAGAGCGGATTTAAAAAATACTATTGAAACGAAAATTTTACCACAGTTGCAAGATTTGCAAACAGCACTACAATCTATGAATGTACCAAAATCTGCAGAAACATTGCATAATTTACGTTTAAAAGCTTGTGAAAGTAAGATTGCATATTATGAAAATTATGCTAAATGGTTAGACAATAAAGATATTAAAACTTTAAGAGAAGCTACAGATAATTTGAAAAAAGCTAAAACCATGGAACATGAAGCTGATTTATTAACAAAACGCATTGAAAATCAAATAAAATAAGTAAAAGCTCTTAATAGGTATATTGGAATACATATCTATTAAGAGCTTTTTTTGAAAACTATATTCTTGTTTAAACGATATAGATAATTTATAATTGGGAAGAGGTGATTTTAGAATGAAAAAAAACATTCAAGAAATGATTTTATTATATAATTTCACAGATGAAATGAGATTGACAGAATTAAAAAATTTATTAGAGTCAATGAAGATAAAAGTCATTTTAGTGGATAAGAAAGAGCATTATCAAAAAATAGGTTATTTATTTGGTTTGAAGGGTTTTAGTAAGATTGAACCAACAGATGAAAAGCCTTTGGATTTTGAATATGAATTAATGATGTTTCATAATTTTTCTAAATCTAGATTAGATAGTGTATTAAAAAATATGCGAGAAAAAAATATACAAGTACCTATATGTAAGGCGGTAGTTACTACTTTTAATCGTTTTTGGAGTATAACACGTGTTTGTCATGCGTTAGAAAAAGAACATTTAGCGATGAGAAAACAAAAAGAATAATATGAGTTTAAAATTTAGAAAGGTGATTTTTGTTGGATAATAAAGATTCTTTTAATAGGGTAGGTATAGCAAGAAATGATGAACCTACAAGATTTTTAACTGAAGAAGAAATGGAGCAATTAGAACAAGCTAGATTTAATTATGAAAATAAAACAGAAGATACTGTTGAAAAAAATAATAAAATAAAGATAGAAGATATAGCTCCAAAGAAAAAATCAAAATCATCTGTTTGGAAAAAAACTCAAAGTTTTGGTGAAAAATTAAAAAATATTGTGAAAAAAATTTGTATAGTGGCAAGTTTTGTCATTGTAGCTATATTAGGATTTTATTTAGCTTTTTCTTGGAATATGCCTATCGATAGGGATAAAGATAAAGTAGTGAAAAATGATATTCAACAACAAACACAAATAAAAGATGATGGTCAAGATAGTGATTTTAAAAATTTAAATAATAAATTAGATAGTACAATAGATGAAGAAACGAATACCTTTACTAAAAAAATAAATCATGCTAAACAGATTGTTAGTGATTTAGATGAAAATATAAATAAAGATGGTAGCTTAAAAGAAAAAGTGGTAGAAGTAAAGACATCGGCTCAAGGTTTTGTGGAAGACCATGGAGATGAATTAGATATACTAAAATATAATTTGGAAAATTTGATAGATAAAATTTTAAGATAAAGGCAGAGCATATCTGCCTTTTTTATTTTGTATACAGTAAAACTATACAATACAATTTTATTTGATATGATGAAAAAATGATAAAAAAAGCTTTAAAATATATATAAATAGCATATATTGTCAAGATGTAAATTTAATTTATGCGTATGTTGATTTTTAAATATACAATACTGAAAATTATAACTATTTTAAAAGCTTTATAATGAAAGGTTTTTACTAATTATAATAGTGAAATAGATTGCATAAATATATTGACATAGTCGTAACAAGTTTTTATAATGTATATTGCACTTTATTATAAAGGTACATTAGAAAGACACTAATGTATTTATTATTTGATATGGATTTATAAGAATTTATTTAGAATAAATTATTGGAGGCGGTTATTATGTGTAGAATAGGTTCTATAAAAAGTAAAGTTCCTGTTAGTCCGGCAAAAGCTTTAAAATTAATGATACCTCAACAAGAAGGTCATGATAATTCTGGATTTGCCATGGTTATGAAAGATTTATATGGTATTTTTTCCGACTATAAAGATAAGCCGTTACTTTCTTTAGCTTGTACTCAACGTGGTGCAGAAATGGTTGAAGAATACATGGATAGCCACAACTTTATTCAATTGGCAGAATGGATCCCTGTTCCTGATAAACAACCAGGTCTTGATATTCAAGCAATGCCATATTATATATTCCGTAATTACGATTATCCTGAATACTATAAGGATAAATCTGAAGATGAAAAAGGCGAGTTATTATTAGATACACGTTTAGCCCTTCGTAAAATATTAGAAGAATCCGGAAATGGTTTTGTATATTCATTTTGGCCAGATGTACTTACTTTAAAAGAAATCGGTGACCCTGCTGATATTGCTACATATTTCCATCTTTGGAATGAAAATGGCTGTTTACTCGCTAAAAATATTGTTGCTCAATGTCGTCAGAATACAAACTACGATATTGTACGTTATGCAGCTCATCCTTTCTTTTTACAAGGATATACTCTCTGTGCTAATGGTGAAAATACATTCTTTACTAAAAATAAAGAATTCCAAAAATCATTACATCGTGGATATATTGGTTTTGAATCAGATTCTCAAAACTTTTTATACACACTTCACTATGTTTTACATGAATTAAAATGGCCTATTGAATATTTTAAACATGTAATTACACCTCTTCCATTTGAAGAAATTGATAAACGTGAAGATAAAGAAGTATTAACAGCTATTCGTCAATCCTTAGCTAATTTGGAAATAAATGGACCAAATACAGTTATTGCTAATTTACCAGATGGCAGAATGATGACATGCTGTGATTCTAAAAAACTTCGCCCAGTTGTTGTAGGTGGCGATGAAAATATGGTAGCTATTGCTTCAGAAGTTTGTGGTATTAATGAAATATTACCAAATAGAGATATGAGTAAAGATATTTATCCTAATGAACGTGAAGTTGTAGTAATTAACAATGACTTGGAGGTTCAAAGATGGAAACAGTAAGAACGCAAGATATAAGTACAAACGACCTTAATTGGAAAATTGAATATGATATGGACCGTTGCACTATGTGCGGTAGCTGTTTAGCAACTTGTACTTTTCAAGCAATTAAAGCAGATGTAATCCGTGTAGATAAAACTACTTCTGATGGATTATTTCCAGATCCAAAACATACGCATAAAGCAATACCTGTAATAAAACAGGTAAAAACACTTGCAAATGCTTGTGTTGGTTGTGGCATGTGTGAAAAAGTTTGTCCAAACGGTGCTATTCGTCCAGTGAGAAATGCTGATACAAGAAAAACATTGCTTTCTCGTGACCATGGTCCTATTAAACGTGGTGGACGTACAAATTTAAATGCTCAAAGAACATTAGATAGCATTATTGTAGGTCGTATCAGTCAGATGACTGACCCTGCACTTGATTCCCAGCGTCATACATTTGATATACGTTCTCCATTTGGTAGAGTATTACCAGCAAAAGATTTACCATTGAAAATGGAAAACGGGAAATTAGTCATGGAACATAAAGCACCTCCAGTAAATTGGATTTATCCACTTATTTTCTCCGATATGTCCATCGGTGCTCTTTCTACAAGAGCATGGGAAGCAGTTGCTCTTGCTTGTGCTTATTTAAATGAAAAATGCAATATTCCAATTCGTATGAGTTCTGGTGAAGGCGGTATGCCTAGCAAACTTTTAGAATCGGATTATTTAAAATATATGATTTTACAGATTGCTTCTGGTCACTTTGGTTGGAACCGTATTGTAAAAGCTCTTCCTAAAATGAAAGTAGATCCAGCAGGTGTTCTCATTAAAATTGGTCAAGGGGCAAAACCTGGTGATGGTGGTTTGCTTCCTGCAGCTAAAGTAGCGGAACATGTTCAAGCAATTCGTGGTGTACCAAAAGCTACACTTTCTTCTCCACCAAACCATCAAGGTTTGTATTCCATTGAAGAATCTGTACAGAAAATGCATTTATCCATGAATGCTGCTTTTGGTTTCAGAGTTCCTGTAGCTATTAAATGTGCGGCTTCAGCTACTTCTGTATCTGTATATAATAACTTACTTCGTGATCCTTATAAAATTTGTGGCGGTTTCTTCATTGATGGTATTCAAGGTGGTACAGGTGCTGCAAATGAAATTTCCTTAGACCATACAGGTCATCCAGTAGTTTCTAAAATTCGTGATTGCTATTTAGCAGCTGTTCAACAAGGTCTTCAAGGTCAAATTCCACTTTATGGTGGTGGTGGTATCGGTCTTACTGGTAATGCAGCAGCTGATGCTTTCAAAATGATGTGCCTTGGTGCAAATGGTGTATTCTGTGGTAAAATCTTAATTCAACTTTTAGGCTGTATCGGTAATGAACATGGTCGTTGTAATTCTTGTAATACTGGTAAATGTCCAACTGGTATTTGTACACAAGATCCTCGTCTTGTTAAACGCCTTGATATCGATAAAGGTGCACAAAAAATTGTTGATTATGTCTTAACTTTTGACCAAGAACTTAGAAAACTCATGGCTCCAATTGGTAACTCATCACTTCCAATCGGTAGAAGTGATGCTCTTGTTTCTACAGATAAAGCTATTGCTGAAAAACTTGGTATTCAATATGTATGCTAATTAGTGAGGAGGATTTTAGGAATGTTTACTATAGATACTTTAGTTGGACATGAACGTATGTCTACACAAGATTTACTCCTTGCTATTGGTCAAGCTGTAGCTAATGGAGAAACAGAATTTGAAATACATGCTTCTGGTCAGCATGATATTGGTGGTCCATTATGGCATCCAGAAGGTAAAAAATTATTTTTCCATGTAACTAACGCAGGTCAGCGTGTTGGTTGTATGTGTCTTGATAATACAGAAATCGTAGTAGATGAATCATCTTCTGCCGATGTTGGTTGGCTTAATGCTGGTGGTAAAATCACTGTTCGCGGTGATGCTGGTGATACAGCTGGTCATTGTTCTGCTGGTGGTAAAATTTATATCGGTGGTAGAGCAGGTACTCGTTCTGGTTCACTTATGAAACATGATCCACTTTATGAAGAACCACAATTATGGGTATTAAAAAATGTAGGTTCATTCTCTTTTGAATTCATGGGTGGCGGTAAAGCTGTTGTCTGTGGTGTAGATAGTGAACAATTTGCAAGTGTACTCGGTGAACGTCCATGTGTCGGCATGGTAGGCGGTACAGTATATTTCCGTGGTAAAATAGATGGCTATCCAGCAGATATTCGTTTGAAAGATTTAACACAAGAAGATATTGATTTTCTCAATAACAATATGGATGAATTCTTGGAATCCATTGGTAGAACAGAACTTCGCGATGAATTATCTAAATGGGAACAATGGCATAAATTAGAACCATTATCCTTTGCTGAAAAACAAGCTATAGCTAATAAACAACCAGATATAAAATCTTTCCGTCAAAATGAATGGATAAAAGGTGGTATGTTCAGTGATGTTGCTGTAGATGATTTCGTTGTAAATCCTACAGTAGTAACAGGAACATATCGTCAAAGAGTTCCTTACTGGGAAAATGCAAAATTTGCTGCTCCTTGTGAATTCCATTGTCCATCAAATATACCAACTCAAAAACGTTATAATTTAATTCGTCAAGGAAAATTAGAAGACGCAATTAAACTCGTATTAGAATATACACCATTCCCAGGTTCTGTCTGCGGTAGTGTTTGTCCAAATCCTTGTATGGAAGGCTGTACTCGTGGTGGTATTGATGAACCTATACAGATTGGTCCTCTTGGATATCTTTCTGCATTTACAAAAGTTGATGCACCAAAAGTTAAAACTGGTAAGAAAATCGCCGTTATCGGTGGTGGT
Organism: uncultured Megamonas sp.; assembly: GCF_958438645.1. NCBI lineage: Bacteria > Bacillati > Bacillota > Negativicutes > Selenomonadales > Selenomonadaceae > Megamonas > uncultured Megamonas sp. Next base: position 18,121 of record NZ_CAUBSM010000020.1, read on the forward strand.
GTAGCTGGTCTATCCGCTGCATGGCAACTTGCTCGTAAAGGTCATGATGTAACTGTTTATGATGATGATAAACATATGGGCGGTAAACTTGAACAAGTTATTCCTCGTGCTCGTTTATCTCATGAACTTTTGCAATCTGAACTCAAACGCATTGAAGATATGGGCGTTAAATTCGTACCAGAATGTAAAGTTGATGCTGAAAAATTTGCTCAAATTAAAAATGATGCAGATGCAGTTGTCGTAGCAACAGGTGGTCATAAATCCCGTTTCTTTAACTGGGAAGGTAAAGAAAAACTCGTTATGGGTCTTCAATTCTTAAAAGCAGTAAATCGCGGTGATAATCCAAAAGTTGGTAAACATGTAATCGTAATTGGTTGCGGTAATGCCGGTATGGATACAGCTCGTGGTGCTTATGATATGGGTGCAGAAACTGTTACTTGTATCGACGTACAAAAACCAGCAGCTTTCGATGAAGAAATTGAATACATTGAAAGCCGTGGTGGCAAATTAGTTTGGCCATTCATGACAACAAAAATCACTGATGAAGGTATCTATGATGATAAAGGTCGCTTTGTTCCTGGTGATATGGTTATGGTATCAATCGGTGAAGCACCTATTCTTGATTATTTACCTCAAGATGATAGCATTAAAAAATTCCGTGATTGGGTTGTACCAAATAAAGACAATTCTATTTTAGATGGAGTATTTGTAGCAGGTGACGTGATCAAACCTGGTCGTTTAACAGATGCTATTGGTTCTGGTCAAAAAGCAGCTTATTATGCAGATGCTTATGTAATGGATAAAGAAGTAGAACCATTCCCAGAAAAACAACAAGTAAATAAAGATACTTTAGCTAAAGCGTATTTTGATAAATGTCATCATTGCAATATAGGTGAGCCAGCAGACGATGTAAATCGTTGTATCAGCTGTGGTACTTGCCGTGATTGTGAAACTTGTATGCAATCTTGTCCTGAAAAAGCAATTACACGTATTCAACATTTAGATGGTAGCTTTGAATATGTATCTGATGCTAATAAATGTATCGGCTGTGGCATTTGTGCAGGTGTTTGTCCTTGTGGTATTTGGACATTGAAAAATAATCCTGAAGAAATAAAGATGTATAGAACTAAAGCTGAATAATTTTATAATCGGTGTTGATAAAAAGCTATCTGTTAATTTGACAGATAGCTTTTTTATTGAAATATATATTAATTAGAGTAGAGAAGTGAAAAAAATTGAGAAAATCTTTGATGGTAAAATTTTTAATTTTGTGTTTGTTGTTAGTTATAGGAGCAGTATTTCATATTTTAAATGTACCTCAACTCATGGAAGAATTTGTTAGATTTATAGCTGTAATTATAGCACTTGTGATGATAAAGCAAGTTTTTGATTATTTTCATGAAAAAAGAGAATAAGATTATTTAAAGGATTTCAAATAAAAATTGTGGAATTAGAATAATATAGACATTTTAAGGAGGTTATATAATGACTAATGAAGTTATAAAAGCTATGATTGAAAGACGTTCTTGTCGTAAATTTAAAGCTCAGCAAATAAAAGATGAAGAGCTGCAAGCTATTTTAGAAGCAGGTAAATATGCAGCTACGGGTAAAGGTTTGCAATCTCCGAAAATGGTAGTTATTCAAAATCCGGAAGTAATAGCAAAATTATCTAAATGGAATGCTGATATTATGGGCGTAAAATCCGATCCATTTTATGGAGCTCCTACAGTAATTTTGGTTTTAGCTGATGCTACAAGACCAACAGCAGTTCAAGATGGTTCACTTGTTATGGGCAATTTAATGCTTGCAGCTCATAGCTTAGGAGTGGCTTCTTGCTGGATTAATAGAGCAAAAGAAGAATTTGATACAGCAGAAGGCAAAGATTTATTAAAACAATGGGGCATTGAAGGCGATTATATCGGTGTCGGTCATTGTGTATTAGGATATGCTGCTAGTGATTTACCAAAACCAGCTGCTCGTAAAGATGATTATGTAGTTTTTGTTAAATAAAATTTAAATAAGATATAAAATAAATAAATAATGATTAAATTATAAATAGGTAAAAATTATGGTATTTGATGTTATAAACATTAAATACCTTTTTTATTGACAGAAAATATTTTTTAGAGTATTATATAATCTAACACTTGTAAAACTGTAAACCTAATATACTTAAATGTCTTAGTTTTATAAGATGAAATTTTATTTTACATATTTTAAATGCATTTATAATATAGTTTTTATGGTGGACTTATAGTTTTTATGGAGGGATTAAGATGAAAACATTAGAAGCAATCAGTAAGTTTATATCGAAATATATGGCGGCTTTTGTTATCATTGTGGCTGCAATAGCTTTATTTATGCCATGGACTTTTACGTGGTCGGCAAAATATGTTACATACTTATTGGGCATTGTCATGTTTGGTATGGGTATGACTTTGCGTTTTGAAGATTTTAAACTAGTATTTAAACGTCCGAAAGATGTATTTATTGGAGCACTTGCTCAATTTACTATCATGCCAGCACTTGCTTGGATTTTAGCAACATTATTTCAATTACCGCCAGAACTTGCAGTCGGTGTAATTTTAGTAGGTACTTGTCCAGGTGGTACATCCTCAAATGTTATGACTTATTTGGCACGTGGAGATGTAGCATTATCTGTATCTATGACGATGACAACAACTATATTAGCACCAATTGTTACCCCTATTCTCAGTTGGTGGCTCGCTGGTGCATGGATTGATATCTCTTTGCAAGCAATGATGATTTCTATTATTCAAGTAGTAGTAGTACCTATTGCGTTAGGTATTATCATCAATAAATTCTTTGGTGATTTTGTCCGCAAGGCTATAAAATTATTACCACTTATTTCTGTAATTGCTATCGTTTTAATCGTTGGTGGTGTAGTATCTGTTAGTGCTCAAAAAATAATGGAAACTGGTTTACTCATCATGGCTGTAGTTATTTTGCATAATATGTTAGGATATGCTTTAGGTTTTGCTATTGCTAAAGCGTTAAAAATGGATATGGCTAAATCAAAAGCTATTTCTATTGAAGTAGGTATGCAAAATTCAGGGTTGGCAACATCTCTTGCTATGATGCATTTTGGTGCTGTAGCAGCTATACCAGGTGCAATCTTTAGTGTATGGCATAATATATCTGGCTCTTTAGCAGCAAATTATTTAGCAGGTAAAATGGACAAAGAAGAAAATGTATCCGCAGAAAAATTAGTAGAAAACTAATTGAATATAAAAAGGGCAAGTTAATAATAGTTAGAAGTAAATAAATCATATCTTGCAGGTAAATATTGAATATGCTATATTATTAATAATGATTACTTACTCGCAAGGGGAGTAGCTGAACGATTGATATCGTCAATACGAGTTTATCTCCGGTACAATCGACATTTAATATGTAAGCAAGACCTTGTTTCCTAAGCTGATGTTTTTAGGAAGCAAGGTCTTTTTTTATATTATTAATATATTAAGATATAATTAATTTAGAAAGAAGCGATGAATAGTGGAAGGTATGTTTACTGCACCATGGTTTGCGGCACTTGGTAGTATATTATTATTGGATTTAATTTTAAGTGGTGATAATGCCATAGTAATAGCGATGGCTTGCAAATCGTTACCAGATAATGAACGTTTGAAAGGGATAATAATTGGTGGGGCAGGAGCAGTAATAGTGAGAGTTTGTCTTACTTTATTTGCTACAGAACTTTTAGGTCTTCCATATTTACAATTTATTGGTGGTGCTTTACTTATTTATATAGCTATTAAATTATTAGTAGATAATGGAGATGAAGAAACAAATGGTAAGCAGGCAACTACATTATTTGCAGCAGTTCGCACTATAATGATAGCTGATTTTATCATGAGTTTAGATAATGTATTAGCACTTGCAGGTGTTGCCAACATGGTTCCTGAGTCAAAATGGAGTCTTATTATTTGTGGTTTAATGATTAGTTTACCTATTGTACTTTGTGGTGCACAGCTTTTCATGCTTATTATGAAAAAATTACCATGGCTTATTTACTTAGGTGGGGGAATTTTAGCATATACAGCAGCTGAAATGATGACCATGGATAAAGTTGTTGGTGTTTATCTTGCAGATTGGAGTTTGATTATCAAAGTTATATTAGTGGTAATGGTATTGAGTATTGGATGGTTTAAAAACCATAAAAGTTGTAATTGTTAATCAAATTTTAGGAGGAATTTTTTTATGAATATGTTAAAAACGACGTTATTGATGGCGGCGTTAACTGGTATATTGATTGCAATTGGTGGAGCTATTGGCGGTAGTACTGGTGCTGTGGTCATGTTTGTCGTTTCTTTAGGATTAAATTTCTATACTTATTGGAATAGCGATACCATATGTTTAAGAGCATATAATGCTAGAGTGATAACACGTGAAGAAGCTCCTAATCTATATGATTTGGTAGAAAGATTAGCGAAAAGAGCACAGCTTCCTATGCCTAGGGTAGCTATTGTTAATGCTGATGAACCAAATGCTTTTGCTACAGGTAGAGATCCAGAACATGCAGCTGTAGCAGTAACTACTGGTATTATGAGCGTATTAAGTTATGAAGAGTTAGCAGGTGTTATCAGTCATGAACTTGCTCATGTTAAACATCGTGATACTTTGATTAGTACAGTAGCAGCATCAATTGCAGGTGTAATTTCTATGATCGCAAATGTTGCTCAATTTGCAGCTATTTTTGGTAGTGGTAGAGATGATGAAGAAGGTTCTAATCCATTAGCATTGATGGCAACAGCTATTTTAGCACCCATAGCAGCTGGAATAATTCAGATGGCAATTTCTCGTACACGTGAATATGGTGCTGATGCAGAAGGTGGACAGATTTGCGGAAATCCACTTTATTTAGCAAATGCTTTGGAAAAAATAGATTATTATGCAAAGCATGGAGAATTACCAAATGCAAAACCAGAAACATCACATATGTTTATTATTAATCCTTTAGCAGGTTCGGCAAAATCTATAGCAAATTTATTTAGCACACATCCATTGACTGAAGATAGAATAGCTAGACTTCGTGAACAAGCTAATCAACAAGGTATTACAACTATTTAATAATTTTTGTAAAGTTAATAGATATAATAGCCGAGGATATACTATTTTAATAGTATATCCTCGGCTATTTTCTACTAAAAATTTATATTTTGATACAGTTTATAAGGATTTTATCAGTTTTTTATAAAAAAATGTAAAAAAATAATAAAAAAGGTGTTGACAAAAGATTAAAAGCTAGATATAATAATTAAGCACTCAACGAGAGGGCAACTCAAAAAGAAGAAAATTGTTAAAAACAAAAAATAAATAAAAA
>NZ_CAUBSM010000021.1:0-11079 GCF_958438645.1 uncultured Megamonas sp.
GAGGCCGAAAGTACTTGCATGGAGACGTGCTGGGAGGATAGGAAGTTGCCAGTTATGATAGGGGTATCGCCAAGTGGTAAGGCATGGGACTTTGACTCCCACATGCGTTGGTTCGAATCCAGCTACCCCTGCCATTTAAATCGGTTCACTAGCTCAGTTGGCAGAGCACCTGACTTTTAATCAGGGTGTCCCGAGTTCGAATCTCGGGTGAGCCACCATTACAATGGCGCGTTGGTCAAGTGGTTAAGACACCGCCCTTTCACGGCGGCTTCATGGGTTCGAATCCCATACGCGTCACCAATCTCTTGGGCGGTTAGCTCAGCTGGGAGAGCGCTTGCCTTACAAGCAAGATGTCAGCAGTTCGATCCTGTTACCGCCCACCATTAGTAATTAATCTCCTTGATTTTCAAGGAGTTTTTTTATTTATAAATTTAATAGATGGTGATGGAGTTCACCGATAAATCTGTAAACGATACAGTAATGACTCCTGTTATATTATATTTAATAATTTTAGATATATATAACAGGAGTTTTTTATTTATATAAATTAAAAGACCATAAGCAATTGAGGAGGTTTTTATGACAAAATTATTAGTGGTGATGTTAGGTTGTTCTTTAGGTGGAGCTATGCGATATTTGATTACTACATATGTAAATAAATTAGGCCATTTTCCTTATGGAACATTAACAGTAAATTTAATAGGCTGTTTTCTTATAGGTATTATTGCTACTATATTGACAGAAAAAATGCAGGGAGCCTCGATGTATCTTTCCTTGTTTTTGACAGTGGGATTTTTAGGAGGACTTACTACATTTTCATCATTTACAAATGAAACTTTATTATTGTGGCGTACAGGTGATTTTATTTCTGTATTATTAAATGTAGGATTAAATACTTTTGGTGGACTTTTGGTAGCATGGTTAGGTAGAATACTAGTTTATATAGTTTTATAGTCAAAAATAAAAGCGATACAAAATAAATGTATCGCTTTTTTATTTTATTAAATTCTTAGTGAAATAATTTTAATAAGCTTAAAACCATATATGTAATTCCTCCAGCAATTAAAGGACCAACGGCAACGCCTTTGAAGAAAAATACACCAATCATAGTACCAATTACTAAAGAAGATACAACATCAGGAGAGTCTTTTAATAATGATATTCCAGAGCCACCAGCTACAGCGGCGAAGATACCAGCTAATAATGCTAATATTCCAATAGGAGAAGTAAAACTATTAATCATCATTTGGATTGTTATTTTTCCATTAGCTAGTGGTATCAAAATAGCAATTGTGAGCAAAATAATACCGTAATTTAAGCCATTTGTTTCTACTAATTGCATTAAACTATCTAAATGAAAAACTTTTAATATTAGAATTATACCAACAGCATAAAATACAGACATATTATGCCCTATATAACTCAATGCTAAGAGAACTAAGAGAATAATATATTCATTACTCATGAAAACACGTCCTTTATATATTTTTTATTTAAATTGTTTTTCTATTTTATCATATGGTTTTTGAAAAAACAAAAACTGTAAAAAAATTTTTTAAAAACTATAGCTTTTTTATAAAATATTTGTTACAATATAACAAGTTAATGCTTTAGCTTATTAAAGCATTACTATGAAATTATAGATAAATATTATATATTTATATTGGGAGGAAATTTTTATGAAAAAGTTATTAGTATTGTGTTTATCTATGCTATTAGGAGTTATGTTAATAGCAGGTTGTGGAAGCGAAGAAAAACAAACATCTTCTTCTAGTGGAAGCAGTGATAAACCTATTGTTATTGGTTTAGATGATAGTTATCCACCAATGGGATTTAAAGATGAAAATAATGAAATTGTTGGTTTTGATATAGACTTAGCTAAAGAAGCTACAAAAAGACTTAATCGTCCAGTAGAATTCAAAGCAATTGATTGGTCTAGTAAAGAAGCAGAACTTAAAAGTGGTCGTGTAGATATTCTTTGGAACGGTTTAGATATTACAGAAAAACGTAAAGAAAATATGTTATTTAGCGATCCATATATGAAAAATCGTCAAGTTGTATTTGTTCCAGTGAATTCCGACATAAAATCTCTTGAAGATTTAAAAGGCAAAGTAATTGGTACACAAAGTGGTAGTACAGCAGAAGATTTCTTAGATAATAATAAAGATTATGCAGCTCAATTTGGTGAAGTAAAAAAATATGGTGATTATATCGATGCTTTCATGGATTTAGAAAATGGCAGAATTGATGCTGTTGTAACTGATGAACTTATTGGTACTTATTATATGCAAAAACATGCTGACGCATTTAAAGAAACTGATATTGTTGTAGGTGAACCTACTGATTTTGGTATTGCATTTGCAAAAGACAATCAAGCTCTTCGCGATGATGTTCAAAAAGTAATGAATGAAATGAAAGCTGATGGCACAATCGCTAAGATTTCTGAAAAATGGTTTGGTAAAGATATAACTACAAAATAATAATAATGAATAAAAGCGAGAACGATAAGTTCTCGCTTTTTTATTTGGATAATATGGTTACAGCTAAAATAATGATAATGGCACCGATGAATTCAAATAAACCAAATGATATATTTAAAAATATAATTGATAAAATAATTGAAGAAAATGGTTCTAATGAAGCAAATACACTGATTTTTGTAGGTGAAAGATATTTTGTACTTTCAAGATAGGCACAAAAAGCTATTGCTGTACCAAAAATAATAATAGCCGATAGCGTAATTATCATATCAATATCTAAAATTCCTGTAAAATCCCATGGCTTTTGATAAAAGGACATTAAGATACCACCAATTAACATACCCCAACCAATGATTAGTGTAGAACGCCATTTTTTGATGATGGTTCGAGGTTGTAATGTATAAAAAGCAGCAAAGCAAGCACAAACAAGTCCCCAGATGAGAGCTTCTACAGATATTGCTAAAGTGGAAAAATTTCCTTTAGTAACTAGGAAAAAAGTCCCTAGCATAGCTAAGAAGATAGCAAGTAATTCTTTAAATGAAGGTAAGCGATGAGTTGTAATTAATAGATAAAGAACAATAGCAATTGGCATTAAATATTGTAGTATAGTAGCTGTAGCGGCATTACTATGAACAATAGTACCAAAGTATGTATATTGAACGCCTAACATACCAAAAACACCAAAACATATTAAAGGAAATTTATCTTTAGTATGCCAAATAGAAAAAATATTTCCCTGATGTAAAATAGCATCAATACATAGTAAAATAATACCTGATAAAATTAAGCGAACAGTGACTAGCCATTCAGCGGATATTGCCTTATCTACAAATAAATGTTGAGATAATACTCCAGAGGCACCCCATAATATAGTACCTGTGACTATAAGTAATGTACCTTTTAATTGTGAAGACATAATGACCTCCTGAAAATATATGAAAATAATAGCTATATTCTATTATTTTTTTTATTTATTGTAAATAAGTGTTGCTTTTTAAAGGTGATTATATTAAAATTTAGATAAGATATTAATTAATAATTATTATTTATTAAAAATATATTAAGGAGATGAGACTATGGAAATGTCAGCATTATGGAAATTGAGTTACGGAATGTATGCTATTGGTACATTAGATGGGACTAGACCAACAGGTTGTATCGTAAATACAGTTATTCAAATTACTAGTGATAATCCGGTTATTGCTATTAGTATGAATAAGAATAACTATACTTATGAATGTATAAAACGCACAGGTAGATTTTCAGTATCTATTTTATCAGAACAAACTACACAAAATGTAATAGCAAAATTAGGTTTTTCTTCAGGAAAAGATACGGATAAATTTGATGGTGATATTTTTGCATGGGAATATATGGACGGTCTTCCTGTCGTAAATGAAAATAGTTGTGCACATATAACGGCAGAAGTTATTACTATGACAGAAATGGAAACTCATTTTGTAATTTTAGCACGTGTACAAGATGCAAAAGTAGTTTCTAATTATAATCCAATGACTTATAAATATTATCATGAAGTAATTAAGGGAAAAGCACCAAAAAATGCACCGACATATCAAGCTCCAGAAAAGATTACAGATAAAGAAACATGGGCTTGTCAAGTTTGTGGGTATATTTATGAAGGTGATTTAACTAAAGAACCAGATGATTTTGTTTGTCCTATTTGTAAACAGCCAAAATCCATGTTTAAAAAGCAATAATATGTTTATATAAGTTTATATAATTTGATAAGAAAATAAAAAAGCTGACCATTTCTAGGCCAGCTTTTTATCTTGGTTAAAATAATTTATTTTTTGGAACGAGCTTTAGCTTTAGCAGCTTGTTTTTTCTCTTGTTCATGTTTTGCGTAATCTACGCCCCAGCTTTTCATCTTATGTTTGAAAGCTAACATTGGATGACGTAAGAACATTTTTTTCTGTGTACTTTGCATAATATTGCGAAATTCTTTTGTCTGTTTAGTGCCAAAACAAGGGCGGTCACAACGTTCACAGATTGGTTTAGTGATACCATATGGACATCTACTGATTTTCGTCATTACTGTAGTCAATAATGCTGTACATTTTGGACAAAGTTTACTTCCAGATGTATTATGATGGCTGTGACAATAAACACCAAATGTTTTACGAATTTCTTCTTTTTCTTTAGGTACATTGTTTTTTATTTCAACCGGTTTTCTTTTTGGTAAAAATCTTGAAAAAATTCCCATAGCAGTCTCCCCTGATTTATAATTATAAATTTATAAGTACTTATTTAATTTTACGGTTTATTATAATTTATGTCAAGAAATAGCATAATAGTTTGACAAGGTTTAATTTTTATGATAGTGTCTTTCTTAATAAGATTAGGTATTATTTGGAGTGTATAATTGATATGATAAAGTTAAAAAATATTGTAAAGACTTATGATACCCCAAATGGTTCAGTACACGCATTAAAAGATATTAATTTAGAAATTAAGCGTGGAGAAATTTATGGGATTATCGGTTTAAGTGGTGCGGGTAAATCTACATTAGTTCGTTGTATAAATATGCTAGAAAGACCTACTTCTGGTAGTGTTATTGTTGATGGTAAAGATTTAACTACAATGACAGAATCACAGCTTCGTGAAGCTAGAAAAGATATTGGGATGATATTCCAACATTTTAATTTATTGTCTACTTCCACAGTATATGATAATATTGCTTTTCCTTTAAAATTAGCAGGAAAATCTAAAGAAGAAATAAAGTCTAAAGTAGAACCTTTATTAAAATTGGTTGGTCTTGAAAATAAAGCTCATCAATATCCATCTCAATTATCTGGCGGTCAAAAACAACGTGTAGGTATAGCGAGAGCTTTGGCTAATGATACAAAAATATTATTATGTGATGAAGCGACATCAGCACTTGATCCTCAGACAACAAAAGCTATATTGGAATTAATTAGAGATATAAATAAAAAATTGCAATTGACAGTAGTAGTAATCACTCATGAAATGCAGGTTATTAAAGACCTTTGTGATAAGGTAGCTGTATTAGACCATGGTGTAATTGCAGAAAATGGTACAGTATTAGAAATTTTTACTAATCCTAAAGAGCCAATTACTAAAGAATTCATGAGTGTACTTAGTAGCAATGAACTTCCAGCAGCTTATCGCAATGGTAAAGTGCATAAGGAATATATAAAAGATGCAACTATGTTACTTCGTTTGACTTTTATCGGAGAGTCAGCAGATAATCCAGTAATTGCAGGGCTTATTCGTAAATTCCCAGAGTTAGATATAAGTATATTATTTGGAGATTTATCTCAGATTCAAATGGTACAATTTGGCAGAATGATCATCGGTTTAGATGGACAAGAAGACCAGATTAAAGAAGCGATAAAATCTCTAATGGAACAAGATTTAAAAGTGGAGGTGATAGGATATGTTCAGCGACGCACTCATGTTATTGCCTAAGGCCTTAGGTGAAACTGTATATATGGTAGCTGTATCTATGATTGTTGCCTCTGCTATAGGTATTCCTCTTGGTGTATTATTATTGGCTACAGGTAAAAATCAGGTTTTAGAATTAGGTATAGCTAATAAAACATTATCTGCTATTGTAAACTGTGTACGTTCTATTCCATTTATTATTTTAATGGTAGCAATTATTCCTTTTACAAGATTAGTAGTAGGTTCATCTATCGGCACAACAGCAGCTATTGTACCGCTTATTATAGCTTCTATACCTCTTATTGCTCGTTTGGTGGAAACTTCCCTTCGTGAAGTTCCTTATGGTTTGATAGAAGCAGCTTTATCTATGGGAGCAACACCTTATCAGATCATAAGACGTGTATTGCTTCCAGAGGCTATGCCAAGTATTGTAGCACAACTGACAACTGTTATTATTGTCTTAATTGGTGAATCTGCTATGGCTGGTGCTGTAGGTGGCGGTGGCTTAGGTGATTTGGCTATTCGTTATGGATATCAGCGTTTTAATCCAGAAGTAATGTTAGCGACTGTTGTCGTTCTTATTATATTAGTTCAAGTAATTCAATTTTTAGGTAATATGTTAGCTAAAAAATTGAATAAGAAATAATTTTATTTATATTAAGGAGGATTTCGAATGAAAAAACTATTGGCAGTAATTGCTACTGCACTTTTAGCAGTAGTAGCTCTAGCTGGTTGTGGTTCTAGCACAGATACTGCATCTAGTGAAAAAACTGTATTGAAAGTTGGAGCAACAGCTGTGCCTCATGCGGAAATCTTAGAACAGGTAAAACCTGAATTAGCTAAAGAAGGCATTGACTTACAGATTGTTGAATTCAATGATTATGTACAGCCAAACTTAGCTTTAAATGATGGGGAATTAGATGCAAACTTTTTCCAACATCAACCTTATTTGGATGAATTTACAGCAGAACATAGTGTAAAACTTGTAAGTGCTGGCGGTGTTCATATTGAACCTATGGGCATTTATTCTAAAAAAGTAAAATCTCTTGATGAATTAAAAGATGGTGCTTTAGTAGCTATTCCTAATGATCCAACAAATGGCGGTCGTGCTTTACTTTTAATGGCTAAAGCTGGTATTATTACATTAAAAGATAATAATGATATCAAAGCAACAGTACAAGATGTTACAGCAAATCCTAAAAATATTCAGTTCCAAGAAGTTGAAGCAGCTCAACTTCCACGCGTTTTAGATGATGTAGATGCTGCGGTAATTAATACAAATTATGCAATGCAAGCAGGTTTTGTACCAGCTAGCGATGCTTTAATTATCGAAGATAGTACATCTCCATATGTAAATATTGTAGCTGTTAGAGAAGGCGATCAGGATAAACCTGCTATTCAAAAATTAATGAAAGCTTTAAAATCTGAAGCTGTTAAAAAATTCATTGAAGAAAAATATAAAGGTGCAGTAGTTCCTGCTTTTGAATAAGCTTAAAGGAAAGAAGATATCTACAATAGATAATAATTTATTGTAGATATCTTCTTTTTTTTAGCAGGAATAAAAAGCATCGATATCTAAATAAATAGATATGATATTTTTATTTAAATGTCAATGGAGGGATTTTTATATGAAGAGCAAAAAAAATAAAAAGAATATGTCTAAAAAAGATGTAAAAGTGGCATCTAAAGTTGATGATAAAGATTTATTTGAAGTCAGATTACATAAATACTATGATGAACTAAAATGGCTTTATTGTGAATTGTATCAACAGCAGCCAAATCCTTTGAATTATTTTGATGATTTAATTAAGAATTTAAGAGATTTTTATAATCAAAGAGAAGATTATTTAAAAGAATTAGATATTGCACGTGAAAAAAATAATAATTGGTATAAAGGCAATGATTTCATCGGAATGATGATGTATGTAAATAATTTTTCTGGCACTTTAAAGGGATTTGAAAAAAGAATACCTTATTTACAAGAAAGCAATGTAAATTATATTCATTTGATGCCTTTGTTGACATCTCCAAAAGATGAAGGTGATGGTGGTTATGCTGTAGCAGATTTTCGCAATGTTCAAGAAGAGTTGGGAACAATGGAAGATTTGCGTAAATTAGCTAAAAAATGTCATCATAATAAAATCAGTATTTGTCTAGATTTCGTTATGAATCATACTTCTAATCAACATGAATGGGCAAAAAAAGCAAGAGCTGGAGAAAAAGAATATCAAGATAGATATTTCTTCTTTGATAATTACGATATGCCAAGATTATTTGAAGAAAAATGTCCGCAGGTATTTCCAACAACAGCACCAGGTAATTTTACTTATTTAGAAGATATTAATAAATTTGTAATGACTACTTTCTATCCATATCAATGGGATTTGGATTATCGTAATCCTACAGTATTTAATGAAATGGTTTATAATATGCTATATTTGGCAAATCAAGGTATAGATATTATTCGCTTAGATGCTGTACCATATATTTGGAAACAATTAGGCACAAATTGCCGTAATTTACCACAAGTTCATACTTTAGTGCGTATGATGCGTATGATTACAGAAATAGTTTGCCCATCTGTATTATTATTAGGTGAAGTCGTAATGGCACCAGAAAAAGTAGTTCCATATTTTGGTACAATAGAAAAGCCAGAATGTCATATGCTTTATAATGTAACTACTATGGCTACAACATGGCATACTGTAGCGACTAGAGATGTTAGTTTGTTGAAACATCAGCTTGATATTTTAGCTTCTTTACCAAAACAGTATATTTTCCAAAATTATTTACGTTGTCATGATGATATCGGTTGGGGCTTAGATTATGGTTTCTTGAGATATCAAGGAATAGAAGAAGTTGCGCATAAAAAATATTTAAATGATTTCTTCACAGGAAAATATCCAGATTCTTTCAGTTGCGGTGAATTATATAATGACGATGAATCTTTAGGTGATGCTCGTCTTTGTGGTACTACAGCTTCTTTATGCGGTATAGAGTATTATGACAAACAAAAAGATAAAGATGGTATACAATCAGCTATTGATTTGGATTTAATGTTGCATGGATTCTTGTTTAGTTTATCTGGTATACCTGTTATTTACAGTGGTGATGAAGTAGCTCAATATAATGATTGGGATTATAAAAATGATAAATATAAACAAGCAGATTCTCGTTATATTCATCGCGGTGCTTTTAACTGGCGTAAAGCAGGTCGTCGTAAAATAGATAATGCTATTCAAGCAAAAGTATATCAAGGTATTAGCAAAATGGAAAAAATACGTTTGCAATATGATGTATTCTCTACAGATGCTAATATTTATACTTTGGATACATGGAATAAATCTACAGTTGCATTGGTGCGTGAAACAGAAACTGAAAAATTCATTGGTGTTTATAATTTCAGTGAATATGAACAAATGGCATGGATTAATGAACAAGATGGATTATATAAAGAATTATTGACAAAACAAAAAGATTTTAAAGCATCAGGATTGAAATTGCCAGGACATGGTATTTTATGGCTTTGGAGAAGTAAAAAAGCATAATATGAAACTATAATAAATAAAAGGCGTTAACCCTAGATTTAAGGTTAACGCCTTTTTATTATTGTTTATTTTATCTGTGTAACTAAGATGCGGTCAATACGGGCTTTATCCATACTGATGATTTCAAAGCGAAATTTATGCCAGATGATTTTTTCACCGACTTTAGGAATGTAGCCGAAATATGAAGTGATAAAGCCACCCATAGTTTGAAAATGGCCACTATCTTCATTTGGCAATACTTCAATGTCAAATTTTTCTTTAAAATCGTCAATATCAAAAAGTCCATCGATGTACCAAGAGTGGTCATCTCGTTGTATGATTTGTGGTGAATTTGCCACAGGTTTGCCTGTGATATCACCTAAGACTTCATTGATGATGTCAAAGATAGTGATAAAACCAACAACACCACCATATTCATCGAGGACTACAGCTTCATTGATTTCACTTTCACGGAATTTTTCAAGTACGCGAAAACTTTCCATAGCACGAGGTACAAACATAGGTTTATGCATGAGCTTTTCTAAATCAAGAGGTTTGTTGGATAATAATTCGTTTAAAATATCTTTAGCATAAACAATACCTACAAATTCATCAAGATTATCTTTACCCACAAGAAAAACATTTTGATTATGTTCTTTGATAAATTTTAAATTATCTTCTAAACTATCTTCAAGGTCAAGCCATATCATCTGTGTACGAGGTGTCATTAATGAATAAGCTGTTTGGTCACTCATATGAAAAATACGATCAACTATATCTTGTTCAGCTTTTTCAAAAGTACCATCTTCTGTACCTTTTTCGATTAAATCTTTTACCTCATCTTCAGTAACACTATCATTATTTTGAGGATTGATGCCAAAAATCAATAATAATGTATTAGCTATAGAAATGAATAAACTAATAAATGGGGATAAAAGTTTTTTCCAGATTTTCAATGGTGTTAATAGTGTGAGTAGATAAGACTCTGGTTTTGTAAGGGCTATATTGCGTGGTAAAGTTATACTCAAAATCAAACACAATAAGATGATTACAAATGTAGTGCAAACTAAGGAGATAGGTTCTATATAATTATTGTAATCTGGAAAGATTTTTTGTAAGTTGTGAATGATAAAAGGTGCAAGTGAAATACCAGTTAAAAGACCTATTAAAATATTACAACTAACGTTACCTATCTGCACAGCAATCAAATATGTTGTAGGTTTGTCAATTATTTTTAATGCCTCAGAAGCTTTCTTTTTACCTTCATCAAGCATTTTTTCTAATTGATTTTTATGAGAATCAGCAATAGCTACTTCAGAAAGAATAAATAAAGCATTTATTAAAATTAATATAAAAATTAATCCAATAAATAAATCCGTCTCGGGAATATCCAAATATCAACACTTCCTTATCTAAAATATATTATATTATACCACTTATACATGATAAATGCTATTTTGACGATAATTTTTACATAGTTTGAAAAAATTTTACTAAAATTTTTCAAAAAAAGTATTGACATTTTAGTACGGGTTAATATATAATAATCAACGTCGCTGATACGTTTAGTAAAGCAACAAGACAACGCGGGAGTAGCTCAGTGGTAGAGCATCACCTTGCCAAGGTGAGGGTCGCGAGTTCGAGCC
>NZ_CAUBSM010000022.1:0-11021 GCF_958438645.1 uncultured Megamonas sp.
TGCATTTTTATCTAAATTGACAAAATGTGTAAACTATGTTTATTTTTTCAGGAGGTTTTATATTATGAGAAAAACAGAATGCTTAGCCATGATATTGGCTGGTGGTCAAGGGAGTAGATTAGGAGCTTTAACTAAAAATATAGCTAAACCAGCTGTGCCATTTGGTGGAAAATATCGTATTATCGATTTCCCATTGAGTAACTGTGCAAATTCCGGCATTGAAACAGTAGGTGTACTTACTCAATATCGTCCACTAGAATTGCATACATACCTAGGTACTGGTGAAGCATGGAATCTTGACCGCAAAAATGGTGGTGTATATATTTTACCTCCATATGCTAGAGAAAAGGGTGCAGATTGGTATAAAGGTACAGCAGATGCAATTTACCAGAATATCAATTTCATCAATAAAGCTAATCCAGATTATGTTTTAATCTTATCTGGTGACCATATCTATACAATGGATTATGCTAAAATGATTGAAGCACATAAAATGAATAAAGCAGAAGCTACAATCGGTGTAATTAAAGTTCCAATGAAAGAAGCTTCTCGTTTTGGTATTATGAGCACAGATAAAGAAGGTCGTATCACTAAATTTGCCGAAAAACCTGCTAAACCAGAAAGCAATTTAGCTTCTATGGGTATTTATGTTTTTAGTTGGGGATTCTTACGTGAATACTTAGAAAATGATGCTAAAGATGAAACTTCTAGTCATGACTTTGGTAAAAATATTATTCCAAAAATGCTCGCTGACCAAGCTAGATTATATTCCTATGCATTTGAAGGTTATTGGAAAGATGTAGGAACTATCGACAGCCTTTGGGAAGCTAACATGGATTTATTAAAAGAAAAACAACCATTTGGAATGAATGGTAAATGGAAAATATATTCCGTAGATATGGCTATGCCACCTCATTATGTAGGACCAAAAGCTAAAATTAAAAACTCTCTTGTAAGTGAAGGTTCTATGATTTGTGGCGAAGTAAAAAATTCTGTTATATTCCCAGGCGTACGTATTGCTAAAGGTGCTAAAGTAAGCAACTCCGTAATTATGCCATTTGCTAAAATTGAAGCAGATGCTGTTGTTGAAAAAGCTATTGTAGCTCAAAATAGCAAAATTGAAGCAACAGCTCAAGTTGGCAGTGATGATGGCAGTATCGTAGTAATTCCTGAAGGCGAAACTGTACGACCAATGATTGTTTCCGATGCAACTGAAAATGTAAATGTGGGATAAGTGAGGGTTATAATTATGAAAAATGTTCTCGGAATAATGGATTTATATGAAGATGATAAACAAATAAGAACACTTACAACTAAAAGACCAATTGCAACTTTACCATTTGCAGGTCGTTATCGTTTGTTAGACTTTGCTTTGTCCAGTATGGTTAACTCTGGTATTACTAAAATCGGCATGATGATGCCAGCAAAATCTCGTTCTATCTTAGACCATCTCCGTTCTGGTAAAGATTGGGATTTAGCACGTCGTCATGATGGTTTATTCTATTTACCTGCTATAAAAATGGATAAAGATAGTCGTAATGGTAATTTACAATCTTTCTATAGACATATGAGCTTTATCAGACAGTCTGAACAAGAATATGTATTGATTTGTAATAGTCGTTTCGTTTACAATATCGATTTCACAACAGCTCTTCGTTTCCATCAGAATACTGGGGCTGATATCACTATGATTTATCATATTGAAAATAAAGAACGTCCAGATAATGCTACTATTTTACAAACTAGTGAAAATGGTCTTGTTACTGAAATTGCAAATCGTCCAGCTGTTTACGAAAATTCTAAAGTATTCATGGGCATCTATTTAATGTCTCGTGAAAAATTTATGGAAATCGTATGTACAGCATATGAACGCGGTGGTTATGATTTCTTGATTGATGGTATTTTACGTCATCAAGATAATTTAAATATTTATGGTTTCCAACATGAAGGTTATGTATCTGAAATTTGTTCCACAATTTCTTATTTCAAAACTAATATGGATTTGTTAGAACCTGAAATTTGGGAAGAATTATTCATGGGTTACAACCCAATTTATACAAGAGTTCGTGATGAAGCTCCTGTACAGTATAAAAAACAAGCAAAAGTTAGCAATTCTTTAGTAGCAAATGGCTGTGTAATTGAAGGCTCTGTAGAAAACAGTATCTTATTCCGTGGTGTTAAAATCGGAAAAGGCGTTCAAGTTAAAAACAGTGTAATCATGCAGAATTGTGAATTACAAGAAGATGCTCTAGTAGAAAATGTAATTTGCGATAAAAATGTAATTGTATCTGATGGTAAATGGCTAAAAGGTGCAGAAAATTATCCATTGATCATTGAAAAGAATACAGTTATTTAATCCAAAAAATAAGTTTAAATAAGTTAAAAAATATAGTAATTATCTCTAAAGTTGACTTTATGAGATAATTACTGTATTTATGAATATATATAATATAAAATATTAATATATAGGTTTTGGTTTTTTATAGATATAAAGTTTTTATTTCAGGGTAGTGCGATTAAGGTAAAAACTTATAGGGGGAAGTAATAGTGAGTGTAGGAATAATCAATAAGCAAATTGAAGAGAGAGCTTCATTACAGAAAAATTTCTTAAAAACAGCAAATATGTTATTTGGTAAAGACTGGAATGAATTGACTAAAGAAGAATTATATCAGACTTTAGTTAGAACAATCCGTCAGTATATCAGTGAAAACTGGATCATGACTAATAAATATTATGAAGAAAATAAATGCAAAGAAGTGTATTATTTTTCCATTGAATTTTTATTAGGTCGTTTATTAAATACAAATTTAATCAATCTTGATATGAAAGAAATCTGTAAAGAAGCCTTAAAAGACTTGGATATTGATATTACAGAACTCTTTAAACAAGAACCAGATGCAGGTTTAGGTAATGGTGGTCTTGGCCGTCTTGCTGCTTGTTTTATCGATTCTTTAGCTTCCTTAGGACTTCCAGGTCATGGTTGTACTATCCGCTATCAATATGGTCTTTTTGAACAAAAAATTATAGATAATCAACAAGTTGAAATTCCTGATAATTGGCTTAAAAATGGTTTTGCTTGGGAATATCGTAAAGCTGACAAAGAAGTTGATGTTCATTTTGGCGGTAACGCTTATATGGCTCAACAAGAAGATGGTTCTTTAAAATTAGTTCATGAAGGTTATAATACAGTTGCTGCTGTTCCTTATGATGTGCCAATCGTAGGTTATCATAACAATGTAGTAAATACACTTCGTCTTTGGAATGCTGAAGTACCACAAGACTTTGCTTCATTATCTGGTACTAGAGAACAATTACAAGAAAGATTGCGTCAATCTTATCGTGTACAGGCAATCACTTCTTGTTTGTATCCAGAAGATAGCTCCTATGAAGGTAAAATGCTTCGTTTAACTCAGGAATATTTCTTCGTATCCGCTGGTGTTCAAAGTATTGTTCGCCATTATAAACGTCGTAAAGGCGATTTAAAAGATTTTGCAAAGAAAATTGCTATTCATATCAATGATACTCATCCAGCAATGGCAATTCCTGAACTTATGCGTGTGCTTATTGATCAGGAAGGTATGGACTGGGATACTGCTTGGGATATTACTAAAAATACAGTAGCTTATACTAACCATACAATTATGCCAGAAGCACTTGAAACTTGGCCAATTGATATGTTCAAAAATCTTGTACCACGTATCTATATGATCGTAGAAGAAATCAATGCACGTTTCTTAGACGAAGTTCGTGCAAAATATCCAAATGATGAAGATCGTGTACGCAGAGTATCTATCATTCAAGATGGCGTAGTTCATATGGCTCGTCTTTCTGTTGTAGGTAGTCATAGTGTAAATGGTGTTGCTAAAATTCATAGTGATATCTTAAAAGCACATACTATGCGTGATTTTGATGAAATTTATCCTGGCAAATTCAATAATAAAACAAATGGTATTACACATCGTCGTTGGCTCATTGCTGCAAATCCAGAGCTTTCTGATTTGATCGATGAAGCTATCTCTGATAAATGGCGTAAAGATCCATCTCGTTTAATTGATTTGTTAGATTATAAAGATGATAAATCTTTCCTTGATAAATTAGCAGAAGTTAAAAAACAGCATAAGATTTATTTAGCTGGTCATATTAAACGTCGCAGTGGATTTACTATTGATCCTAATTCTTTATATGATATTCAGGTTAAACGTATCCACTCTTATAAACGTCAGATTATGAATATCTTACATGTAATGCATATCTATAATTTGATTAAAGCAAATCCATCTATTAAATCTGAAATGTTGCCTCGTACTTATATGTTTGCAGGTAAAGCAGCTCCTGGTTATCACATCGCTAAAGAAACTATTCGCTTGATCAACAATGTAGCTAATATCGTTAATAACGATAAAGATGTAAATGATTGCTTACATGTAGTATTCTTAGAAAACTACGGTGTTACTTTGGCAGAAAAATTATTCCCAGCAGCTGATGTTAGTGAACAGATTTCTCTTGCAGGTAAAGAAGCTTCCGGTACATCTAATATGAAATTCATGATGAATGGTGCTATTACACTTGGTACTTTAGACGGTGCTAATGTGGAAATTTGCGATGCTGTAGGAGAAGAAAACTGTGTTATCTTCGGCTTAAAAGCAGAAGAAGTAATGGAATACTATAAAAATGGTTTATATTCTGCATGGACTGAATATAATACAAATCCAGCAGTTCACAATGTAGTTGATGAATTATTGACTGGTCCATTTGTAGGCAATGGTGATTTCCATGACTTACACAACTACTTATTCAATAGTAATGATGAGTATTTTGTATTTAAAGATTTCAACTCTTATATTGATGCTCATGTAAAAATTAGAGAAAAATATCTTGATCGCTATGGTTGGTTAAAATCCAGCTTAATCAATATTGCACATTCTGGTATCTTCTCTAGTGATAGAACTATCAGTGAATATGCAAAAGATATTTGGAAAGTAGAACCTGTTAATTTAATAAAATAAATGACTCCAAAGGAGAACTAAGAATATGGAAGTATCCGCATTAAATGATTTTGATTTGTATTTGTATCATCAAGGTACAAATTTCTATACGTATCAAATGTTAGGAGCTCATTTTGTAGTAGAAGACGGTGTAGAAGGTGTCCGCTTCGCTGTATGGGCACCTCATGCTAAAGCTATAAGTGTAGTAGGAGATTTTAACAATTGGGATTACAATGAAAATCCGATGAAAAGGATTTCCGATGGTGAAGTTTGGGTAACTTTTATTCCTAATTTAAAACAAGGTGAAATTTATAAATATTCTATAGAACCATTCAATGGCGGCGAACGCTTCTTAAAAGCTGATCCATATGCTTTTTATGCTGAAAAGAAACCAAAGACAGCTTCTCGCCTCTATGATTTACGCGGTTATGAATGGCATGATGAAAAATGGCAGAAAAAACAGCAACAAGAAGCTTCTTATGATAAACCTATGCTCATCTATGAAGTGCATTTAGGTTCATGGCGTCGTGATGCTGAAGGTAATTATTTAACATATAAAGAAGCAGCTAAACAGCTCATCGCTTATGTTAAAGAAATGAATTATACTCACATTGAATTTATGCCACTTTGTGAACATCCATTTGATGGTTCTTGGGGTTATCAGGCAACTGGTTATTATGCAGTAACTAGTCGTTATGGTGAACCAAAAGATTTCATGTATTTAGTTGATTTAGCACATCAAAACAATATTGCGATCATCATGGACTGGGTTCCAGGGCATTTTTGCAATGATGCTCATGGTCTTCGTCGTTTTGATGGTGAAACTTTATATGAATCTGATAATGAAAAACGTCGTGAAAACTGGCAATGGGGTACAACTAATTTTGACTATGGTCGTCGTGAAGTGCATAGCTTCTTGATTTCTAATGCTCTATTTTGGTTAAATGAATATCATATTGATGGACTTAGAATTGATGCTGTAGCGAATATGTTGTATTTGAACTATGGTCGTGAAGAAGGTCAGTGGGAACCTAATAAATACGGTGACACTGGTAACCTTGAAGCAATGGAATTGATTAAAAATCTAAATGAAGCGATTTTCAAATATCATCCAAATGCTTTGATGATGGCAGAAGAATCTACATCATGGCCTATGATTTCTCGTCCAACTTATATGGGTGGTATGGGCTTTAACTATAAATGGAACATGGGCTGGATGAATGATATGCTCAAATACATGAGCCTTGATCCTATTTATCGTAAATGGAATCATGATAAAATTACATTCTCTTTGATGTATGCTTTCTCCGAAAACTTCGTTTTACCATTATCTCATGATGAAGTAGTTCATGGTAAATGTTCCTTGATTGAAAAAATGCCAGGTGATTATTGGCGTAAATTTGCTGGTCTTCGCTCCTTCTTTGGTTATTGGATGACTCATCCAGGTAAAAAATTATTATTTATGGGTGGCGAATTCGGTCAATTTATTGAATGGAAATACGATGACAGCTTAGATTGGCATTTAGCTGAATTATATCCAATGCATACAAAAATGCAGAGATTCTCTAAAGAATTGAATAAATTCTATTGTGAACATAAAGCTTTATGGCAAGTTGATTTTGATTGGCGTGGCTTCCGCTGGATTGATTGTAATGATAATGAAAATAGTGTAATTTCCTTTATTCGTTACGCTGAAGACCAAGATGATTTTATCATCGTTGTATGTAACTTTACTCCAGAAGTACGTCATGGTTATCGTATCGGTGTACCTGAAAAAGGCATTTATCAGGAAGTATTTAATACAGATAAAGAAGAATACGGTGGATCTAATGTGTTAAATGAAGGTGATTTTAAAACAGAAGATGTATTCTGGCATAATTTAAATCAATCCATTCAAATTACATTACCACCACTTGGTACTGTATATTTCAGATTAAAAATGCGTCCAGTTGAAACTAAAAAACAGGCGATAATTGAAAATACAAAACCAGAAACTGTAAAACTTACTGGTAATAAATCTAAACAGAATCAAAAGGCTAAAGCTTACGCTTTGAAATAATTTTAGTAGATAATTATAGCCCATATAATTTAATTATATGGGCTATACAATGTAGGGGAAGGTTGTGTTATAGTGTTAAAAGTCTTATATGTAGCATCAGAAGCTGTGCCTTTTGTAAAAACAGGCGGTCTTGCAGATGTAGCGGGTTCTTTACCTAAAGAATTAAAACAAAAAGGTGTAGATGTTCGTGTTGTTATACCAAAATACAGTGGTATAAAAGAAGAATATCGCAATAATATGGAACATATTTATGATGGTGAAATCAATGTTTCCTGGCGTAAAAAATATCTAGGTATTGATAGATACGATTATAAAGATGTACCATTTTATTTCATTGATAACCAAGAATATTTCTATCGTGAAGGATATTATGGTTATCCAGATGATGTAGAAAGATTTACTTTCTTCTGCAGAGCTGTTCTTGAAATGCTTCCTCATATTGATTTTTGGCCAGATGTTATTCATATGAATGATTGGCAAACTGGTTTAATTAGCGTTTATTTAAAACTCGAACATAATAAAGATGTACGCTATAACAAGATTAAAACAGTATATACTATCCATAATCTAAAATATCAAGGTCGTTTCTGGAAAGGATATTTACCAGATGTATTAGGTCTTGATTGGAAATACTTTAATAATGGCGACTTAGAATATTTCGATGATATCAACTTTATGAAAGGTGCTATCGTATATTCTGATAAAGTTACTACTGTAAGTCGCAGTTATGCTAAAGAAATTCAAGATCCATACTATGGTGAAGGTCTTGAAGGAATGCTTCAAAAACGTGATGCGGATTTATCTGGTATTATCAATGGTCTTGATTATGAAGACTATGATCCAGAAACAGATAAGTACATCTTTAAAAACTTTGATGTACATAATGCAATTGCTATCAAAGGTGATAATAAAGAACAACTTCAGAAAAAATTGGGCTTACCAGTAAATCGCAAAATTCCAATGATTGGTATGGTAACTCGTTTAGTTGAAGCTAAAGGTCTTGATTTAGTTACACGTATCTTAGATGAATTACTTGAATATGAAAATGTACAATTTGTAATTTTAGGTACAGGCGATAGACAATATGAAGACTGGTTTAAAGGTCTTGTATGGCGTTATCCAAAAAAAGTATCTGCTAATATCTTCTTTAATAATGAATTAGCACATCAGATTTATGCTGCAAGTGATTTATTCTTGATGCCATCTCAATATGAACCATGTGGTATTGGTCAGCTTATCGCTCTTCGCTATGGTACTGTGCCAATTGTACGTGCTACAGGTGGTTTAAAAGATACTGTTGAAGCATATAACAATTACACTCAAACTGGTAATGGCTTTAGCTTTAATAACTACAATGCACATGAATTATTATTCTCTATCAAACGTGCAATCGATGGCATTGCTGATGAAGGAAAACACATTCATCTCGTTGAAAATGCTATGACAGCTGATTACAGTTGGGAAGAATCAGCTAAACAATATAAAGAATTATATAATAGCTTAAAAGCTGAATAATTGGCTTAAAGCTAAATTTTATCGCTTAATACGACTTTAGTAGAAATTTTGCTTGATTAACAAAATAAGGTCTGTATTAAGCGATAATTATTTTATGAGCAAATAATTTAAAAGATTTGGTCAGGGGAGGGATAAGATAAATGATTTTTCATGATTCACAAAATCCATATTATCGCAGTCCTATAGGAGCAGTGCCGACACAGTCTTTTGTGAGATTGGCTATAGATGTTGATTTAAAAGATAAAATATCTTCAGTACGTCTACATACGTGGCAAGAATCTTGTGGCTCGATATATTATAATTTAAAAAAATCTTCATGGGATGAAAAACATTATTTTATAGATTTAGATATGCCGGAAGATGGCTGTCTTGTCTGGTATTATTTTATAATTGAATTAGCTGATGGAAAATTGCTGTATTATGGAAATAACAAAGCTCAAATGGGTGGAATCGGTCAAGAAGCAATAGAAGTACCACCATCTTATCAAATTACCGTATTTAAGAAAGATGTAAAGACACCAGATTGGTTTAAAAAATCCGTAATGTATCAGATTTTTCCTGATAGATTTTATCGTAGTGGTAATTATATTCCGCGGAAAAAACATGCAGTGCTTCATTGTGATTGGAATGAACCACCGATGTATTATTTAGATCCTGATACTAAAAATGTTGTCACTTATGATTATTTTGGGGGAAATATTCAAGGTATAAAAGAAAAATTATCTTATTTAAAAGATCTAGGAATATCGGTAATATATTTTAATCCTATCTTTAAATCACGTGCAAATCATCATTATGATACAGCGGACTATCATCAAGTTGATCCTATGTTTGGCACAAATGAAGAATTTGCTGAGCTTTGCAGTCAGGCAAAAGAAATGGGCATTCGCATCATCTTAGATGGTGTATTTAGCCATACTGGCAGTGATAGTATATATTTCAATCGCTTTGGCAATTTTGATAGTGTAGGTGCGTATCAATCCAAAGATTCACCGTATTATGAGTGGTATGATTTTAAAGAATATCCTCGTAAATATGATTGTTGGTGGGGCTTTACTAGTATGCCAAATACAAAGGAAACGACACCATCATATATGGATTTCATCATTCGCAGTGAAGATAGCGTGATGAATTTTTGGATGGACAAAGGTATAAGTGGCTGGCGTTTAGATGTAATTGATGAATTGCCACAGAAATTTACTCGTTGCTTTTATCAAAAATTAAAGAAATTAGATAAAGATGCAGTTATCATCGGCGAAGTATGGGAAGATGCTTCAAATAAAATAGCCTATAATGTTCATCGTGAATATCTTTGTGGTTATGAAATGGATAGTGCGATGAATTATCCATTGCGTAAGATTATTTTAGATTTTATTTTAAAACAAAAGACTGCCCAAGAAACAGAAGTGAGTATTTTAAATCAGCATGAAAATTATCCTGAAGAAAATCTCTATGCTATGATGAATTTATTAGGTAGTCATGATGTAGAACGTGTTTTGACATTATTGGGTGAAGCTCCAAGCGTGGAAAATGTGCCGGCTTGCGTGCAGGCAAAATATAAATTAGATGATGCACATTTGCGTTTAGGTATTGCTCGCTTGAAATTGGCTGTTGCTTGGCAGATGACATTGCCAGGTGTACCATCAGTTTATTATGGTGATGAAATCGGTATGCAAGGATATCGCGATCCACATAATAGAGCAAGTTATAAATGGGATGATGCAGATAGCAATTTACGTCATTTCTTTACACGCATGATTTCGCTACGTAATCATAGACCTGTATTGCAAACTGGCTGGTATGAACCAATATATGCTCAAGATGATGTTTTAGCATATATGAGAACGACTAAATTAGGTAGAGATAGATTTAATCAAAAAATGCAAGATGATTGTATTTTAGTCGTTTTAAACCGTCATCAGGAAAAAACAATGACAGTAGAAATAAATGTTCATGGTTTTTGTCAGCATAAATTACATGAAGTGACTGGTATGTATCCTGATGTGGAAATCGTAGATAATAAAGCTAAAATAGAGATAGAACCACTTACAGCTTTAGTATTTGAACAGGAAAAAGAAAAGATAGAATATGCTAGAAAAGCAGGCATTATCA
The DNA here is from genome assembly GCF_958438645.1 of uncultured Megamonas sp. Lineage (NCBI taxonomy): Bacteria > Bacillati > Bacillota > Negativicutes > Selenomonadales > Selenomonadaceae > Megamonas > uncultured Megamonas sp. The sequence goes on from NZ_CAUBSM010000022.1 coordinate 10,673, forward strand.
TGCACCCAACATCATTCCCATCTGATTATGGTATTGGTGATTTAGGAAAAGAAGCTTATGATTTTGTTGATTGGTTAGTGAAGGCAAAACAAAAGATATGGCAAGTTCTCCCTTTAAATCCAGTAGGTTATGGAGCATCTCCTTATCAATCTCCATCTGCTTTTGCTGGCAATACTATGCTTATATCACCAGAAAAATTGGTGGAAATCAATTTATTAAATAAAAAAGATATTGTTTTAGATTATAAAGCAGATATTGATTATTGTGAGCCGCACACTTGTGATTTTAATCATGAGTTAGGCAAACAAAATAGTCAGCGTATATAGAAATATGTACGTAGAGATAGACA
>NZ_CAUBSM010000023.1:0-10901 GCF_958438645.1 uncultured Megamonas sp.
TCAAGAACTTTTTTTATTTATTTTTTGTTTTTAACAATTTTCTTCTTTTTGAGTTACGCTATTCATTAGCGTGATAATTATTATATATGTTTTTTATATCTTTGTCAACACTTTTTTATATAAATTTAAAATTAAATATATAATTTTTTATATTTATTATAATGTAGGAATTTATCAAAAATATATAACAATACTTGTTTTATCTTATATTTTCATATTTTTACCATAATTTTTCTTTTTTATTTAATCTTTCTTAAAAACATAAAATTTCTAAAAAAAATTAAAAATTTTTCATTTTTTTAGAAGGAAATAAAAATAATGTATAGAATATTATTTATTGTCGATGTTATAATTAAGATAATTTAGAATTTATTGTCATTTTAATTCAAATTACTTAATATTTAACTTTATACATAATCTCTATAATCCAATATTATGTATTTAATACAAGGAGGTAAAAAAATGGAAAATGTCTTTGGTGAATTCGTCGGAACTGCTATACTCGTTATTTTTGGGTGTGGCGTAGTTGCTAATGTCAGCTTAAAAGGTTCTAAAGGCGAAAATAGTGGTTGGATTGTTATTACTGCTGGATGGGCTTTTGCTGTAATGTTAGGGGTATTTATGGCTACATCTTTAGGTGCACCACAAGGTGACTTAAATCCTGCTGTTACATTAGCAAAAGCAATGAATGGGGTATATACTCCTGAACAAGCTGTCGTTACAATGATCGCTCAAGTTTTTGGTGGTTTTGTTGGTGCTATTATCGTTTACCTTGCATATTTACCACATTGGGATTTAACTAATGATCCTACTGCTAAATTGGGTGTTTTCTCCACAATTCCTGCAGTTAGAAGCTATGGCAAAAACTTACTTTGTGAATTTATTGCTACTTTAATGCTTATCGGTATGATTTTTGCAATGTTTAACGCTAATAATGGTACATTCCCATCTGGTGTTGGCCCTTATTTAGTAGGTATGTTAATCTGGGCTTTAGGTTTAAGCTTAGGTGGTCCTACTGGATATGCTCTTAATCCTGCCAGAGATTTAGGTCCTCGTCTTGCTCATGCTGTTTTACCTATTCCTGGAAAAGGTAGCTCTGATTGGGCTTATAGCTGGGTTCCAATTGTTGGTCCTATGTTAGCAGGTGTTGTAGCTTATGTTTTTGCTAAAGCCGTAGGAATAATTTAAAAATTATCAAAAAAATGTTTAAATACTTAATAATTCCGAAAACTAGGAGGTCATATACATGGAAAAAAAATATATAATGGCATTAGATCAGGGAACAACTAGTTGTAGAACTATTTTATTCAATCACGATTCTGAAATAGTTGCTACTGCTCAAAATGAATTTACACAATATTTCCCTAAACCAGGTTGGGTAGAACATAATCCTAACGAAATTTGGTCCACTCAAGTAGGTACAATGTCAGAAGTAATCGCTAAAGCAGGCATCGATCCTCAGGAAATAGCTGCTATCGGTATTACAAATCAGCGTGAAACTACTGTAGTATGGGATAAAACAACTGGTCAACCTATTTATAATGCTATTGTATGGCAATCTCGTCAAACAATGGAAATCTGTGATGAACTTAAAGCTAAAGGTTTATCTGATATTTTCCATAAAAAAACTGGTCTATTGATTGATGCTTATTTTGCTGGAACTAAAGTAAAATGGATCTTAGATAATATCGTAGGTGCTCGTGAAAAAGCTGAAGCTGGAGATTTATTATTTGGTACAATTGATACTTGGTTAGTATGGAAATTAACTGGTGGTAAAGTACATGTTACTGATTATTCCAATGCTTCCCGTACATTAATGTATAATATCCGTGAATTAAAATGGGATGATGAACTCCTTGAATATTTAACTATTCCAAAATCTATGTTACCAGAAGTAAAACCATCTAGTGAAGTTTATGGTATGACTGTTCCAAGTGTTACACAAGGTGTAGAAATCCCTGTTGCTGGTATGGCTGGTGACCAACAATCTGCATTATTCGGTCAAACATGCTTTAAAGCTGGTATGGCTAAAAACACTTATGGTACTGGCGGATTTATGTTAATGAATACAGGTTCCCAGTTATATGATTCTAAAAATGGTTTGTTAACTACTATCGCTTGGGGATTAGATGGTGAAGTTGAATATGCTCTTGAAGGTAGTATTTTTGTTGCGGGTTCTGCAATTCAATGGTTGCGTGATGGTCTAAAAGTTTTAGATTCTGCACCAGATTCTGAATACTATGCTAATAAAGTAAAAGATTCCGATGGTGTTTATGTTGTTCCTGCATTTGTTGGTTTAGGTGCACCATATTGGGATATGAAAGCTAGAGGCGGTATTTTTGGTTTAACTCGTGGCACAACTAAAAACCATATCATCAGAGCTACTCTTGAATCATTAGCATATCAAACAAAAGATGTATTAGATGCTATGCAATCTGATTCTGGAATAAAACTCAATTCCTTAAAAGTAGATGGTGGTGCTGTAGCTAATAACTTAATGATGCAATTCCAAAGCGATATCTTAAATGTTGCTGTTGAAAGACCAAAAATCACTGAAACAACAGCTTTGGGTGCTGCTTACTTAGCAGGTCTAGCTGTTGGTTTCTGGAAAAACAAAGAAGAATTAGTTGATAGCTGGCAAATCGACCGTAAATTTGAACCAAATATGGATGAAAAAGCACGTAAAGAATTATATCTTGGCTGGCTAAAAGCTGTTAGACGCACTATGAATTGGCTTTAATTTTTAGATCCAATATATAATTAAAAATAAAAACTTAAAACTAGAGGTAGTATTATAATCTAAAATATCTATCTCTAGTTTTTTGATTTAAAGTAATATAGCAAAAATTAATAATTGTATATATAATATTAATATATTACTTTAGATTGTTGATATAAATATATTCATGCTTTATAATAAAATAGTAGTATTTATTAGATATTATTGAATATTTTACAAATAATAAGTATTTATTAAAAGGAGGCTAATAGAAAAGCTATGTTAAAAACAACAGTAGTAGTTATTGGTGGCGGCGTTACAGGTGTTGGTATCCTTAGAGATTTATCAATGCGTGGCGTAAAAGCTATTTTAGTAGAACGTGATGATTTGGGGTATTGGACAAGTTCTAGATATCATGGATTATTACATAGTGGAGGACGTTATGCAGTAAAAGATAAAGAAGCAGCTATTGAATGTATCCAAGAAAATACTATATTACGTAAAATAGGTAAACATTGTGTAGAAGCAACTGAAAGTCTATTTGTTAGAGCACCTGAAGATAGTGAAGAATTTGAACAAGAATGGGTAAAATCTTGTGCTGAATGCGGTATTTACGCTATTCCTATGTCTATGGATGAAGCTTTCAAATTAGAACCTAATTTAAGTCGTAAATTAGTATCTGCATATCGTTGTCCTGGTGCTGCCGTTGATGGATTCCGTTTATTATGGCAAACAGTAGCATCTGCTAAAAGATATGGTGGTCAATTTATGACTTATACTGAAGTCATTGGCATTGAAACTGTAAATGGCGTCGTTGTTGGTGTAAAAATCAGAGATAGATGGACAGGTAAAGAAGATAAAATTGCTTGTGATTATGTAATCAGTGCTGCAGGCTCTTTTGCTGGTGAAGTTGCAAGTTTAGCTGGCTTATCCGTAAATGTAAAACCTAGTAAAGGAACATTAATTGCATTTAATCACAGAATTTGTAATCATGTAGTTCATAGATTACATAAATCCTCTGATGCTGATATATTTGTTCCTCATGGTTCTATAACTATACTTGGCACTACTTCTATGGATAGTGCTCCTGACGATACAAGTACTGATACATCAGAAGTTATCGATATGATGAATGTCGGCAAAGTTACATTCGAAAACATATATGACTATCGTATCTTACGCGTATTTGCAGGAACTCGTCCTTTATACAGTGCAGATCCTAATGCTAAAGGTAGAAGTGCTTCACGTGGATTTGTTGCTTTAGATCATGCTCATGATGGTATAAAACATTTTATGAGCGTATGTGGTGGTAAATTTACAACATATAGATTAATGGCTGAAAAAGTATGCGATATTGTTTGTCCTCAATTAGGCGTACATGAAAAATGTAGAACAGCTGAAGAAGATTTAGTAGAAAATCCATCTGAAGATTTAATGAATAGAGCTAAAAAAGTTTTCCCTAGTTATGGTGCAGAATTAGCAGCATCTCGTTTAGGTAGTGAAAAATTAGAACGTGTTATTGACCGTATCGAAAAACAGCCTGAAACTAAAGAACTCGTTTGCGAATGTGAAAATGTTACTTTAGCTGAAATAGAAGAAATTGCTAAAGAACCAACAAGCCATACTGTAAGTGACGTTAGAAGACGTACTAGATTAGGTATGGGTACTTGTCAAGGAACATTCTGTGCATATCGTAGTGTAGGTGCTGTAGATAAAGATGGTATGCCATGGGCTAAAGATACTACTTATTTATTTAAAGAATTCTTAGAAGCACGTTGGAAAGGTATTCGTCCTGTATTATGGGGAAATATGTTCCGTGATATTGAACTTACACGTGCTATATATGATGGAGCATTAAATTTAACTGGAGTGGAAAATATAAAATGAGAAAAAGCGATATTTTAATTATAGGTAATGGAATATCTGGTTTATTTGCTGCTTGCGTTGCTGCTGACATGGGCAAAAAAGTTCAGATATTATCATATGGTGCAGGAACACTTGCTATTGCTGGAGGAATAATTGACGTTTTAGGATATGATGATGATGGAAAATTCGTCGAAAATCCTTTAAAAGGAATGGCAACTGTTGATAAAGAACATCCATATTCTAAAATTGATACTAATTTAGCTAAAAAAGCTTTAGATAAATTTATAGAAATAACAAAAGAAGGTAATTACGAATATATCGGATCCGTTGAAAAAAATATGTGGTTACCTACTGCTATTGGTAATTTTAAACCTACATGCTTAGTTCCAAAAACTATGAATGTAGAAAATTTATGGAAAGCTAAAAATGTCTTAGTTGTTGGCTTCGATGCAATGAAAGACTTTTATGCTCACATGGTTGTAAAAAACTTCAAACAGAGATTATCTGGTAAAAACATTGAAGAAGTTATCATCAAATTAAATTTTGAAAATGGTAGAGATTTCAGAGATATTTCTGCTATGGATGTTGCTAGATGGTTAGAAACAGAAAATGGCATAAATTCTTTTGTTAATCAATTAAAATCATATGTAAAACAAGATACAGCTATTGTTATTCCACCTGTATTAGGATTGGAACCTAATTATGATATCTTAAATACATTACAACAAAAATTAAATTGTTCTATTATTGAAGTTTCTTCTATTCCACCAGCTGTAACAGGTGTACGTTTAGACAAATTATTAACAGCATATGCTAAAAAACGTGGTGTTCAAATAATCAGAAAAGCACGTGTTGTTGATGCAGAAATTGTAAATGGAAAATGTGTCTCTGTTACAACAGAAGGATTTGACAGACAAAGAAAATTCTATGCTGATAAATTTATCTTAGCTACTGGCGGTGTTTATGGCGGTGGTTTAGTAGCAGATATTGGTAGCATGAAAGAACCTATTTTCAATATAGATATAACTGTACCTAAAGTACAAACAGATTGGTCATATAAACAATTATTTGCAGACAAAAAACAGATTTTTGCTAAATATGGTGTAAATACAGATGAAAATTTAACACCTCTAAATTCTGCTGGAAAGAAAATTGCTTCTAATGTAAAAGTTATAGGTAGATCTTTGTCAGGATATGATTTTTGTTATGAAAAATCAGGTAATGGAGTCGCTTTAATTACAGCATATAAAGCAGCTATTACATTGAGTGGGGAGGAATAATCAATGTCTACAAACAAAAAACATATAATAGATCCTGATAAATGTACTGCTTGTACAATATGTTTAACAGCATGTCCTGTAACAGCAGCAACAAGAAAATTTCGTGGCCCAAAAATGACTGGTCCAGCACTTACTCGTTTGAGAAAATTAGTATCTGATGATGATCCAATGTTAGATTATTGTTCTAACTGTAAAAATTGTGATTTAGTATGTCCATCTGGCGTTCCTATTTCTACATTAAATATGATAGCTAAAAGCGAATATTATAAAACACATGAACATAAAAAAGCCGATCATATGTTAGCTCATAGCGAAGGAATGGGAAAATTAATCACTTCCTTACCACTTGGTTCAACATTTTCTAACCTCGGTATGGCTATTGGTAAATCCATAGGTATGTTATCTGCTATGGGCTTAGCAAAAGACGCAAAAATGCCAACATATGCTAGTTCTTCATTTATTTCTAGATTTAAAAAAATTAAACAAACATCATATCAAAGAAAAGTTTTATTCTTCTCTGGTTGCTATATCAATTACAATCAGCCAGAAGTAGGTGTTGATTTAGTTAAAGTTTATCAAAAAAATAAAATTGAAGTAGCTATTGATGAAAACCTCGTTTGTTGCGGTTCTCCAATGGTATCTGGCGGATACATGGATGATGCTAGAGAAAATGCAAAGAAAAACGTTGCTATCTTAAAAAGCTGGGTAGATAAAGGATATGATATCATCACAGCTTGTACTAGTTGCGGTCTTATGTTAAAACAAGAATATCAGGAATTATTTGATTTCGAAGGCATGTCTGAATATGCTAGTCATATGTATGATTCTATGGAATATTTAGCTATGTTAAATGATCAAGGTCTTTTCAATACTGACTTTAAACAATCAACTAAAAAATATATCTATCATGCTCCATGCCACTTAAAAGTTCAAGCTATAGGATTACCAACAATGGAAATTTTACCTATGATACCTAATATGAAAATAGAAGAAGCCGATGCTGGTTGCTGTGGATTATCTGGTAGCTATGGTTTTAAAGAAGATAAATATGAAATCTCCATGAAAATTGGTTCTAAATTATTTAACCGAATTAAAAAATCAAATGCTGATTTAGGTGTTTGTGAATGTGGTATGTGCAGATTACAAATAGAAAATGGTACTGGATTACAAGCCGTTCATCCACTTACTATTTTAAGAGAAGCATATGGTTTATAATTAATAAAATTGTATAGCATATCGTTAATTACTTTAAGGGCCTATAAAGTCCTTAAAGTAATTAATTATTTAAAATATATTATTTAAATTTTCAAAAACATTGAAATAATATATTTTATTTTTATTTTAGAAGGATTTTTTTTCTATTTATAGAATAATTTAAATAGTGTAGTAAAAAATAATTATTATTAAAATAAATATAAAAAGGAGGCATCTTATATGAAAAAAATCATAAATAATCCCGATAATGTTGTTGATGAAATGCTAGATGGAATGGTTAAAGCACATCCCGACCTCTTAACAAGATTACCTGATTTAGATGTAATTGTTAGAAAAAATAAAAAAACTGATAAAGTTGCATTAGTTAGTGGCGGTGGAAGTGGTCATGAACCTGCTCATGCTGGCTTTGTCGGTGAAGGAATGTTAGATGCTGCTGTATCTGGTGCTGTTTTTACTTCCCCTACACCAGATCAAATTTACGAAGCAATCAAAGCTGTTAACACTGATAAAGGTGTATTATTAATCATAAAAAATTATACTGGCGACGTTATGAATTTTGAAATGGCCGAAGAATTAGCTATGGCTGATGGCATTAATATTGAAAAAGTCGTTGTAGCTGATGATGTTGCTGTTGAAAATAGTACATGGACAATCGGTCGCCGAGGAATTGCTGGTACTATTTTTGTTCATAAAATAGCTGGTGCTAAAGCAGAACAAGGTGCTTCTTTAGCAGAAGTAAAACAAGTAGCTGAAAAAGTTATCGCTAATGTACGTTCAATGGGAATGGCTATTTCTCCTTGTACTGTCCCAGCTGCTGGAAAAGAAAGCTTCACTTTAGCTGACAATGAAATGGAAATCGGCATGGGTATCCATGGAGAACCTGGCACTCATCGAGAAACATTAAAAACTGCTGATGAAATTGCTGAACAATTAGTAGCTAAAATATTAGATGAAAAAATATATACAGATGGTTGTGATGTAGCTGTATTAATTAATGGTTTAGGCTCTACTCCATTAATGGAACAATATATTGTTAGTAGAAAAGTAAATGATATTTTAGCAAAACAAGGTATAAATATTTTTAAAACTTATGTAGGTAACTACATGACCTCTTTAGAAATGGCTGGTTGTTCCATATCCTTACTAAAATTAGATGATGAACTAAAAAGCCTATTATTGCAAACAGCAAATACATCTGCATTAGTACAAATCTAATAACAAATCGAGGATATATATATGAATAAAATAAAAGATGCTATCAAATTTATTGGGACTGAAATTATAAACCAAAAAGATTTTTTAACTGAATTAGACCAAGCCATCGGCGATGGAGACCACGGAATTAACATGGCTAGAGGCTTTAATACTGTATTTAAAAAACTAGATACTATTGATGATAATAGTGATGCTAGTGTCATTCTAAAAACAGTAGGAATGGGTCTTTTATCTAGCGTCGGTGGTGCTTCTGGTCCTTTATATGGTACAGCATTCTTAAGAGCATCTATGTTATTAAAAAATCAATATTCTATTGATCTACCTTTAGCTATAGAACTAATAAATGCTGCTATAAAAGGTATTCAAGATAGAGGAAAAGCCGTCCAAGGTGAAAAAACTATGCTCGACGTTTTCATTCCTGTAAAAGAATCATTAATAAACTCTCAAAAAGCAAATGATGATATCTTAACTGCTTTACAAAAAGCTGTAGATGTTGCTCACGAAAATGTAGAACATACAAAAAACATAATTGCCACTAAAGGCAGAGCTAGCTATTTAGAAGAAAGAAGTTTAGGACATCAAGATCCAGGTGCTACATCATCATCTATCATGCTAGAAAGTTTATATAAATATTTAAAGGAAAATAAGGAGTAAAATATGGTTGGTATAGTTATAGTATCACATAGCTCTAAAGTTGCAGAAGGCATAAAAGATATAATTTCCCAAATGGTAAAAAATTTCCCATATTTAGAAGTTGTTGGTGGAACTGCTGATGGAGAAATCGGCACAGATCCTATGGCAATACAAGAAGCAATAGAAAAAGTTAACGACAATGATGGTGTTATTGTATTTGCTGATTTAGGTAGTGCTATAATGAGCATTGGTATTGCTAAAGAATTATTACCTGAAGAAATAGCAAATAACGTATATTTAGCTAACTCTCCATTGATAGAAGGTGCAATTGCCGCTACTATCGAAGCTTCTTTAGGATCTAATTTAGACAAAGTTTTACAAACAGCCAACGATGCCCGTAATTTAGATAAAACATTATAATATAAAGGAGAATATTATTATGAAAGACTTATTAATTTATACATGTGACATTTGTGGTTACGTTTTAGAAGTTATTGATTCTGGTAAAAGAACAATTATTGAATCTGGTACTGGATACAGCAAAACATTAACAGTAGCTGATGCACAACTGATATGCTGTGGAAAACCAATGAAACTATTAAGTGCAAATACAGTAGATGCTTCTCATGAAAAACATCTTCCTGTAGTAAAATTTGAAGATGATAAAATCATCGTAAAAGTTGGCGAACTTCCTCATCCAATGACTGAAGAACATTATATAAAATGGATTGCTGTATTATATGGAAATAAAGTTCAACATATTAAATTAGATCCAACTGATTCTCCAGAAGCAATATTCTATGTAGGAAAAGCAACAAATGTAAAAGTTTATGCTTATTGTAATTTACATGGCTTATGGAAAACTGAAGCTTCTAAATAATATATTTTAAATTTATTACCCCTTTGAAATCAAAATACATCTTTTAAAATAATATTATTTTAAAAGATGTATTTTTTTAATTTAATCTATTTATATCACCAGATTGTATTGCTGATATATTTCGCATTATTTTTTCTTTTGGCCAATCCCACCATTTTAAAAATTTTAATTTATTAATAATATCTTCAGAAAATCTCTTTCTTATAACTCTAGCTGGGTATACCACCAACAATACTATATGCAGGAATATCTTTTGTCACCAATGCCCCCGTCCCAATAATTGCGCCATCGCCAATTTTTACACCTGCCAAAATTATTGCCTTATAACCAATCCAGACATCATTACCTATTACAATATCGCCTTTATTATCCCACCCAGATGTTACATCTTTTTTATTCATATTCCATTCCTCAAATAAAAGTGCAAAAGGATATGTAGATAACTTTCATATACTAATAATACGCTAGTGAAATTATTTATTCTATACTATGAATAATACAGAATTAATTTTGCTAAAAATAAAAGGCTCAGCTTATTTTATTAAACTGAACCTTCTATTTTTATTTTTTATATAAAATTTTTCTAATCGTATCTATAGATAAATAATATTTTTGAGCTAAATCTTCTATAGAAATACCTTGCTTATAATCATCTTTTATTTTTTTATTTCTATTTTTATATTCTTGTTTTATTCCAGAAATTGCTCCCCAGGATTTATAATTTTCTTTTTTTATAGGAATATAAATATAATTACCTTAAATATATTTTTGTATTTCTTCTATTAGTTTTTCTGGTAATATCACATTTGCATTAATATATTTCATTATGGCTCCCCCTTGATAATATATCAAGAAACAAAGCCAATATATTGTGACTTTTATTACTCCATACAATAGTCACAAATAATCAGCTTTGTATGGAGTAATTTTTGATTATTTTTCATAAATAGCAACCCCTATTATTTATAAATAAAAAAAGTATAAAAATATTTTTTAAGAAAATATTTCTATACTTTTATAATATCATATCTAAATTTTAAATATAAAGAAAAAAGCACTGAAATACTTCAGTGCTTTTTCTTAACTGGCAACT
>NZ_CAUBSM010000024.1:0-4816 GCF_958438645.1 uncultured Megamonas sp.
GCACCTGCCTTGCAAGCAGGGGGTCAGGAGTTCGAATCTCCTCATCTCCACCATAATGATAATAAGCCTTAGGGCATGAGATAAAGACAGGATTAAAACCTGTCTTTTTTGTTTGTGTAAAAAAATATTTATTTACATATATGGATAATATGATAAGGAGGAAATTTAGTGAATAGCATTATAGTGACAGTTGCTTCTGTTTGTTTAGTGGCACTTACAGTTATTAATTTTTAAGATGGGATCAGTAATCATTGTTTTTATTAATGAAAGGATTTTATGATGAATAATAATCGTAAAAACGTAGTTATACTGGTGATGTTTTGTTTATTGGCTGTTATATTTACTGGTTGTGGAAATAGTCCTCAAAATGATAATTCTTCAAAAGGCGAAAGTACAAAAGAAGTGTATATTGTAGCAGCTGCTAGTATGACAGATGCTATTCAAGAAATTGGTGCAAATTATGAAAAAGAACATCCGAATGTAAAATTGACTTATAATTTTGGTAGTTCTGGAGCTTTGCAAACACAGATAGAACAAGGAGCTCCAGCTGATGTATTTATTTCAGCAGCACAAAAGCAAATGAATGCCTTGGCTGAAAAAAATTTAATTGATAAATCTACACGTAAAGATTTATTAGAAAATAAAGTGGTTTTAATTGTACCTAAAGATAGTGACTTGGCTTTATCTGATTTTACACAATTAGCAACAGATAAAATTAACAAAATAGCTTTAGGAGAACCAAAAGCTGTACCAGTTGGACAATATTCTGAAGAAATCTTTTCTAATTTAAATATTTTAGATGCAGTAAAACAAAAAGCAGTTTATGCTTCTGATGTGCGTCAGGTGCTAGGTTGGGTAGAAACGGGTGAAGTTGATTGTGGTATAGTTTATGCTACAGATGCAGCTATATCCGATAAAGTAAAAGTATTGCTAGAAGCTCCGGCAAATACACATAAACCAGTAATTTATCCAATCGCCATGGTAAATTCCTCTAAAAATCCAGATATTGCTAAGGATTTTATAGCGTATTTATCTCAAGATGAACAAAAAGCTATCTTAGCAAAATATGGATTTGATGTAAAATAATAAATATATAGCGACAAATTAAAACAGATAGATGTTTTAGCTTGTCGCTATTTTCATTTGAGGTGAAAAAATGGATTTTTCTCCATTGTATATATCATTGAAAACAGCAGGGCTTGCTACAATAATTACTTTTATTTTAGGTATATATGCAGCTAGATTTATTTGTAAATTAAAAAAATATCAAGGTTTTATTGATGGTATTATCACTTTACCATTAGTTTTGCCACCAACAGTAGTAGGGTTTTTTTTATTGCTTTTTTTAGGAAAAAATAGTTTTATTGGACAATTTTTAAATCTATTTGATATCAATATAATTTTTTCATGGCCAGCTACAGTAATTACAGCGGTCGTGGTGTCTTTTCCATTGATGTATAGAACAACGCGTGGAGCTTTTGAGCAGATTAATAAAGATTTAATATTTGCAGCAAGAACTTTAGGCATGAGTGAAGAAAGAATTTTTTGGAAAATTATATTACCTTTAGCCAAAACGGGAATTTTGGCAGGAGCAATTTTATCTTTTGCTAGAGCTTTAGGCGAATTTGGGGCGACAATTATGCTTGCAGGAAATATTCCAGGAAAAACGCAGACAATGTCAACGGCAATTTACTCTGCTGTGCAGGCAAATGACCAGGAAACAGCTTTTGTCTGGGCTGGTATAATTATTGTAGTATCCTTGATAGTCATGGTAGTGATGAATTATTGGTTGAAAAAGCAACAACGAGTTAATAATTGAGGTGGATTAAATGGCCTTAGAAGTAGCAATAAAAAAGTATTATTCTGATTTTACTTTGGATGTGAAATTTAATACGAATAAAGGAATTTTAGGAGTATTAGGTGCGTCTGGTTGTGGAAAAAGTATGACGCTAAAATGTATAGCTGGTATAGAAACACCGGATGAAGGCAAAATAATTCTCAATGGTAGAGTTTTATTTGACAGTGAAAAAAAGATCAATTTATCTCCTCAAAAGCGAAATATAGGATATTTATTTCAGAATTATGCTTTATTTCCACATATGAATGTTAAGGAAAATATTGCAGTGGGTATAAAAAATAAAGAGGATAGACAAAAAATCATAGATAAATATTTAAAAGTTTTTCATTTGGAAGATTTGCAAAAAGCTTATCCTAGAAATTTATCAGGTGGACAACAACAAAGAGTGGCACTAGCAAGAATATTTGCATCAGAACCAGATATATTGATGTTAGATGAACCATTTTCAGCCTTAGATGATTTTTTAAAATGGCAAGTTGAATTAGAACTTGCTAAGATTTTAAGATTATATGGAAAAAATGTGTTATTTGTTTCGCATAATAGAGATGAAATTTATCGTTTTTGTGATGATATAGTAGTTTTGTCTCAAGGCAAAATCGTATCTGCCAGTACGAAAAAAGAACTATTTGAAAAGCCAAATACATTGGCTGCTTCTAAATTGAGTGGTTGTAAAAATCATTCACGCATAATAAAAATTGATGAATTTAGATGTAGAGCAATCGATTGGAATATTGATTTAGCAGTGAAAGTGTCTATTAAAGATGATGATAAATATATAGGTATTAGAGCTCATGAATTGATAGTAATTGATGATGAAGATCAAATAAGGCAAAAAGATATAAATGTGGAGAATTTTATTATTGAAGAATTGATCGAAAATATATTTAGCATAGTGATAATGTTGAGAAAACCTCAATCATTATCGGCTATTCGCTTAGAAGTAGAAAAGAAATATTGGCAAAACAATAAAAAGATTGGCGATGAAATATGGGTAAAATTGCCGTCGGATAAAATTTTTATATTGGCAAAATAATAAAAAACTCATTTCTATATGCAATATGATACATATGGAAATGAGTTTTTTGTTTATGTCTTATACAGTATTTATTTAGTAATAGTAAATTTAAAAGTAGTGTATTTATCAGATTGCTTTTCAGTAGTCAATTTTATTTGGTGCAAATTTGCCAGATGTTGAGCGATTTTTATCTCAATACTATTGAAGATACTGTCATCTTCTGTTGTTTGATAAAATTGAGGGAACATATCAGGTAGATGTTCAACTGATATTTCATTATTATTATTTTGTATATATATATAGTAATTATTGGTGTCTTCTAAAACTTTAATGATTAAATCACTATTTTGAGGATATATTTGAAGGGCTTTGTCCAAGGTTTCACAGAACATCTGTTTTAGGCGGTTATTATCTCCTGTGAATAAGATGATTTCTTTAGCTAAATCAATATCCAATTTAATTTTTATTTTTTGTTCTTTAGCCATTTTTTCACGTGCTTTGATACTGTCTTGTAAAATTTCTATCAGATTTAATAGATCTTTTTTTAAGGTGAAATCTTGATTATCCAATTGAGATAAATCCAAAAGATTATTAGCAATCATATCGAGTTTTTCAATATTTTTTTGCATTTGTTTGCAAAGCGGATCATTAGTTAAATGTTTTTTCTTAGTGAGTTCTTGAATATTATGTTTTAATTCTTTTAATGGTGTGTGTAATTTATATGCAGTTTTGATGATTAGATTGTTATCAGATTGAGCTTTTTCTTTAGATGTAGTCTCAAGATTTTGCACATAAATTGAAAGATGATTTAAATTTTGAGCTAATTGAGATATTTCATCATCAGATTTTGTCTTTATATGTGACGTATAATTGTGTTGTAAAATTTTTTCAATAAATTGATTTAGTATTTCTAAAGGTAAAACATATCTTTTTATTAAAATTTTTAGTAAGAACATTAAAATTACAAATAAAATTACCGAACAGAATAGTAATAGAGCAATACCATCATATCAACTGAATTTTAACGTAGGGAGTTTGCTATGTAAAAGTAAAGCTCCTTTGATATTACCTTCGCTATTATATATAGGAACACCGACAGTAGTATATTGTGGCTGCGTATAGATATCAAAATCTTGGGTGCGAATATTTTGACCGTTTAAGACATTTTGTAAATCATTAGCAGCTGGAGCAGAAAGCTGATTATAATTGAGTGCAGGATTAAAACGACAACCAATTATTTGCAAAGTGTCTTTATCAACTAACCAAATTTCACCTTGTTCTAAAATATTTACTAATTGTAATATGTTGGAATTATAAATATTGGCTAGTGGATAATTACCAGTTGATTTACTTAAGATATCTGCTATAGATAGAGCGGTGCTCTCTAAGCGGCTATTTTCTATATTTTGGGAATGCTGTAGAAATAAATAGCCAAATGTTATACTGAATAATACAACAAATAAAATAAGTATTGTTGACATGATCAACAATATTTTATTGATAAGTTTTGACATAATATAACCTCTAGAATAATCATAAAATAATTTTTAAATAGATTTTAGCATAAAAAAGTAAAAGAAAAAACACTTTTTCATGATTAAAAAGGCTTATAATATAAAGCTTTTGTAAGTTTTTATAAAAAAACTAAAAAAAGTTAAAAAAAAGTGTTGACAAGATGCTCATTATTTAATATACTATAGAAGCTGGCTCGTGAGCCAACAAGAAAAAAGCCAAACGGCTTGAACATAAGAATATGGGCCTATAGCTCAGCTGGTTAGAGTGCACGCCTGATAAGCGTGAGGTCACTAGTTCAAGTCTAGTTAGGCCCACCATTATTGATCTTTGAAAACTGCACAGAAGAAGAAATGCAAAAAAACAAATTCACCAAAATAAAAAGCAAAAATGCTTCTCTTATGAGTTTAAGTGGATTGAACCAAGCATTT
>NZ_CAUBSM010000025.1:0-3559 GCF_958438645.1 uncultured Megamonas sp.
GATGTAAATGCAGCTATAAATATTAGAGATGAAGGATTAAGAATATTAAACATAGTTTAATCTTGAATAACATATACAAGAACCGTAGGAACTATGGGGATAGCTCGGAGATACTGTATTCGTTAGAATACTTGACCGAGAACCCTGCGACTTTAGTCGTGGGAGGTTCAGAGAGTCGATTTTGTAAAAGTAGAAGCCTATAAAGAAAAAATCTTAACGAAGGCTTTTGCTAATTTTGTAGCAGATGCAGACTATACAGCTTTTTGTCAGGAACAAAGTTATTGGCTTGATGATTATGCTTTATTTATGGCTTTGAAGAAATATTATAAAGGTTTGCCATGGTATGAATGGAATATCGATATAAAATTGCGTAAGCCACAGGCATTAGAATCTTGCAGAATATCTTTGGCACAAGATATTGCGTATGCTAAGTTTAAACAATATATTTTCTTTAAACAGTGGCAGGATTTACATGCTTATGCAAATGAAAAAGGCATACAGATAGTCGGCGATGTTCCTATTTTCCCATCACATGATAGTGCTGATGTATGGGTACATCAAGATTTATTTAATTTAAATGCTGATGGTACCTTGAAATCGGCAGCTGGAGTACCACCAGATTATTTCAGTGCAGATGGACAACTTTGGGGTAATCCACATTATCTTTGGAATGTAATGCAAAGAGATGATTATAGTTGGTGGCGTAGACGCATAGCTACATTATTGAATTTAGTAGATATAGTTCGCATTGACCATTTCCGCGGGTTTGAAGCTTATTGGGAAGTTGCCGGTACTGCTACAACGGCTCGTGTTGGCAAGTGGGTTAAAGGCCCAGGAAAAGATTTATTTGATAAAATCAAAGCATATTTAGGAGATGTACCGATCATTGCTGAAGATTTAGGTGTGATTACTCCAGAGGTTGAAGCTTTGAAAAATAGTTGTAATTTCCCTGGCATGAAGGTATTACAATTTGAATTATATGCAAATAAATATCACAAGTTAAATTTCATCAGTCCTAAAAATAGTATCGTTTATACAGGTACACATGATAACAATACGACTTTAGGTTGGCTCAAAGAAGATATATCACCTCAAGATAAAGCAATCCTTGCAGATTTATTGCAAGTTAATGTTGATGATGATGAAAATTTATTGGATAATTTGCTAAAATTAGCATATGCTAGTGCATCTAAAATGGCGATATTGCCAATGCAAGATGTTTTAGGTTTAGATAGTGATGCTAGAATGAATTTACCAGGTACAGTCGGCAGTAACTGGGGCTGGCGTATGCATAAAGGTGCATTGACGGATGAAAAAGCAATGTATCTAAAATCTTTAGTGGAAAAATATAATAGATAAATAAAAAGGACTCTGCAATAAATGTAGAGTCCTTTTAGATTTTAGTGAAAAGTAATTCGGCAAAGAAGATATTATCATGGTATAATAATCTAAGCATATTTAGTTAAAATTATTTTAAGATAGGTGAAATTTTTAATGAAAATAGAGAAAAAAGTATTATGGGCAATTTCATTTAGTGCATTATCTTTATGTACATATAGTCAGCCTGTATTTGCTTCAGATACAGATGTAGAGATTTTAAATTATGTTGAAGATCAACGTCGTGAAGCTAGAGATAAAGAAAAAAATAAAGCTATTAATGATTTTAAAGCAGAATTAGATGCTCAATATGAAAAAGAAGGAATTGTTATACAAGATCCAAATCAAGCACCGATTATCTTTGAAGGCAATGACATTATGTATAATTCAGTGACTGGTGAAGTTTATGGTAAAGGTAATGTAAAAATTACGCAAAATTATTCACGAATGACCACTGAAGATGCTAATGGTAATTTAAATACAGGAGATGTAGATATTCCTGTTAAAGCTCATGTCATGCAAGTAGCTAATCCAACACTTGATATCAATAGTGAGAAAACAAAATATAATTATAATGAAAAAACTGGCGTGATGAATAACGTAAAAGGTCGTGTTGACAATAGATATATCTCAGGAGAACAAGTGGAATTTTATCCTGATTATTATATAATCTATAATGGAACGATGACGCGTTGTCCTGCGAAAAAACCAGATTATTGCTTGACTGCTGATAAAATTGAAATTTATCCAGATGATCATATGGTGGCTTACAATGCTAAATTTTTGATTAAAGGACAAGTTATTTACCAGACAAAAGAATATAGTACGAAAATTGGAGCTAATAGTGATGGCAATAATCAATGGATTCCTTTTCGTATTCGCATAAATAAAGATGATGGCCTTTCTATTGGTTATAATTTGGATGTACCATTGGCAGATAAAGTAAATGCTTATGCGGATTTAAGATATACCACTAAACATGATATGAGAAATATTTATGGTGTGGCATGGAATAATGCAGGTGGTACTTTTAAAGTAGAAAATGGTAAATATGAAGATGATGATGATCGTTGGTTAGAGAAAGATATTGCCTATATTTATAATTATGGACATAGAATAGGTGATACACCTCTTAGTTTTAATCTTTATAATGAATATGGTTTATGGGAAGAGAACAATATTAAAAGTTGGCACCGTGAACATAATTTATCACTTCATCATGATCCGATAGATTTAGATACTGAAGGTAAATTTAGATTATATCCAAGTATTGGTTATCGTTTAGTTTATGAAGATTATGATAATAGTAATTATAATAGTTTGTATTATGATGTGACTTTATTGGGTGAATTGACAGATAGATTAGTAGCATATACAGGATATCACTATTCAAGAGTTAGTGCGGAAAATACTTTATTCCAATATGGACTAGAAGATTATTCTAAAAAAGTATCAGCAGGATTGAGTTATACTATCGATGATAAAAACCGCATTGTAGTAGCAACAGGATATGATGCTTCAGAGCAGCTTAGATTGAGAGATTTAGATTATTATTGGTATCATGATTGGCATTGTGTACAGACAGAATTAAAATATGAAGAAAAGAAAGATAAATGGAGTTTACATTTTAATTTCTTGAATTTCTAAGATATAGATAGTTTATAAGATATTGATGGAAGTACTAATGGAAAAAAGGTGAATATATGAAGCCAGAATTAATTGATT
This sequence comes from uncultured Megamonas sp., assembly GCF_958438645.1. Lineage (NCBI taxonomy): Bacteria > Bacillati > Bacillota > Negativicutes > Selenomonadales > Selenomonadaceae > Megamonas > uncultured Megamonas sp. The sequence goes on from NZ_CAUBSM010000025.1 coordinate 3,103, forward strand.
TTGTAGAGAAATTTAAAGGAAAACGTATTTTAATTATCGGTGATATGATTGCTGATATATATTTAAAAGGGGATATTTCTCGTATTTCTCGTGAAGCACCAGTATTAGTATTGATAGAGACAGAAGAAAAAACTGTAGCTGGCGGTGCTGCTAATGTAGTCAATAATGTGGCGACATTGGGTGGAAAAGCATTTGCTGTAGGCATTTTAGGTGAAGATAAAGGTGCTTTAAATTTAAAACAGATATTAGAAGAAAATGCTGTAAATACAGATGGTATGTTTTGTGACCAAAACCGTAAGACCATCACTAAAACACGTGTTATTGCAGGTGGTAGAGCTACAGTAAGTCAACAGGTAGTGCGTATTGATTATTGTGAGCCGCACACTTGTGATTTTAATCATAAGTTAGGCAAACAAAATAGTCAGCGTATATAGAAATATGTACGTAGAGATAGACA
>NZ_CAUBSM010000026.1:0-2841 GCF_958438645.1 uncultured Megamonas sp.
CCTCCTGAAAAAATAAACATAGTTTACACATTTTGTCAATTTAGATAAAAATGCAGGAATTAATCTATAAAAACTATTAAAATTTACATAAATATAACAAATTACTCATAAAAACTTAACAATCTTAACAATTGTCGTACATTTTATAAAATTTAGATTAAATAAATTTACACAACCCCTTTTCTTATAGAAACTTCTCAAATAAATAAAATTCGTTACATTTTCATTTGACAGTATTACAATTCTATATAAATTTTGTAAATCCTGCTAAAATCCAAAAAAATTTTTAAAAATTTAAAAAAAAAGCAGAGCATTAAATTTGCTCTGCTAAAATCAATCCTTTTTTATACTTGCTGACTGTCGAAAGTTCTAAATTAAATTTTTCACTAAGTTCATTTTTTAGAGATAATAAATCTTCAATTCGTCCAGATTTTAACTCTATCTCTACCTCACAAATAGGAGATTTTCTTTTATTTCCTTGCACAAATCCAAGATCTAACGCTATTTCTACTCTTGAGTTCAACCAATTTATTTCCATACATTCACGCACAAAATCAGTTATTACAATCGGCATGAATTTTTTATCTTTAGTCTCCTTGATTAAATTCCAGACTTCATCTACATCTGCAAACACACTTATATCTGCATCTAAATTTGTTACTTTCTTATTAATTTCTACGCGTTCAAAAACGCCTTGTGTGTTTACTTTTCCCGATTTGTACGTTGCTACGAAACAATCATTCTCTTGTCGTACACGATAGGCAATTTTATGTTTTTGATAAAATTTTTCCTCAGTATCATAATAAATAGCCTTCATCACTATATTTTGCAGTCTTTGTCTTTCATTTTCTTGCAAGAATTTGCGTATATTTTCTATTTGGGCTTTATCTTTAATTTCTAACTTCACTTCAACTTCTTGATTATTCATGAATTTCCCAGCAACCTTTCTCTTTTAATTTTAAAATAGCTTGATGTTTACATATCAAACTACTGCGATGAGCGATACTTATTATTCTCGTATTTGGTAAATACATCTTTAACATATCATATAATTTACCTTCTAATTCCTCATCAAGGGCTGATGTTGCCTCATCTAAAAATACAAATTTAGGTTTATATAATAAAATTCTCGCAAAAGCTATTCTTTGCTGTTCACCTAAAGATAAAATTCGACTCCAATCATCAACAATATCCAATTTATCTACCAAGGCTTCCAACTTACAAGCTATGAGTATTTCTTTTATTTCTTCATCAGTATAATTTGCACTTAAGACCTCTTCTACTACTGGATAAGCAATAGCTTGTCTTAAACTGCCAAGTGGTAAATACGGTCTTTGCGGTAAAAATAAAAATTCTGCCTCTCGTGGCAAATAAACATCACCTTTTGCATAAGGCCAAAGACCTGCAAGTGTTCTAAGCAAAGTGGATTTTCCTACGCCAGAAGCCCCCATGATAAGTAATGACTGATATTCCATTAAATCCACTGTACAATCCTTAATTAAAATATCTTTATTCTTATTAGGAAGAAAAACATCTACATTTTTCAAGCCCACTTGCATTGCAGAAGCTTTTTCCATATGCAAATCTGATTTCAGAGCCAATGCTTCATCTACATGACGATTAAAACCATCAAGACGACGAACTACAGAACACCACTGGGCTATAGTTGTATACGCATCAACAAAATAAGACATCGCACCTTGTACCTGTCCAAAAGCATTGGATACCTGCATAATCCAGCCCACTTGCACTTCTTTAGCAAACCAACGCGGTGCAGCTAATAACAACGGAATAATTATCGCCAATTGAGTATAACCAGCTGTAAATCCATTTAAGATTTTTTGACGCGTCATGATATCGCGGAAATTGCCAATTACAATTTTAAATCTAGTCAAAAAATTCTCTAATTCAGGTTTTTCCCCGCGATAAAAAGCGATAGACTCTGTATTTTCTCTGACACGCATCATCGCAAAACGAAAATCAGCTTCATATTTTTGCTGTTCATAATTTAAATTAATGAGTGCTCTACCTACTTTATGTGTGAGATACGTACCTATAATAGAATATATCAAAGATAACCAAACCATATAACCATAAACAGTGAATTCATAACTGCCAATAGGCACAGTGATAATTCCCGATAAATTCCATAAGATCACCGTAAATGCAACCAAAGTTATCAATTGTCGCACAAGGCCAATAGTTAAAGATAAAGTCAAAGATACAAATTGATCGATATCTTCAGAAATACGCTGATCGGGGTTATCCATATCTTTTCCCATCAATTTCAACTTATAATAAGCCCTGTTTTCCATCCATTTTGCTAAATATTTATCCGTGAGCCATTCACGCCATTTGATCTGCAATAATTGCTGTAGATACACAGAATACACACCAATGGCGATATAAATAGCCGCAATTAAGGAAAATTTGCCCACTAAATACCAAAAACCATCAAATTCATAGGCTTGCAATACATCCCAAAATTCTTTATACCAATCGTTTACAAGCACTGTTAAAAATACACTGGCTAAATTCAAAACCAAAACTACAGCTAAGATAGCGTAAGCTTTCCATTTTTGTTCAGAACGCCAATATCCTAGTGCTAAAATCTTAAAAGCCTGTAAATAATACATAATTCTTCTTGAAGTCAAATCATACACCTCTATCCTAAAATTAATTTTCATATCTTCTAAAAAAATATGCTAAAATAAAGATATTGCTTACTTTTCTTTCATGAGCAAGAAAAGTAACAAAAGAACTCTACCTCCCGGATATCAATTTTCCTTTGTCAATTATAAAATTATGTCTATAACGCTCTAAACTCGCTTTGCTCAAACA